>NZ_JBDLAK010000007.1:0-200369 GCF_039748055.1 Burkholderia sp. RS01
TGCCAACAGGATTTCCAGCCAACGATCGTTCACGCTCATCACTCTCATCTGATTAAGAGTGTCAGCGATGTCCCGCCAACGGACTGTCAGCTATGTGTCAGGACCGTGCACAATCGTTTGGAACGGGTGGCTCAGTTTTCAACCGTCACAATGGCTCACTTTTCGACCGTCACCGACACGCAGGGCGCCTGTAGCAGAAGAGGCAGGAGAGCTGACGCCATCTCTAGGCAGCAGGCCCGATGTACCAGTCCCTCCTGACTACCTCCGTTTAATCGCAGCACCCGCACTTCTAGCCCTTGCTGGAGCTACGTTGGCCTGGGTTATGAGTAAACGCCGGCGATAGCTCCAGAACGGTTGCTGTCTCGCTAAAAGATCAGAGGTTGCGCACGTCCGTCGGCGTTGGGTGGTGAAGTGCTAAGGGGATCCGGAGCCAAGTTGGTGGGAAACTCAGGCCTTGTCTGCTTTGATCGCGTCAAACCACTGTGGCTGCATTTCCTCCAACCGGCCACGGCGTCGCTTTGAGCCAACTATCTTGCGACTGCTATGGAGTTGCTATCAACTTGATAGCAACTCCACCGATCCGGGTGGCTTACTTACTCGTAACTGTCGCGGACCTGCTCGAGACCGATTCTAAGAGCGCGCAATGCCATCGGATGCTTCTTGCGGCCTTCGAGCTTCGCGACGTCCGCAAGTAAGTCCATGAGCTCACGGTCCTCGTCAAAACGAAGCAACATCGTTCTGGCAGTCCCCTTGTCCCTCGAATCACTAAGTGTGGGCGTGACACTGGGCCTGGCTGGAGTTCCGCGCTCAGCGCTGACAGCAGGCGAGGCCAATAGTGGTTCAGCGGCATTGCCAAACGCCTCGATAGCCTCATCCCTAGCCTTCTCGGACGCGGACCGTTTCTTGATTGCCACTACCCCATCAACTCCTCTACCAGCCCCCGGATTTCCCTCGCAGCTTTAGGGTTCTTCCACTCAACAACTCCGAGCCCCTCCCCCACCACGTCTCGATAAGCCTTGCGCTCGTACAGAACGGTTCGCAGTGGTTCGATACTCGGATAGTCGGAAAGGTAATCCCTGGCGTCGCCACTTTCAGATTCGAACGCGTTGGTTGATACCCGCGTAAGAGCCCCCCTGACTCGAAGGGAGGGATTGAAGTCACGGGCAGTTTCGATCAACCTATCGACAGTCGCGAGTGTGTCGAGATCAAATTGACTCGATTGCGTCAGGATCAACAACTGATGGGCCGCAGTCATGGCTGTGCGCATCTCCTTGCTGTCCTTCCCTGCCACATCGACAAGGACAACGTCATAGCTCGTATCCAGTTCACGCAATGTCTCGTGCAGGCTGCCCAGTTTCTCCACTACAAAGATGCGAGGTTCATGCCCGGCCTCTTCGCGGTCTACGGCCCAACGAGCAGTGGAGCGCTGCCGGTCACCGTCCACGACCGCTATGCGCATCCCCCGCTTCGCCAGCTCAACAGCAAGGTTAGTTACAACCGTGGACTTGCCTACGCCGCCCTTTTCGCTACCCACAACAATGATCATGCCTCCAACCTAATGCCGAGGTTGATAGCAAAAGGCTAGCGACACGCTACCTGTTTGATAGCACTATGAAAGCAGTATTAAATAGGCCGAATCGAGATCAGGTCCTCCGAAACGGTGACAGCAGTTTCAAACTGCTATCACTTCACTATCAAAACAATATCCTCGAGCGATGAAGGCCCAGGCCGTCGGCAAGCCCGAAGCTCAAGCTCAGCCGTTACTCATCGTTACTCACCCCCTGACTCGAGGTCATGCGTCATATCGAATACTGCTTCGCTCGCTACTAAACCGCTATTGAATCACTATCGATTTGCTAGTGACTGTGAGACGGGGGAGGGACAAGCTGGCGACTGCAGAGAGGCTGATTTGCTAGCGAAACACTACTTATTCGATAGCACTATGAAAGTAGTATCAGTACGCGGGCGGCGGACCAATGTATGCCCGAGCCTAGGAGCAGTTTCAAAGTGCTATCAAACCCACTACACAACCGCGACTGAGGACCAACCTCAAACTGCTGGACGAGCGTAAACTGGACGCAATCGCCACCCACGCGCAGTAGGGATGCCGGACCGACTTGAAACGCGGTGCTAGCGAGAAGCTACTAGAGCACTATCGGATCGCTAGCATTTTGGTAGCTAGCAGCGAAATAAACTGCACCAGGGACCTATGCCGGCTGAGCAATTCGCCACACTGCCGCATCATCCGGGGGTAGCCAATACTCATCCCTTTCAGGATCAAACAAGTCGACCTCAGCGATCCCAAGCTGCAGTGGCTTGAACCTATCAAGGTAGGCATGCCAGATCGCGCGTTCGTGACGGTTCCGGCGGATGTGGGCAAGGTAGTCGTCGAGCACTCCGAGCCTGGCAGCGAGCATGCGGAGGTTCACTGAAGTGGTTTTCCACACTCCACCGTGGCGCTGGATCATACCGAGTGTCTCCATCTCAGCCAATGCGGCCGAGCAGGCGTTGCGGCTGACACCACTGTTACGGGCTACTTCCGCGGTGGTGGGGGAGTGGCGCCCGCGTTCGATTGCCTCGTAAGCAAGGGCAGCCACGTCTCCCAGGGCCCGAAACACCGGGCGGATGGCGTGGATTTTTCCTTTCCGCCACGTTAGTTCCCGTGCAAGTTGTTGGTAGTGCTCGGGGAGTTGAATGAGGTAAACATCGGCCGCTTTCTGACGTGCGTCGGCGATCTTAGTGAGGATCCCATCAGAAGCTTGAACCAGGATGGGTAACAGCCTGGCGATGGTGACGTGATGTTTGCCCATCGCGACAGCAAGAGTGCGGCAACCGACATCAAGGATGTCTGTTTCTTTAGCCCGCATGTATCCCAACAATCCGCGGATCAGTAGACGGAGGCTGAGGCCTTCGCGACCGCGTTTTTGGAGTCTGTGGTCAAGGACTGCATAAAGAACGTTTTCCAAATCGTTCACGAGTTGATGTACAGCAGCACTGCTGGGTTTGCTTGCCCCCCCGGTGGTTAATGTGGGGCTTGTGTTGTTAATAAGTGCACTCCTTTCCCCGCGATTACGGGGGAGCGGTTTTCGCGTGCTCGAAGCTGCGCCGGTGAAGGCCTGGGCTTTGGCCCACTCGTAAGGAAGGAGCCTTGCCTGGCGTTCTGCAGATCCGTAGAGGGCAGCTAGGCCCGGGAACTGGCCGGCGAGTTCGTTTTCTACGTGCTGCAGGGACCAGCCACAGGCACTGAAATGGTTCAGCACGGCCATTCGGGCCTCGGACGGGCCCTTGTACTTAGCCGTGTCGTACAAACCGGTTCGCGCGACCCGTCGCAGCGGGGTCTCACTACTGGATTTCAGTGAGAGCGCCGGTAGCCCGCCGGTCCGTTGAGCGGCGACGGTCTTCGCTTCTCGGGCTTTGAGTGCGCGTTTGCGGGCCAGTTCCGGCGCCAACGCCGTACGCAGCTGCACTAAGCCCCGTGCTGAGTTGCGGTGGCGCAAGATGTCGTACGCCTGGGACAGGGGAGTGATGAGGGTTTGGTGTCCACCGGACTTGTGGATTGTTCCTGGGACACGGATGCACCCGTCTGTGATGTTCTGGTGGGGGCTCGGGTCAAGACTGGTGGCCATAAGGGCTAGCGCTTCGACCAGTTCCCGGGCCTCTGCTGCGTCCATCCGGTCGTGCAGCGGCACGTACAAGTGTCGTCCACCGCTGGGGGAGAAATCCTCCACGAACCTCATGCCGCACTCCGACAACAATCGGCCCACCCGGACCGCGTCCGCGTCCACCACGCCCTTCAGCGCCTTCGAGGTATCAAAGTCCAAGCACAGCGTGGAGACTCGGCCATCCGTGCCGTGCACCATTACAGCAGCAGGATGTCCCGGCAAAGAACGAGTGATCTTCGGCGCATTTTTCGGCCGAGGATATTGAAACCTCTGCCCAATCCACCGCCCCAACCGGTACGAAGGCGCGCCAGCAATCAGCGGAGCAAGACCCCATGCATCTTCCGGTGTGGGACGTGGAGCGACACTCACAAGGGCATGCGTTGACGTCAATACCGGTTCCGGTACCATAAGGACAGTAGTTCCTTTCGAGGTAACACAAATGGCACCCACAGCGTGGGTGTTGTAACAGCTCGGATCCGGATCTTGGCGGATGAGGGATCTGAGCGAAGGATTAGGAAGGTCCCTCCTTTTAGGAGGGGCCTTCTTCCGTTAGGAAGCCTTATCGATAGGCAGGGCTCCTTGTTCCTGGTAGTCGTCTATGTCAGGCCAAATAGGCAACCCGCGAGCATCCAGCCGGATGCTCATCAGGAGGCGTTCGGCTGCCTGTCCTTTGGAGAGTCCCATGTGGGTGGCAAGACGTTCCACCAGAGCTTTAGCATCGGCAGCAACGTCAACTTTGAGGACGACGTTGCCGGCCCCTGTACCCCGTACGCGTCTGTGGATGGCTGTACTCATAAGCCCGAGCCTATAGGTACCGGTACCGTTAACTGCGCGGCCCGTTCGGCGTGTCGTTTCCATTAGACGAGGTCAGAAGCCTTTAGCCACCGCGGCAGCCGCGGCGAGCCAGGCGCGTTGGGTGGCTGGTTGGAGGGCCTTGTAGCGGATGGGGCCGTTGACCAGGGCGGGGTCGTAGGGGATGCGGACTACGGCTCGTACATGGGGGGCGAAGCCGTCAGCGATCCGCCGGGCCTCATCCTTGGCGCGCTTGAGCGCATCGCCGCTCATGCTGCGCTTGGCGTCGGTGGACTCGGACACGATGACGACGGCGTTGCGGGCCAGCTCGGCGTCGTGGCCGCCGCGGGATTCGAGCGTTTGGAGGGTCAGGCGCGCGGCCTCGGCGCGGTCTTCGATGGCTGTCACGGGGACCACGAGCTGGTTGGTGTGGTGGATCATTCGCCGCCAATTTGCGGCGCGGGCCGTGTTTCCGGAGTCCATGACGATCAGACGGTAGTAGCGGGTGAGTACTTGGTGGGCGATGTCCACCTCCTCTGCGGTCACTTCGTGGTCGCCCTCCTCGTTCTCGTCTGAGCGCAGGACGTCGAACTTGTCCGAGGTCTGGTGGTGGACGAATTGGGCGATCTCGGCTGCTTGGGCGCTGGGGGAGAGCAGAGCCTGGGACGAGTCGATGAGATCCAGGACGCTGTTGTCATGGCCACCCTTTTCGGTGCGCCAGCCGAGCGTGCCTTGTGATTCGTTGTTGTCCCAGGCCACGGTCGCCGCGCCGCTGTAGCGGGCCAGGATCGCGCTGAGCATGACGACGGTGGGAGTCTTGTTCGCTCCGCCCTTGCGGTTGACGACAGCTACGGTGCGGGGGCCGGGCCAGTGCTGGCTCACTGTGCGGATGTCCTCGCGTTCGGCCAGCTCTTCGGGTGATGGGTCCATGCGGAGGCCGATGCGGCTGAGAATGCCGCGCCAGCCGCGCGTGGCCGGCTGGAGCACGGGCGCGCTAATGAGGAACGAAGTGTCTTTGAGGCTGCGCCGAGTGGCAGGCTCCACAGCGGCTGCTTTGGCAGCCGGTGCGGGCCCCTCGGCGGGTGCGGCTGTAACGGCTGCGCTGAAGGTCACCGGCGCAGCGTCGGCAGCTTGTGCCGGCGCCTCCTCGGACGGAGAGTCGTCGGGAACCGAAACAGGCGTAGGTGCAGGCGCGGCCGTGGTCGTGGCCTTGGCCGTTTCCAGCGAAGGGGATGCCGTAACGGGCAGACGGTCCTGCTCCCGCTTCGGGGTGGCCTTGATCGGTGCGGCCTCGCTGACGACGCCCTCGGGGGAGACGATGATGAGGCCCTGCCCGTCCGGGTCAGTGGTGCTGACGCGGACGGGTCGGCCGAGCTGAGCAGCGGTTTCAGTGATGATCCGTAATGCATCGCTAAGGACGGCGGCTTCGTCGGCGGCCTCGATCGCGTGGGAGGTCCCGTTGATGGTGACTTCGCCGGTTCCGTTAGTGCGTAGAACGGCGTTGATCTTGGGGAAGTCGAGCGCTTGAGTTTCCATCATCTGTCCTTACTTTGTGCCGTTCGGGGGCGTGAAACGGTTGACCTGCCAAGGCTTGTCGGCTGCGCTGCGGAGCAGTTGCACGTCGTAGTCGCCGGCATCGGTGGGAAAGACGACATGGCAGCCGAAACCGTTGTTCTCATCGATCCTGAGCTGGCCGGTTCCGGTGATCCTGGTGGCCGGGATGTTGGCCGGGTCAACGTATTGGTAATCAGCGGTTGCTTGGGCGGTCAGGAGCTGCCCGAGCTCCTGGATCCATTGTTTGTCCGGGACCGTGGGACGGGCGTACAGCGTCATGGCCTTGGTCGCGGTTTCCAGCGCGGCTGTTTTGCTTGCCTCGTCCCAGTCGATGCCCAGGGTGGCCGGTGCTGTGCCGCCGGGAGCTTGGGGCTTACCGCCTGCGCTGAGAGTGGCTGGGGTGGCGGCGGAAGTGCTGGGCGACGGTTCCGGGGGTGTTGAGCTGGATACCGGCGCGCAGGCCGTGCACACGAGCAGGGCCGTGAGGGCTGTCAGGGCGTGTTTCATGGTTCCTCCGGTGAGTCGCTGCCGGGCAGGTAGAGAAAGGCGCTGGGAGTGCTGTTCTTTACTGTGCGGGTGTAGTAGGTGTGGTCGTTCGGGGCGGGGTTGCCGTTGTAGCCCTCTTCCAGGAAGCTGCCGTCTCCGTTGACGGCTTTGACGACGGCGACGTGGCCGTAGGTGCCGTCGGCGCCTCCGGTGCCGGGGGAGTACCAGACGACAGCGCCGACACGGGGTGTTCCACCGGTGGGCCAGCCCTTGGCGTCCCAGCCGTTTTTCCAGGTAAGGGCTGAGCCGAGCACGGCGCCGTCAGGCCGGAAGGTGCCGTTCAGGATCTTGTAGGGGGTGGTGGTGCTGCCGAACTGCTGGTTGACGCGCCAGAGGGCGAAGTCGACGCATTCGCGGTTGTACATGCCCAGCGGGGATGGCTCGTAGATCTTGGCTGTGCGCCACGGCAGGTCATCGTCTTTGCCGGATTGCCCGGGAATGCCGCAGGAGCTTTCCCCGCCGGCATCGGTGATCTGCACGTCGGCCAGGGCGGCGACGACCTCGACGGCGGCCGCCCAGTAGGACTGGTAGTGGAACGGGTCGGCGTTGCGCTGGACCCTGTGCGCGGCCGTGGTGGGTTCGAGCTGTTCCCACCCGCTGACCTTCTGCAGGGCGGTGAAGAAGTTCGTGGCTGACGTCGTGGGGTTCATGCGGTCCGGGTAGGTTCCCCACGCGCCGTTGTCGCGCTGCTGGAACAGTCCCCGGGAGTCAGGTCCCGGGCCGTCGCCGTGGTCCAGGACCCGAAGCCCGGATTCGCCCATAGCCGTCATGACACCGATCGTCTGCCCCCGGGCCGACAGGCCAAGGGTTTTGCCTGCGTTGATGATCAGGGCCGCGTTCTTCAGCTGTTCGCCCTCGTAGCCGCCGACAGCCACCTTGGGCAGCTGGCTTGCGTCAACGCTGACGCTGGATCCGGTCGGTGAGCAGACGTCGGCAGCGGCCTGGGAGCCCCCGCCGAACAGGATGATGGACAGTACCAAGCCGACGGGTGCAAGGCCGGCGCCGGCGGCCAGCGCAGGAGCGCTCGTTCGTGATTGCATGTGTCCCCCTCACATCTGCTCGGCTGCTTCGCCCTAGGGCTGGTCCTCGTCGTTCACTTCCGGTGTCTGGCCCTTCCTGAGTGTGTTCCGGTTCTCCCACACCCAGTCCTTGACTTGATCTCTGGCGATCAACCATGTCTTCTCGACTTGGTAAGCAGGAATCACTCCGGTTTGGAGCCAGCGGTAGACGGTGTTTCGGGACAACCCGAAGATCTCTTCGAGGTCCTGAGGCGTAAGACGCTCCGGGTACTTGGCGAAGAGTGCTTCCAGGTACTTGGGGTCCACGCTCAGTCCGTCCCACCGCATAGAGCCATCGTAGACCACAAATTGGTACTGTGGTGTACTAGGCGTGACTGAAAGGTACTAAAGCTGTTGTTTGCGGTCACTTTTGGCCTTTCGTGTCGGATGGTACCGATACGATCTTTGCGGACATTAGTAGGGGAAGTGAAATGCCGGTCTCAAAGAATCGCTGGGTGACGCTCGGCGCAGAAACTATCGACGAACCCGTTCCAGCCATCCCGGAAGAGCCGCCGTTCATCCCTATGGGGGCGACCAGGCCACAGCTGAGTGTTCCGCAACCGGACCAAGCTGACCGGCTTCCCCGCAGGAACGCTACGGGGAGGGAACCGAGCTTCTGGTGGCTTGGCGTCCACGGCGGCGCCGGCGAAACGTCGCTTGCACGCCTAGACAAGGGAACCAAGGCTGCCGAGCATCAGTGGCCTTTGACGGCAGCCGGATCCGTGATCGTCCTGGTTGCCCGGTCCAATATCCCGGGCCTTCGCGCAGCACGGCTGGCGGCAACGGAATGGGCTTCCGGTTCTCTTCCCGGGATCCACGTCGCTGGCCTCATGGTCATGGCTGACGCTCCCGGACGGCTCCCCAAAGAGATCCGCGACTTCGCCCGCGTCGTCGGCGGGGGAGTGCCCCACATGTGGCATTTCCCGTGGGTAGACGCATGGCGCTACGGCCATGACATCGCCACCGAGGAACTTCCCAAAGAAGCCCGCACCACCCTTGAACAGGTGCACATCGCAGTAACTGCCACTGCCGGACTCCCGGCTAAGTAGAAAGTAGAAACTCATGTTGTTTTCCAAGGCCATGGAATGGTCAAGCTTTGCCATCACCGAGATACCGAACCCGGGCACAGGTGAGGCACCTCCCGGCTCTGAAGGTTTGCTGACGATCCTCAAATGGGTCGCATGGATCGTCTTCGGCTTGGCAGTCGCGGGCATCCTGGTCACGGCCGGAACGATGATGATCAATAACCGACGCGGCGAGGGCGGCGAGCATGCCGGTCGCCTGGCATGGGTCCTCGGCGGCTGCATCCTGGCAGCCTCCGCCGGCGGCGTCGTAGGCGCCTTGGTCTAAGGAGCCGAGCCATGACTGAACCGACAGTGAACGAAGACCAGAATCCGCTGACCAAACCTAAGTTCATCATCTCGGCCGTTGTCGTGGCGATCATTGTCGCGCTCGGGATAATCCTGGCCCTGGTTCCCAGAGGCGGCGGAACAACGTCCCCTGAACCGAGCACCACCAGCACGAGCACCAGCAGCGGCGAACCTACGGCGACGGCGGCGGCCAGCGTGTGCGGCCTGCCATCCGGTGACCAGGCCAAGCCGGCCACTACACCCGCCGACACCAAATGGGAACTGGTCGGCAAGATCGCCGCACCAACATCGCCCACGCATTTCGGCCCCGGCAAGACCGAAGCCAACGGCCTCCGCTCCTGCTTCGCACACTCACCCATGGGAGCCCTGTACGCCGCGTCGAACGTCGCCGTACTGTCCGCCACGGGGAAGGCTCGGCTGGTTTATGAGGAGCTAGCAGTCCCTGGACCCGAACGCGATGCACTGCTGAATCAGCCTGAGCCGCAAGCGACATCAGCTGTGACAGCGCAGATCGCCGGCTTCCAGATCCGCTCGTATGACCCCGATCGAGCCGTGATCGTCATTGCTGCAAAGGGCAGCAACGGTGCGCTGGTTTCCGTTCCTGTTCCGCTCCAGTGGCACAGCGGCGACTGGAAGGTTGTTGTTCCCGCAACCGGCAGCACGGGCGGGGGACAGATAAGTGACTTGTCCGGGTACATTCCCTGGTCTGGTGTCTGATGGCCTGCGAAGGATGGGACGCCTTCAGCATCGGCTGCCATGCAGGCGCGGCCTTAGAGGACGTCGCCAATGATGCCGTCAAGAACATGGCAAAAGCTATTGCCGATGCCGTTGGACAAACAGTCCAAACACTCGGGACATTTTGGCTGAACGTGGGAACGCCCGCTCTAACCGCAGCCCCGGGAGGGTCCACCGCGAGTGACCCGGTGTTGTTCCTGCAGAACAGTCTCTACTTCTGGACCGCTTCCCTGGCGGTGATGTCTGTCCTCGTGGGTGCAGCCAAGATGACGATTGAGCGCAGGGGTGCCCCCTTGCGGGATCTGGTGCGTTCGCTGGCGACCCTAATCGTCGTCTCCGGCGCCGGTGTGGCAGCAGTGGGACTGCTGACAGTCGCGGCTGATCAGTTCTCAGCCTGGATCATCACTAACTCCACGAACGGGACCTCGTTCAACGAAAACATCACCGCCCTGTTGGCGCTTTCGGCCACCAGCCCGATCGGGTCGATCATGATCATTCTCCTGGGGCTCATTGCGATTCTGGCCTCCGTAATGCAGATCGTGCTCATGATCATCCGCGGTGGCCTGCTCGTCATCCTGACAGGGATCTTCCCTACGGCTGCAGCTTTCAGCAACACCGAGGCAGGCAGGGGTTGGTTCCAGAAGTGCACAGCTTGGCTGATCGCTTTCATTCTCTACAAGCCCGCGGCCGCCATCGTCTACGCGACGGCCTTCCAGCTCAGCGGCAGCAAGATCTTCGGGAACGTTGGTGACGGCAAGGACTTTGGCTCCGCGCTGCTGAGTACGGTCACCGGGCTGGCTCTGATGACCATTGCTTTGTTCGCCATGCCAGCCCTCATGCGGTTCGTCACCCCGATGGTTGGTGCTGTCGCTGGCGGCGGTGGCGCTCTGGCAGCAGGGACGGTCGGCGCACTGGCTTCCGGCGCAATCAGCATGGGCAGCGCCGGACGCGGCGGCGGATCATCCACCAGCTCAACGACAACCAGCAGCACCTCGAGCCAAAGCCCTGGATCGCAGGGCCCCTCGGGCACTGGCAGCCAGGGAACGGCAGGAACGTCCGGCACAGCGGGGAAGACAGGTACCCGGAGCGCCGGAGCCACTGGCGCGGCAGCATCTCCCGGTGCCGGCAGTGCTGCTGCAGGCAGCGGAGCAGCCGCGAGCGGTGGCGCTTTGGCGGCGGGCGCGGGCGGTGTCGCCGTACTGGCAGCACAGAAGGGCGTCGAAGCAGGCCAGGCCGCTTCCGGTGCCATCAAAGACATGAGCGAAGAATCCACGGGGGGTGCCTGAAATGGCCGCTATAGAGAACACATACAGGGAACCGACTTACGGCAACTGGCGGCGTCCGCGTAAGGCAGGCATCGGCACCCTTGGTGGGCTGGCAACAGCCGGTTTGTTTGTTGGCCTCATCATCACGGTGATCTGTCTCTTTGTCGGCGGCTGGCTCGCCGGGCTCATTGCTTTGCTCGTCCTTGGGATGGCGCTGGCCGTCGTCTCGGTGACCGACAAGCACAACAAGTCCGTAGGGGAGCGGGTCTTCGCCCGGCTGGCGTTCCGCTCAGCACGGCGCAGACGCGCCAACATCTACCGCTCCGGTCCGCTGGGACTGACGCCTTGGGGCGAGTTCCAGCTGCCGGGGATCTCTGCCAGTTCCAAGCTTTACGAGTTCACCGACTCCTATGACCGCCCGTTCGCGCTGATCCATCTTCCCGCCACCGCGCATTACACCGTTGTCTTCGGCACCCAGCCCGACGGTGCGTCCCTGGTTGATCCCGAGCAGGTTGATGCATGGGTGGCTAACTGGGGCGGTTGGCTCGCTTCGTTATCGAATGAACCTGCCGTCGTGGCTGCATCCGTCACGGTCGAAACCGCGCCCGATTCCGGGGCACGGCTGCGCCGGGAAGTTGAATCGAACATCCACGACGACGCCCCGGACATTGCCAAGGCCATGCTCCGGGAGGCCTTGAACACCTACCCGCAGGGATCGGCCACGATCCGTGCCTGGGTCGCGCTGACGTTCAGCGCCGCTGCCCGGGCCGGCGGCAAACGACGCACAGCAGAAGAGATCGCAAGGGATCTCGCCTCACGGCTTCCCAGCCTGACCGAGCGTCTGGAATCCACCGGCGCCGGGGCATGCGCACCGTTGAACGCCCAGGAACTCTGTGAGGTCGTTCGGGTCGCTTACGACCCTGCAGCGGCCCGGCTCATCGACGAAGCCCACTATCAGGGCACACCCGTTGACCTGGACTGGGGCGACGTCGGACCATCCGCGCACCAATCCAACTGGGACGGCTACCGCCACGATTCCGGGCACTCAGTGTCCTGGACGATGACGGGCGCCCCGCGCGGACACATCCTGGCATCAGCGCTGGGCCGCCTCGTCGCACCGCACGGGGAGATCGACCGCAAGCGCGTCACCTTGCTGTACCGGCCGATCGAAGCCGGCCGCGCGGCCGCCATCGTGGAATCGGACCAGACCAGCGCCCTGACCCGGGCCTCCTCGACCAACCGGCCCACCGCCCGTGCCCTGGTCGATGCCCGTGCGGCGCAGGCCACCGCAGCGGAGGAAGCCAAGGGCGCAGGGCTGGTCAACTTCGGCATGGTGGTCACGGCCACGGTGCTGTCCTCCCGTGACCTTGAGGACGCCGTGGCCGTCGTGGAGGGCAACCTCGGCCCGTCGGCACGTCTGCTGTTGCGCCGCGCTTACGGTTCGCAGGATTCTGCGTTTGCCGCGTCCCTGCCACTGGGGCTGGTCCTGCCCAAGCACTTGAAGGTTCCCGAAGAGATCCGCGAGGCCATGTGATGTTCGGCAGCAAGACCAAGCACCAGCGCACACCGGCCCCGGCCACGAAGCTCGCCGCCGCGGTCGCCCGCCGCCCGGGTCTGCGGGGCTGGCGCGGCCGCGGACAGGGCGAAGCCGTCTACGTCACGGCAGCCGACGAATGGCGCGGAACCTCGGTCCAGGTCTGCGGTCTCTGGCCGTTCGTGGGCGGGTCCGGCACCCCGATCCTGGGAGTGCCGATCGGCGTTCACACCGACACCGGAGCACCCTTCGGCGCCGATCCGATCAGCTGGTTCATGCATGGAATGATCAACAACCCCTCCATGTTCGTCCTCGGCCTGCCGCACTACGGCAAGTCCACCCTGGTCCGGCACATCGTCCTGGGCTTGGCAGGGCGCAGCATCAACCCCTTAATCCTTGGTGACCTGAAGCCGGACTACGTTGACCTGATCGAAGCCCTCGGCGGGCAGGTCATCAGTCTGGGTCCTGGCCGCGGCCACTTGAACGTCCTGGACCCCGGTGAAGCCACGGGGGCCGCCGTCAGGCTGCTCGCCTCGGCCGAGGAACACCGGGCCAAGGCGAATCGGACCCTGAACGATCCAGATGGCGACCAAGCTGGGGCCGCGCCGCTGATCGCTGCCGCGGTGAAGGCGGAGAAGCTGGCAGAACAGCTGATGGCAGACTCGCACAACCGGCGCCTGAACATGATCACGGCGCTGATCACCATCGTGCGGAACGCAAAGCCCAGCGCCCACGAGGAATCCCTGATTGACCGGGCACTGCACATCCTGGACGAGCGCCTGGACCGCGTTCCCCTGATCGGGGACCTGATCGAGGTCATCAAAGACGCCCCCGACGAGCTGCGGGCCATCGCGCTGGACCGCGGCGACATGAGCCGCTACCTCGACGCGACCGACCAGCTGCGCCAGTCGCTGTACTCCCTCGACGGCTCGGGCCGGTTCTCGGACATGTTCTCCCAGCCCACCGACCAGCCGATGGACCTGACCAAACCCGTGGTCTTCGACCTGTCAGGAATCTCCGACACGCAGAGGGACATCCAAGCGGCCTGCCTGCTGGCCTGCTGGTCAACCGGGTTCGCCACCGTCCAGGTCGCCCACACCCTGGCAGACGCTGGCCTGGAGCCGCGCCGGAACTACTTCGTCGTCATGGACGAACTGTGGCGTGCCCTGCGCTCCGGTGAAGGCATGGTCGACCGGGTTGACTCGCTGACCCGCCTGAACCGGACCGAGGGCGTCGGGCAAGCCATGATCACACACACCATGAGCGACCTCGAAGCCCTGCCCACCGAATCCGAACGGATGAAAGCCCGCGGATTCGTCGAACGCTCCGGCATGGTCGTCTGCGGCGCGCTCCCCGGGGCCGAAATGGAAAAACTCAACAAAGCCGTCGCCCTCTCCCGGGCCGAACAAGCCCGCCTCATCTCGTGGGCAGACCCCGGGTCATGGACCGACGTCGGCGGCTCCCGCAAACGGGTACGCCCGGGCCTGGGCAAGTTCCTCTTCAAAGTCGGCGGCCGCCCCGGGATCCCGGTCGCGCTCAAGCTGACCAGCGTCGAGGAGCGGCTGCACGACACCAACAAGCGCTGGCACGATCACGAGAATCCATGAAACCTCGTCGCAGAAGCCCCGCCATTAGGAAGAGCAGGGCTCTCAACAAGCCACTCGAGACCGCGCAGCCAGCGGCCCCGCTGTGGCTAAGAGTTACGGCAAGCGTAGCTTTGTCTTGCGCAGCTTTCCTAGGTTTATTTACCTGGTTCTTCGCAATATCCGCTTCACCCAACCAGCCAGAAACTGACCAACAGATACTGATCTTCACGGATCGACCTGGGGTGCCGCTGCAGGCGGCTATTGATTTCAGTGAGACCGTCAGCCGTTCCGGCGAGGAAATCAATATGGTCTTTTTGCTGCTGACCGTAGATTCGAGTTACCAGGGCGACTCTGTAGGGGTCAGCATCGCCTTCCAAGGCGAAGGCTTCCGACGTCCTGACCAGCGTCTGGTCCCCCCTGTCGGGAATTGCAGCTTAGAAGTTGACGTCTATGAGTCCGGAGGTAACTCTCCCACGTGCACCGACGGCGAGATTTTGCGGCCATTGAGCCGAGGGGACGGATACCAGGTGCTCTCTGCAACCTTAAACCGCACTGTCAACCCTATGCGTTTTACTTTGGCGGCGCGTTCCACTGACGATTGGTCGTCGTCTGGCTCTTCTAGGACAGCTTTTCACCTGCCCCGGGTGGGCTCGGGACACGGAGAACCGGATTCCCTGTCACCTCTAGAGAAAAACGTCGGTCCCAGACACCTTTTCCATCCGGATGTGACGTCGCTGGACGTTACATACCGCTCCCTAACCTCTGACGAGAAAATTGAGATTGTTTCGCCTGAACCGCGTGATCCCGAAACCTTGCACTGGAGCAAATCCGGCAACGGATCCTTTGCAGCGCACGGATCAACGGTCGTCCTAGGACGGCTGGAACGACAAAGCAACCAGACCTTCCTAATCGGCGTCATGGCCGGTCTAGTCCCCCTTGTCGGCAGTTGGATCTACAAACAGCTGGGGGAACCACTCCCGTTCCGACGTAAACGCCGCCGGATTCAAGGATAAGGAGAAGACTCGTGGGTTCACCCAACAACAGCAAACGCTCGCGGCTCGACGGTGAGACGGTACTGCTTTGGATCTTTATTACCGCCGTGGTGCTTGGAGTTGGCTCGGTTACCGGGGCAGTTCACCTAGGGTCGATACTGACCGGCGACGGCCAGGAACTCCCGGCGAATCCGTTTGAACTGGTCATCGGCTTGTTATCGCAGAAGGTCACGTGGCCGGCGGCCGCCACCTGGGTATTGATTGGCTTCGGCGTCCTCATCATCCTCGTGGCTGTTCTGGTGATCCGTGCGGTGCTGCGCAAACGGTCCAAGCGTTCCCGCGTGGACGCCGCAGCCCAGCACATGGCCAAAGGCCGGGACTTGCGTGCCCTGAGCCTGCGCGGGGCCACGGCCACCGCCGAGCGTCTCGGAGTGAAAGGCTCACCCGGCGTCCCGGTCGGAAAGACCGTTCTCGGCGGGCAAATGGTCTACGGCTCCTGGGAAGACATGCACATCGACATCTGGGGCCCCAGGACGGGCAAGACGACGTCAAGGGCCATCCCTGCCATCCTCGCCGCCCCGGGGTCCGCGTTGGTGACCTCGAACAAGCGGGACATCGTTGATGGGACCCGCGACGTCCGGGCCGCCGAGGGTCCGGTCTGGGTGTTCGACCCGCAGTCCGTCGCCCTCGAGGAACCTTCCTGGTGGTGGAACCCTCTGTCCTATGTCACGGACGAAGTGAAAGCGGCACGCCTGGCCGATCACTTCGCCGCCGGTTCCCGCGGCTCGGACGCCAAAACGGATGCCTACTTTGATCCCGCCGGTCAGGATCTCCTTGCCGGGCTCCTGCTCGCCGCAGCCTTAGACGGCCGCCCGATCACGCAGGTTCACACCTGGCTGACCCATCCCGCTGACGATGAAGCCGTGGACATCCTCAAGGCCCACGGCTTCACCCAGACCTCCAACGCCGTCGGCGGCGTAATCAACGCACCCGAAAAGCAACGCGGCGGCGTGTACGGCACGGCGCTGCAGATGGCCTCCTGCCTCACCAACCGCCAGGTCGCCCGCTGGGTGACACCCCAGGGTGAAAAGGACGAGCGACCCCAGTTCGATCCGGCAGAATTCGTCCGGTCGAAGGGGACCCTGTACAGCCTTTCCAAGGAAGGCAAAGGCACCGCCGGCCCGCTGGTGACGGCGCTGACCGTGGCCACGGTCGAGGCCGCCGAAGAACTCGCCGTACATTCACCCGGTGGCCGGCTGGCCACGCCCATGGTCGGTGTCCTGGACGAAGCAGCCAACGTCTGCCGGTGGCGCGAGCTGCCGAACCTCTACAGCCACTACGGCTCCCGTGGCATCGTCCTGATGACCATCCTCCAGTCCTGGTCACAAGGCGTTGAAGTGTGGGGCCGCGACGGCATGCGCAAGCTCTGGAGCGCCTCCAACATCAAGGTCTACGGCGGCGGTGTCGCCGAAGCAGAGTTCCTGAACGAGCTCGCGCAACTCGTGGGGGAGTACCGCTATTCCAACATGACCAGAAGCCGCTCCAAACAGGGCACTTCCTACAGCCACGACGACGACCGAAAAGAACGCACACTGGACGTGTCGGACTTGGCCGCGTTCCCTCGTGGCCGCGCCATCATGTTCGCCTCCGGCGCCCCTGCGGCATTGCTGGAGACGGTGCCTTGGATGAGCGGTCCGCAGGCTGATGCGGTGTGTGCCTCCATCGCCGCACATGACCCTGCGAACAGACCGGCGGCCGCAGCCGGGAACCGGTGGGTCACCGCGGGTGCCTCTGATGAGTGAGGGCCTGGGAGAGTGGGACGACGAGCTGGAGGACACCGCAGCCCCCACTGAACCGGCCGAGGAGGACTCGGACGCGCCCGAACTGTTCTACCCGAACGTCGCCGAATTCGTCAGCGGCAAGCTGGCCACCAGCTACCGCCGGCAGCTCAACGTGCAGGGCGGTGTGACATGGTGCCCGCAGTGGTGGAAGCACGCGGAAGCGATTAGCCGCCTCGAAGCGCTCTGGCGGGCCTGGGAATTCCTGCGCCTGGACGGCACCACAGGGATGAGTGTGTGGTGGCGCGACCACGCAGACCACCACATGTCCGTTCTGCTCTCAACTGATGGGCCGTTCAAGGGCTGCAGCCCGGACGACGGCCACCGCTCCAAGCTTGTTCCTCTTCCTTGTGAGGAACCGCCCGCAGGGCTGTTCTAAATCGCGTGGTGGGTCCAGCGCTCCAGGTGGCCCCGCGCGCTGTCCATAGTTGGGGTCAATCCGGGTTATCCACGGCTGGAATCGGGAGCCATCGGGAAAGCTCCCTCAGCAGCAGTAGCGGTGGATAACCCATCAGGACTGTCCCCGGCTGTGGGCAGCGAAACCAACTATCCAGACTGGTTTTCCAACTTCAGGCCTCAG
This sequence comes from Burkholderia sp. RS01, assembly GCF_039748055.1. Taxonomy (NCBI): domain Bacteria; kingdom Pseudomonadati; phylum Pseudomonadota; class Betaproteobacteria; order Burkholderiales; family Burkholderiaceae; genus Burkholderia; species Burkholderia sp. RS01. The sequence continues at coordinate 17,513 of NZ_JBDLAK010000007.1, forward strand.
CTTGTTTGCCTTGGCAGCCCGAGTTGTCGGAGCAGGACGGTAAGGTGTCCCCGAGTGCGCGGACAAGGGGTCCTCGTCACCAAAACGAGGGGGAGATATGTCGCAGGAACGCCTAGAGAAATTGCAGTCACAGTTGCGTGCGAGCAACGAAGACTGGCCGCGGAAGGACCTCTTCACGCGTTCGGAAAAGCTTGTCTCATGGCTCGAGGTTCGGTTGGCGAAGTCCGTCGGGGACTCCGAAATTGAGTTCATTACCTCTGGAGTTGAAGGCGGACGCGGGTCCAGCACGACGAAGTATTCAGCGACCATACTTACATCTGATCTGGTCCTTTTCGGTGAACTCTCGAGCACTGACTCGAATCAGATCCCGCCCTATCCGGTTCCTGGAGATGTGAAGCTCGTTCACCGTTCGAAGATCACAGGCCTGACTCTGCATCATGTGGAGTATTTTGAAACGGACGAAACGCCAGACTACGTCTCATTCACAGCAGACTTTGAAGACTTTCCGTCACTGACGGTAGGAATGCCCAAGTACTCCTCTCAGCTAGATGGCAGCACCGCACGAATATTTGAATCGCTCAAGGCGGATCTTGCCGCGGCAGGACAGTTATGAGCCGGGAGTACACCACCGCAGAGCGATCTTCCTATCAGGCACCGGAATGCCCTGAGTGCGGCCGCCGCCTAGTTTTCACGTGGGCCGATGTGAAAACGGCGGCCGACAAGGGCGGGAAGTGGGTGCCCACGTCACACCGATGCCCCGGGCGTAGTTGCCCTAATCACGAGCCCTCACTAGGTGGCATCCGGGGCATCTAAGCCAAGAAAAGAACGAAGACTGAAACATGCGCTGATGATCCTTTTGTTCTGTTGGAGAAGGAGGAACGGAGCCGCAGGCTGGAAGGGCGCGACGCGGCTCCGCTCGGCCTGTTATCTTGCACTTACTGCCGAAAATCAGGGCAGTAGTCGGATGGATATTGGGGAGGAAGCTGATGGGCAAGTCAGGCATCGAGACATACAACGAGGATGGTCAGTGGAAGAGCCGCCGTCAGGGCTCAAGCCGGGCCTTTGACGTCGGAGGGACCAAAGCAGAGCAACAGGCCAAGGGCAGGGAGGCTGCCAAGAGGGACGGCGTGGAGCACACCATCAAAAAGCTTAATGGGACCATCGGGGAGAAGAATTCATACGGCAACGACCCGAACCCGCCAAAGGACAAGAACTAGCAAGCCCACAAACGACCAGCAGGGTAACCTGACGATCGTGCTTTCCTTTCCAATTTGGACCGGAAGGCGCGATCGTCATCAGCGGTGTTGCCTACCACTCGCTGGCCGGCACTAGCGTGATTTGCCCCCTTCGCCCTGGAAACAATGTGGCACCCACGACGTCAGGTTAGACTCTCAGATTGTCCCTTAGGCCTGTACCGTAATCATGTTTTGGACCCAATCCTGACGCCTTGCTCACTGCCATCTGACGTCAGGTTAGGGTGTGCCCTTCACTGACGAGAAGCCCTCGGAGTTACACCATCCGAATGCGCCGCGGGCGGTTGAAGCTTGAGTGCGCAGATCTAGTTCCCCCCAACACGATCGCCGTCAGATCCAGGTACGGCGGATGTACGTTCCTGGTTGTTGTTCTACGACGCGCCGGCTGTGGGCTCCGTCCTGCATCAGCCACAGTAGAGATCCGTCGGCCATGACAGCTTCGACGCGGCCGCGGTCGGTTACGCTGCCGCGAGTGTGAACTTCGACGTCTTGGCCGGTCAGCACAGTCCAGTCGTCAATAGGCTGCCACGATGCGAAAGAGTGGATGTTTGTTTGGTCTTGATTCGGCGTCATGCTTGTTGGCATCTCGTCCTCGAGCTTCATAGCAGCAGGATGCTGAGCAAATTTGTGACGGGTAGCAAAGCGTTCGGATGATGTTTGTATTTTGAGCGCTTAGCCGAACAGGACGGCTGCTTCGTCGTAGCGGTTTTGTGGGACGGTCTTGAGCTGGCCCAGGGCCTCCTCGAAGGCGACATGTTGGATGTCTGTTCCCTTCAGGGCGACCATGGTGCCCCAGTAGCCTTCGACCACGGAGTCGATGGCGGCCATGCCCAGCCGGGTGGCAAGGACCCGGTCGAAGGCTGAGGGGACGCCGCCGCGCTGGATGTGGCCAAGGATCGTGGCACGGGTTTCGATGCCGGTGCGGGCTTCCAGCTCCGGGACCAGCTGGTCCGCGATGCCGCCAAGCCGGGGGCGGCCGAAGGCGTCCAGGCCCCGTTCAGAATGGGCCTCATCCATATGCTCGGGAACGAAGCCTTCGGCGACGACCACCAGGGGTGCGCGGCCGCGGTGGTGGGCTTCCTTTACCCACTGGGTGATTTGCTCGATGCTGACTTTTTGTTCCGGGATCAGGATGGCGTGGGCGCCTGCGGCCATGCCGGCGTGCAGCGCGATCCAGCCCACGTGGCGGCCCATCACTTCGGCGATCATGCAGCGGTGGTGGGATTCGCCGGTGGTGCGGAGCCTGTCGATGGCCTCCGTGGCGATCTGCACGGCGGTGTCGAAACCGAAGGTGTAGTCCGTAGCGTCCAGGTCGTTGTCAACGGTCTTGGGAACACCGACGATCTTCAGCCCGGCATCCGTAAGGCGCTTGGCGGCCGCCAGCGTGCCCTCACCGCCGATTGCGATGATGGCGTCGATGCCCAGGCGGTCCATGTGGGCTTTGATGACCTCCGGGCCGCCGCCGTTGTCGAAGGGGTTGGTGCGGGACGTGCCAAGGATGGTGCCGCCCTGCTTGGCGATACCGCGGACCATGGTGCGGGGGATGTCGATGATGTCGCCCTCCACCACGCCGCGCCAGCCGTCGAGGAAACCCACGAATTCGTGGCCGTGGATGGCGATGCCCTTGAGTACGGCGCCGCGGATGACCGCGTTCAGTCCGGGGCAGTCACCACCGCTGGTGAGGATTCCAATTTTCATGCGTGATTCCTAGGTTCAGTTGCCATGTTGGAAAGGGGCCATCAGAAAAGCCCAAGACAGGCATGAGGCTGATTTCGCCTATCGCCTTCGTGTACTACCAGGTTGTTCGTTCGTAGCTCATGCCGTAGGGAACATTTGGGTCAAGGCTTACGATGACCGTTCCCGGAGCCGTCCGGGTTACCAGAATTCCCTGCTTCCGGTACCTCGCACGAGCAGAGAGTTGTTGGACGGCGGCCTCCACGGCGGCCTCCAAGTGGGATCGCGTGTGGACGTGGATGGTGATGGAATCGTGCTGCGTGGGTACATGCTCGTGGAAGTCGGTGCAGGTGGAATTCTCTGTCTGCATTTATCCACTGCTCCTATTGTTCATTCGGGGTTGGATATATAGCCCTGGGGGTTGTTCTTTTGCCAGCGCCAGTGGTCTTTGCACATTTGGTCCACGGTCTTGGTGGTGGACCAGCTGAGGTCGGCCAGCGCGGAGGTGGCGTCGGCCCAGAAGGCAGGGAGGTCTCCGGCGCGGCGGCCGGTGATGTCGTAGGGGATGGGCTTGCCCACGGCCTTCTCAAAGGAGCGCAGGACCTCTAGGACGGAGGAGCCCTTGCCGGAGCCGAGGTTCCAGCGGAACACGCCGGTGGTGTCCGCGATATGGTTCAGGGCCGCTATGTGCCCTTCCGCGAGGTCCACCACGTGGATGTAGTCGCGCAGGCAGGTGCCGTCGGGGGTGTCGTAGTCGCCCCCGAAGACTATGAGCTTGTCGCGGCGGCCCACGGCCACTTGGGCGATGAACGGCACCAGATTGTTGGGGATACCCTGCGGGTCCTCGCCAATCCGTCCGGATGGGTGTGCACCCACCGGGTTGAAATAGCGCAGCAGGGCTATGTGCCAGCGCGGGTCGGCAGCGCCGAGGTCGGAGAGGATGTCCTCGATCTGTTCCTTGGTGCGCCCGTAGGGGTTGTTGGCCCCGATCTCCATCTTTTCCACATAGGGGATGGGGTTGCGTTCGCCGTAGACGGTGGCGGAGGAGCTGAAGACGATGGAGCGGACGTCATGCCTGTCCATGACGCGGATCAGGTTCAGAGTGCCTACAAGGTTGTTGTAGTAGTACTTCAACGGCTCCCGCACAGATTTGCCCACCGCTTTGAGGCCAGCGAAGTGGATGACGGCGTCGATGGCTGCGCCGGCAAAGACCTTGTCGATGGCTGCCTCGTTCACGAGGTCGACGTGGTGGAACTCTGCGGTCTTGCCGCTGAGTTCCGCTACGCGGCGCAGCGATTCCTCGCTGGAGTTGACCAGGTTGTCGATGACGACCACGTCGTGGCCGGCTTCCTGCAGGGAAAGAACGGTGTGGGAACCGATGTAGCCCGTGCCCCCTGTGACCAGGATTTTCATGAGCGGGTGTGGGTTGGGTTGGCTGGTATCGCTTCGATGTTCCAGCTCGCGGTATGACTCTGCCCCGGGAGGAGGACTATGAGGTCTGTCCTGGTGTTGAAGGCATTAGGCGGACAGGTCATTGGTTCTACTGCCAGGCCGGCTCTGCTGGATTCCGCATCTGGGAGGTCGGCTGTGTGTATCTGCACCCAGGGGCAGTCCCGACCCCATGTCATCGAAGTTCCGGACCCGTCCCATGTAGTCAGGCGTGCGGTTGAGTAACCTTCGTTGTCACGTACGAGATCAGTGAAGGCATGGTCGAGTGTTATGGAACCGATGGGGCGGGGGGCAACAAAGTCGTAGTGTCGGTCCTCTGAAACGTCGCTAACTCCTGTAGGTATCAAAAGGTCCGGGGTGACTTGCTGCACTTTTCGTGCGGGCAGCTCGAGAATCCAGTCGTCGACCCGGCCCTCCCCGGCGACCAAGTATGGGTGCCCGGCGGCCCCGTAAGGTGCTGAGCCGGGGCCGGTGTTGGTGGCTGTAACAGTGGTGTGCAGCCCGGAAAAGTCCAGCTGGTAGGACACCTGTACGTCCAGGCGGAAGGGGTAACCGCTCCTCGCTTGAACGACGGTGGACAGAATGGCCGAGGACTCGTCGGATTTAACCGGGCACCAGTCTTCCCAGGCCAATAGGCCATGAAGTGCGTGGCCCCGGCTCGGTTCGTTGATACCGAGCTGGTATTCCACGCCTTCGAATTCATACCGTCCCGCGATAACCCTGTTAGGCCAAGGCACCAATACTGCCCCTCGGTAGGCGGGGCGGACCTGATGTTCCGAAAAGGGGAGAATCAGGTCCCTGCCGTTGTAGCGCAAGGAGCGTAACGATGCACCGACGCTGGCTATTTCGGCGGTGTAGGGGCCGCAGCGCAGCGTGGTCTGCCTACCTGAGATCGGAACGGTATCGGCGCTCATCCTGGACATCACGAGGCTGGTCATTCGGAGGCCGCCAGGCGGAAGGTGAGCGTCCGCGCCTCCGGCGCCAAGGCGGACTCGGGCCAGACATCCGGGCCACACGAGCGAGTGCCGAGCCCGTGCTGGGCCGCGTCGAGGTATAACCATGAACGCGTGGCCGCGGGCAGCTCATGCGGGTGCCGGGCCGCGGCGAGCTCCTGGGCCGTGTACCGGCTCAGGGTGAAGCCCGGCAGGCGGCCCCGCGAGTCCGCGAACGCGTCTACCCGTACCCACGGCTCCGAGCCCCGGAGCAGGTCGAGGGAGCGCATACCTCCGCGGTGACCGGTCTCCTGCGGGCACGCATACGGCACGGCGAGCTGATCGATCCCGGCTGCGTACCGTCCCACAAGCGCGGCTTCGAGGCTGTCAGGGTAGGACTCGTGCGGTCCCAGCCCGAACCATGACGCCGCGTCCACGTCGGCGGGCAGCCCGAACCGCACACCGACACGGGGCCACACACCGTCCCAATCGGAGGATGGCAGAATGTCCACCCGCAGCCACAAACCTTCGGGGTCGAGAATCCATTGCTCCTCGACGGTGACGGTGCGCACCTGGTCCGCCGCGGCGTACCGGGTGCGCACGCGGAGGGCACGGTCATCGAGCACTTCGACTGCCTCAACACGCCCGTGCAGCCGGTCCAGACCGGCCGCGTGCCAACGCGCTGCCGACGAAGGCCCGGGAGCTCCTACACCCGGGATGCCGTCTGCGTCTGGTGCCCAAGGGTCGGTGTCGATGTATCCGCCCCGGGATTCGCCGCGGTCATTGTCCGTGGGCGCCCGGAACAGCTCAAGCCGGGGCCCATCCACAGGGAGGCCAGCGAGTGTAACGAGCCGCCCTTCATCGAAGACTGCCGGCCCGAGCTCCAGGAGCCCGGCGCCTTCTCCCGGCCGCCAATTTCCGCCCAGGAGCCCGGCTGCAAACGGCAGCGGGCGCCTCGCGGGCGACGCGAGGCGGCCCTGCGCTGAGGCGACTTCGTGCCCGGAATGCGCCCACCCGGCATCCTGCTCGAGGACCGCCTCGACGGTCACCCATACCTCTCCAGTGCATCCCTCGGCGGACACCGGAAGGGGGACCGCGGCCGAGGCGCCAGGGGTGAGTGGGCCGCCGTCGAGGCCATCGACGGCGAGCTCACCGGAGGCGACTGGTTCGCCGTCGTCCTCGATCCGCCAGCGAAAGACCATGTCTCCCAGATCCGCGCTGTGTCGCAGGTTGGTCACCCGTATAAAGGGCTTGCCGCCCGGCTCGAGCCCGTCAAAGGCAAGTCTCACGGGCGCCACGACGGTCTTGAACTCATATAGTCCCGGCGAGGGCGTGGAGTCGGAGAGGATGAGGCCGTCGAGCACGAAGTTGCCGTCATGGATTTCCTCGCCGAAGTCGCCGCCGTAGGCGAAGTATTCGGTGCCGTCCGCGGTACGGGCGGCGATACCGTGGTCGCGCCACTCCCAGACGAACCCGCCGTGCAGCCGCGGGTATTTCGCGATGAGGTCCTCGTACAGCGATATGTTCCCGGGCCCGTTGCCCATTGCGTGGACGTACTCGCACAGAATAAACGGCTTGGTCCGCTGCCGCGCCCCCTCGGCAGGGGAGCAGCCCAGCAGCGGTGTGGTGTCGCCGTCGCGGCCGATTGTCTCCACCTCGGGCAGTGTCGCGTACATGCGGGAGTACACGTCGGTGTACGCGCCGGCGTAGTCGTTCTCGTAGTGGACTGGTCTGCCCGCATCCCGTGCATGCACCCACGCGGACATAGCGGCGAGATTCTGTCCTGTGCCGGACTCGTTGCCGAGGGACCACATGACGATCGAGGGTCGGTTCTTGTCCCGCTCCACGGTCCGTTCGATCCGGTCAAGGAGCGCCTCGCGCCACATCGGCTCGTCGCTCGGGTTCCGCGCCCACCCGTGCCGCTCGAACCCGTGCGTCTCAAGGTCGCACTCGAGGATTACCCAGAAGCCCATCTCGTCTGCGAGTTCGAGCAGTCGCGGGTGGGGCGGGTAGTGGCTGGTACGGATTGCATTGACGTTCGAGCGCTTCATGAGCGCAAGGTCCTCGCGGGCGAAGTCCTCGTCGAAGACGCGGCCGAGCGTGGGGTGGGTCTCGTGGCGATTGACACCGTGGAACACCACTTTGCGTCCGTTGACCAGAAATTGGTCTCCCACGATTTCTACGGTGCGGAAGCCGATCCGCAGTGACACCGTCTCGGCCTTGCTGGCCACGGTCGCATCGTAGAGCCGCGGGGTTTCTGCGGTCCAGGGCTCGACGGCAGAAACAGGTACCGGTGCAACATCACCGGGATTGGCCCACTCGACGTCGATGCCGAGCTCGGGTACGCGGAGGCGAACAGGGTATGACGATGCTGGCGCTTTCACTTCCGGTTCTAGGGTCCCCGCCCCGTCGTTGTAGCCGGTCTGGAGCCAGACGTCCTCGATGCCATCGGCCGGGCGGGACAAGAGGGTCACGGAGCGGAAAATGCCCGGCAGCCACCACTGGTCTTGGTCTTCGAGGTAGCTGGAAGCGGACCATTGATGGACGCGGACTGCGATGGTGTTGGTACCTGTGCTGACGGCGTCGGTGACGTCGAACTCCTGGGCGAGGCGACTTCCGGCGCCCCATCCGATCTCTGTGCCGTTGACCCATACCTTGTACCGGGATTCGACGCCGTCAAAGCGCAGGACGACGCGGCTCTCGCCGCCTGTGTCGTCGGCCTTCCAGCCGTCGGGCAGCTCGAACGTACGGCGATAGTCCCCGGTGGGGTTTTCGTCGGGGACGAACGGCGGGTCGATTGGGAACGGGAACTGCACGTTCGTGTAGATCGGGCGGCCGTACGATCCGTCGCCCTGGAGCACCCAGTGGGAGGGTACGGTGAGCGAGGCCCACGTAGAGTCGTCGTACTCCGCAGCGGCCATCGCTTCCGCGGCCTCCCCCGGGGGCAGCACCCCACGCCCGCCGGGTGTTCCGGGGACTCCCTTGAGGAGTCGGAATCGCCATTGCCCGTCGAGGGACAGGGACGGGGCGTCGGTGTGAAGCCAGGAACGGGCTGGTACTCGCCGTCCTTCTCCCGGGCCCGGGTCGGTGACGTAGGCGGTGGAGGCTGTGGCCTCCGCTGGACGGGGGCTCATTTGACGGCTCCTTCTGTGAGGCCTCCACGCCAGAAGCGCTGAAGGACGATCATGGCGATGGCGAGCGGGATGACAGACAGCAGTACGCCGCCGGTGGTCAGCTGGTAGAACTCCGGGAGCCGGTCGGCTTGGCTAAGCCAGTTGTTCAGACCTACCGTGATGGGGAACAGGTTCGAGTCGGAGAGCATCACCAGCGGCAGGAAGTAGTTGTTCCAGATGCCCACGAGCTGGAACAAGAACACCGTCACCAGGGCGGGAGTGAGAACCCGCAGCCCCACGGAGTGGAAGATGCGAAGTTCGCCCGCGCCGTCGATTCGCGCAGCCTCCAACAGCGCCGGATCCACTGTTGCCTGCGCATAAACCCGGCACAGAAACAGGCCGAACGGCGAGACGAGTGAGGGCAACAGGACGCTCCAGTACGTGTTGGCGATGCCGAGCTGGCTGAAGAACAGGAACAGGGGCAGGGCTGTGGCGGTGCCGGGGACGAGGACGCCTCCGAGGACGAGCCCGAAGATGAGACTGTTGCCCCGGAAGTTGTACTTGGCCAAGGCGTAGCCGCCAGCAGCGGCGAAGTACGTCGCGGCCAGTGCGCCAACCCCTGCATACAGAATTGAGTTGAGGAACCAGCGAACGAAGACGCCGTCCCCGTAGGAGAGGACGTTGGCAAGGTTGTCCCATAGGACGAAATTAGGGGCGAACAGGAAACCGTTGGTCGCGAACAGGTCTCCGCTGGTCTTGGTCGCAGCGACCACCACCCAATAAACGGGGACCAGGAAGTAGAGCGCGGCTACGACAAGCAGCCCCGTGACGAGGATCGTTGTGGAGCCGGGGCGTCGGCGCCGGGTCACAGGTGGCTCCCCGGCGACGCTCTGGGGCCGGCTAAGGGTGGGAGTGGCAGTCATGAGGACTTCCTGTTCGTGAACCGGAGGAAGGTGAAGGAGAGGATGAAGGCCGCGAGGGCGATGAGCACGGCCTGGGCTGCGGCGACGTTGTAGTCGTTGTATGCAAAGGCAGTGGTGTAGGCGGAGAGGTTCGGGGTGTATTGGCTGTCGACGGCCGGCGCCACAGTCTGGAGGACTTGCGCCTCGGCGAACAGTTGAAGCGTGCCGATGATCGAGAACACCGTTGTGAGCACGAGGGCGGGCCGGATAAGCGGCAGCTGAATGGTCCACGCGACACGGAAGGGCCCGGCACCGTCCACGCGCGCAGCTTCATATATCTCGCCGGGGATCGACTTGAGCTGGGCTATGACGATGAGCATGTTGTAGCCCGTGTAGCTCCACGTAACGATGTTGGCGATGGACCACAGCACGGTGTCCGGGCCGAGGAAGTTCACGTTGAGGCCTACGGACGTGGCAGCGTCCACGATCGGGCTAAGACCTGGGACGTAGAGGAAAGACCAGAGAATGGTCGCGATGACGCCCGGCACGCCGTACGGCATGAAGTAGGCCGCGCGGAAGAACCCGGGCCACTTGGCCGAGGCCGACTCCAGCAGGAGCGCAAGGACTGTACAGAGGGCGATCATGACAGGAACCTGGACCACGCCGAAGAGCAGTACGCGGCCGATCGAGGCGAGGAAGCTGCCGTCCCCGAGGGCGCGGGCATAGTTCTCGAACCCCGCAAACCCGGAGTGGACGCCCGTCTCGCCGAAGAGGCCACTGCGGGTCACTTTCGTAAAGCTCGAACCGACAGCAGCGATGATCGGGAAGATGAACGTGAGGGCAAAGAGCGCCAGGAAGGGCGCGAGCAGTATCCAGGGTGCACGGGTGACAGCGCTACGCTGCTGCCTTGCCCGTCCGCGCCCCTCCCGCTGGAGTGCTGACGGATTTGCTTGTGCGGTATCTGCGGTGGCGCTCATGCCTGCTCCTTTCTAATCGTCAGCCCTTTGTTCCTGAAGGCGGTCATGATCTGCTGCTCGGCGGCTGCTACGGTGTCGACCAGGCTCGTGCCCGATGCCTTACGGCGGAACCCGTCGCCCAGGATGTTGAAAGACTGCGTGGTGACCGGCCACCAGGACCAGTCCATGTTCTGCGACTTACTCGCCGGAACGATGACGTCCTGGTTGTAGTTCTGCCCGCCGAAAAAGTCGGAGGGCTTCTCGCGCTTTGCACCAATGATGCCCGGCACGGGCGACCATCCGATGCCACTATTGGCGATCTCGGCGTCGATGCCGGCCTGCGTGGACGTCATCCAGACAGCGAACTCGAGGGCCTCGCGGGGGTGCTTGCTGTTAGCCAGGACCGCCGCGGTGGAGCCGCCCAGGTAGCTCGAGCCATACCCTCTGGGGTCCCAAATGGGCATGGGCGCCACGCGCCACTTGCCCGCTCCGCCGCTGACGCTCTGCACCAGGGCATCGGCCCAGCTGCCGCTCGTGAGCGACGCGAGTTCCCCCTTCGCAGCCGCCGCGTACCAGCCGGGGGTGAAGGGTCCATAGGCAGTGGTGACGATGCCGTCGTCGATCGCCCGGTCAAAGAACCGCGCGACGTTCAGCGTTGCGTCATCGGTCATGTTGATGACCCATCCGTCCTCTGCTGGGCGCAGCCAGGAAGCGCCGGCCTGAGCCGCGAAAGAGACGAAATAGGAGGTGTCCGCGAGAGAGAAGCAGTCGATGTAGGCGTTGGCACCGCGAAGTTCCTTCCCGACGGCTGCCCACTCCTCCCAGGTCACCGGTGCCGCCGCGCCTACCTTGGCCAGGACGTCGGGTCGGTAGAACGTGGCCATCGGCCCCGAGTCCTGGGGGATGCCGTAGACGCCCCCGGAGAAGCTCACCTGGCTCCAAAGCGCCGAGTCATAAAGGTGTGCGTATTCACGGGCACCGTAACGCGAGAGATCCACGAGCCCGTTGACGAGCATGAACTCAGGGACAGTGCGCATTTCAACCTGTGCAAGGTCAGGGCCGCCGCCCGCCGCCAGCGCGGCGTAAAGCTTGGAGTACCCGCCACGGTTGCCGCTGGGGATCCAGACCGTCTCAACCTGGACGTCCGGGTGGCTCGCGTTCCAGATATCGGCGACCTTCTGAACATTCTTGAGCCAGGACCAGTACGTCAGTGTCACCTTCTCACCGGTACTGGCCGCAGGAATTGCAGGTGCGGTATTGACGGAAACAGTGCCCGGAGTGGCGCATCCGGTGAGAAGGGCAAAGGCGGAGGCGCCGAGTCCACCGCAAAGGACTTGTCGTCGTGTCAGAGCTGGCATGAGTCCCACTTCGTTATGGTCAGCGCCGCGGACACGGCGCCGGGGCCGTGCGGCCCGACGTGACAAGGCTAACACAAAAGCTGAGTAGATGCTCAGTTTTTAATGAAACTAGACTGGATTTCATGACTAAGAAGGCGAACGCACGCTCAGGCCCGCGCGGCCCTTACGCCAAGACCGCTGAGCGCCAACGGCAAATTCTTGAAGCCGCCGTAGAGGTCTTCGGGTCACGGGGCTACAACGGCGGCAGCATCCAGGATGTCGCGGACCGGGCAGGGATCAACCAGACCACGCTCCTCCACCATTTCCCCACCAAGGCTCAGCTGCTCGTGGCGGTGCTCGAGTACCGCGACCGAATATCCACGAGCACCCCGGGCACGCGGGAGCGGTTTGCCGAAACCATCGTGCGGCAGGCGGAGCACAATGAGGGACTTCCCCACCTCGTTGAGCTCTACTCCGTACTCTGCGGAGAAGCCACGACTGAGGACCACCCGGCCCGGAGTTACTTTGTTCAGCGCTTCGCCCGGCTTCGTGATGAGTACAGCGGGGAGCTGCGCTACCTCGCGAGCATTGGCCGACTCCGGCCTGGCGTGGACCCTGAGGTCGCGGGACCTACCATCGTGGCTCTATGGGAAGGAATCCAAACCGAGTGGCTCCTGAGTCCCGACACAGTGGATGTGCCAGGCATCCTTAAGGGCTACCTCGACCTGATCCTTGTGCCGGACGAAGATGCCGGGTGGTCAGCTGGTACTGCGACCTCCTTGGAAGCGCTGAACTCACTCTGATGTTCGCTGTGCCTGACGACTGCTATGGAGGACGGTAACGGACATTTCCGGCAAGTAGTCGCGCAGTGTCTAGTTGGGGGATGCTTTAGGTGAACCGCAATGGCCAGCGCGGCGAGCTCAACTTCCTAGGAGCCCCAAAGGCGGAAGCATCATCGCAATTAGCCCTACCGCCGGTTAACCTGCAAAGCCCTCTGCTTCTTGGCCGACACCGGCCCTGGTGCAGTGTGCCCTCACGCCCTGGCCGGACTGCAAGTACGCTTACGAAGTGGTTTTAAAGGCAGTGATAACACTTGAGGACGACATTGACGGGTGCGAAGCGGTCGAGACCATCACCCTTGCTTTGGATGGGGATGACTACGAGATTGATTGGAGCGCCGCGAACGCAGGACACGGCGAAACGCGGCAAAGCCCGGTCCTTTTCTGTTGTGACTTTTCAGCCTCGTCCTAGACAAAAAGGTCTGCGTGCGAACGGTATCAGCCGTTACCAAAGCGGGTTGAACGATAAGCCGGCCTTCAGGGTGCTCGATGCGGTGTTAAGGCACCGCGCTCCACGTCCGCTGAGGCCCTAGTTCATGCCAGCCGGAACCTTATCGGGCAGTTGGGTTGTGTCGAAACTATGCTGCACCGGGTAAGGAGAATCCCGTCTGTCAGGTGAGCAAGGCAAGTGGCCGAAGTTGCCGGTTGGTCGTTCCAGTTGTTCCTCACGGGCTGAGCTGCTGTTGATCTTTATGAATTCGGCGGAAATCGTCACCTCGTAACAATCGGTGTTGAGAGTTGGTGAGGCTTCTGGTCCTGCCAGGCTGTGCTGGACGGCTGTTACGCAAGGCAGACGTTCGAGCTGTCTGTGGAGGAGCGCTAGAGATTCTTCGCTGGCGAAGAGGGTGTGCTCAATGACCCAGGTGTCGGCCTCCGACGTAACCCATGCGGTGATGGATCGGGGCACTGTTCCGCGCACACGCACCAGGCCTACGACTCGGTTGACCCCCGGCAAGTCCCTCCCGCACGGTCACGTGCAGTACGAAGTGCTGCGGCATCTTAGGTTCCCGCCACGGCGTATGCGGTTCCGGTGCCGGCGAGAATACTCATGGGTCGTGCGGCGAGCACGACGGCGCGGATCCCTCGTTTGGGACATCCGTGCCCAGCGCTTCTACTTTCCTGATCATTTTTCCGTCCTCGGTTAGCCGGGTCGGCTGGCGGCAGTGAGGTTTGCTTCGGCTGTTGCTTTGCCGGAGACGCGCTTACCCAGGGTGATGAAGAGCAGGACCAGGCCAGCGGTGAGGCCGATGTGTCCCAGCCCGGAGATGCCGGCGATGGCTGCAGTGGGGGTCGTGCCCTGGCTGGTGAGGATGCCGTTGAGGACGATCATGCCAGCGGTGAGGGTAAGGCTGGCGTTGTAGGTCCAAAAGAAAGCGTTGAACGTTCGCAGATGGGAGAGGGTGAAGAGTTTGTCCAGTGCCAGGACTGCGAGGAAAAACAGCATGCCCAGGGCCAGAAGGTGGGTATGGACTACGGAGAGTTGGCTGTCGCCGGTGAAGTCGTTGGCTTTGGTGAATGAGCGGTAGAAAAGCCCGGAGATCAGCCCGGCGATCAGGTAGGAAAGGGCGGCGTAGTAGATCTTTTTCATGGCGAGGTGTCCTTGGTTGTATTGGTTGAAGGCCGGAGGTCTGATGGCATGGGGTATGTAGGGTGTCGGCCTGAATGGTCCGGGTAGCCGATGTCGGGCTTAGACCGTGGTGAGCATGGGGGTGAGTTTGCCGTCGCGCATGGTGGCGACCGAGTCGGTCAGGGGTACGAATTCGGTGTCGTGGGTGACCATGACGGTGGCGACCTTGAAGTCGTCGGTGACGCGGCGCAGGAGCCGGATGATGGAGTAGCTGCGTTCGTGGTCCAGGGCCGCGGTGGGTTCGTCCACGAGCAGGACTTTGGGGTTTCCCATTAGGGCCCGGGCGATGTTGACCCGTTGGCGTTGGCCGCCGGAGAGCTGGTGCGGGTGCTTGGCTGCGCTGGAGCTCAGTCCGACGACGTCGAGCAGTTCCGCGGCTTTTGCCCGGGCGGCTTTGATTGACTTACCGCGCAGGTGGTCTCCGATGATGAGTTGTTCTGCGGCTGTCAGGGACGGCAGCAGGTTTGGCTGTTGAAAGATGATGCCGATTTTCTCCCGCCGCAGCGCGGTGAGGTCCTTGTCGCCAAGTCCCGTGGCGTCGGTGCCATCGATGAGTACGAGCCCATGGGTGGGGCGGACGAGGGTCGCGGCGGCGGCCAGAAGACTGGATTTACCCGACCCGGAAGGCCCGACGAGGGAAGTCATCTGACCGGCCTGCACGGCGAGGTTCACCGAGTCGAGGGCTTTGATTGTTCCGTCACCGTCCGGGTATTCGAGGGTGACGTTGACTAGCTGCAGAGGATGGGACGTGGAGGGCATAGGTAAGGGCCTTTCAAAGAGTTACGCGCGGATCTGCAACGGGATGCGGAGGGTTTCGTCGGGCCGGATGATTTAGTTGCCGCCCAGTGCGATGAGGGCATCGACTTTGGTGACGCGGCCGACGGCCAGTGCCGCGCCGGCCAGGCCGAGGGTGATAATTCCGAGGATGGGCAGCAGTGTTGTTGCAGGGGTGATGAGGAAGGGGGCGGCTTGGGCTGCGAGGAAGCCGCCGAGGATGCCAAGTCCGCCACCGAGTCCTGCTCCGGCGAGCAGGACGATAGCGGCTTGGGTGATCGCGTCGCGGAGGATATAGGTGCTGGATCCGCCCATGGCCTTTAGAACGGCGATGTCGCGGGTCCGTTGCACGGTCCATACGGTCAGGAAAGCGACGATGACCAGGGCGGAGATGCCGTAGAGGAAGGCTTGCATCAGCGTTAGTGAGCCGTTTTCGCTCTTGTAGGACCCTAGGGCCTGGAAGGATTCGGTGCGTGGAGTGCTTACGGTGTTCGCTGCGGCGTTAGCGGTGTCTTCGTCCACGGAGGCGCCGTCCTTGTAGGTGATGGCGGCGACGGTTCCGAGTTGGTTCGGGTCGCTCAGGTGGGCGAGTTTGGCCCAGGTTGGAAGCGCGGTCCAGACGACGCTGGTGTGGGAGTACCACTGGTCCTCGACGATGGCAGCGACGGTCAGCTCGGTTCCTCCGGCGTTGACTTTGTCCCCGGCGGTCAGGGACAAGGCCTCCGCCACCGTCTTACCGATCACCACGGTGTCAGCGGTGACACGGGAGGGAGCCAGTCCGCCGTCTTGCTCGACGCCGAAGACCGCCACGTTGGTCGTGCCGGCGGCCATGCCGGTATCCACGGTCACGGCCTGGAGACGGGTCTGGCTGATACCCAGGGCTTCGGCGTCTTCTACGCCTGCCTGGTGTGTCCAGCTGTCAACCTGCGCGGCAGTGACTTCACTTTCGGTGAAGGAAGCCTTCGGCTCGCTGGTGCCGGGGGCGCCGAAGACAATACGGTCCACTGCTTTAGAAGGGACGCCGCTGCCGTGGACGGAGCCGAGTTTGTCAATGGCGGAGGTCGACTGATCACCCAGCCCGGCCGTCAGTCCAGCGAGCATGACGAGCAGCAGGGTGATCAGGGCGACGACACCACCCATCAGGGCGAACCTGCCCTTGGCAAAGCGGATATCGCGGATAGCAAGAAACACCTTTTGTCTTCTTTCAGTGGATGACGCGTGGCGGCCGAAAGGCTGCTAATTCAACTCTCCCGCCAGCCGGGGCACGTGCCATCGCGCAGGTAGTTGATACTCGGCCGAAATAGGGTTGATCCCCGGGTCAACCGTTTGATTGATCCTGCCCGGACAGGGTGGGCATAAGCTGATTCAATGCCCGTCACGGAACCACCCCACTCCCGGGACGAGGCCGGTCCCAATGAACCCTCCGATCCGCTCATCGGCCTGGATGCTGCTCCTTCGGTTGCGATCCTGCGCGTCCTACGATTGACGCTGCACATCGGCTTCGCCGTCCTGTTGTGTGTCGCAGCCCTGAGGCTGCTGACATCAGGCGCCGGGGATCCCCTTCGGTATGTCTGGGTTGGCATCGCATGCGTTCTGGCCGCGGTTTACCTGACCGGCACCGTTATGGAAAAGCGGTTCGCCGCCGGGAGCACAGATTTCGATCCACGCCGTTACGGTGTCCTGTGGCTGGTACTCGTCACAGCACTGTGGGTCCTCCTGTTGGCGGGCAGCGCTGATTTCGCCTGGCTTGCGTTCCCCCTCTTCTTCCTCCACCTGCACCTGTTGCCACGGGGCGTTGCCCTGCTGAGCATCGCGTTGATGACGGCTGCGGTGATTGCCGCCCAGTGGGCTGCCAGCGGGCTGACGGTCCCGCACTTGGCGGTGGTCCTGGGTCCCCTGTTCGGCGCGGCGTTTTCCGTCGTCACAGGGCTGGCCTATATCGCGCTCTACCGGGAGGCGGAGAACCAGCGCCGGGCAGCAGATGCACTCCGCCGGACCCGTGCAGAGCTGGCAGTTTCCCAGCACGACGCCGGGGTGCTGGCCGAACGTGAACGCCTGGCCAGGGAAATTCACGACACACTCGCCCAAGGGCTGTCCAGCATCGTGCTGGTGGCGCGCGCGGCGGAAAAGTCGCTCGCTAACGGGGATACAGCCATCGCTGCCGAGCGCTTCGCGCTGGTCCAGCAGACTGCTTCCGAAAACCTGGCCGAAGCCCGGAACTTCGTCCGAGGGCTCTCCTCCCCGCACCTGCAGGAATCCTCCCTGGTGGAGAGCCTGCGCCGGCTCTGCGAGAGTACCGAAACCAGCGCCGCAGCGCGGGGCTCGGGGCTGCGGTGCCGGTTCGAACTTGACGGCGATCCCGTTGAAATGCCGCAACCGTACCGGGTGGCCCTGCTGCGGGCCGCCCAGGCGAGTCTCGCCAATGTCAGGGAGCATTCCAATGCGAGCAACGCCGTCGCGACACTGTCTTTTCTGGGCACTGAGGTGACTCTGGATATCTATGACGATGGGGTCGGCTTCGACCCTGCCGTATTGGCCATTGATAGAAAGGCCCGGACCGATGGCAGTGGTTTCGGGATAACGTCCCTGCACGAACGGGTCACCGCGCTGAAAGGGTCACTCGAACTTGAATCAGCGCCGGGGGAGGGGACCGTTGTGGCTGTCGACTGCCCCTGCAGGACGTGACCGGAAGGGGAGAACAATGAATGACATCCGCATTCTGCTCGTTGATGACCATCCCGTGGTCAGGGCCGGGCTGCGTGCGATGCTCACCGAGTTCGAGGGCATCTCCATAGCCGCCGAAGCAACAGACGGCGACGCTGCACTGAAGGAACTCAAACGGCTGCAAACCTTGGGTGAGAAGGTCGATGTCGTGCTCATGGATTTGCAAATGGGTTCCGGGATGGACGGAGCCACCGCGACCGCACAAATCAGGTTGCTGGAAGCGGCCCCGCCGGTTTTGATCCTGACCACCTACGACACGGACGCGGACATCCTGGCCGCCGTGGAAGCAGGCGCCAGCGGCTACATGCTCAAGGACGCACCCCCCGAGCAAATCCGGCAGGCTGTCCTGTCTGCCGCTGCCGGCCAGACTGCCCTGGCTCCAAAAATAGCGGCCCTGCTCATGAACCGGATCGCGAATCCTGCTCCTGCACTCACCAGACGGGAAATCCAATTGCTCGAGCTGTTGGCAACCGGACTGTCCAACCGGGCCATCGCAAAGCAGACCTTCATTTCCGAGGCAACCGTGAAAACGCACCTGGTGCACATCTACGAAAAACTCGGCGTCGATAACCGTACGGCAGCCATTTCCGCTGCGACCCAATGACGCATCATCCGAGCTCCAGGTCAATAAAAAGCCGCATCCTGTACCAAATACTTCTTGCGCTGCAATAGCGACAAGCCACGCAAACCACTACAGACCTGCGGAAATGTGAAATCCGCCAGAGGCCGGGAGTTCTCGCAGCTACTTCTACTCCGAAGCGCCGATAACGGATATTCGGTCAAGTAGCACGCCTTGCCCATTGAAGCTTCTCGGAGGTCGCCTCGCCCTAGAGCAGTGTTGGACAGGGTGGTGGGGAGCGCGGGGAACCTGCGGGAGCCGGGTCTGGCGTCAGAATAGTGCGGAATTCGGCATTGTTGACGGTGGCTCATGATGTTCTCAGATCCCACCCTGACAGTTGGAGGGGCAGGAAACCGGGATACGGTAGCCCGAGAATCATCAAAATAGTCCGAAGAATCGGGTCTTGATGAAAGCCGCAGCGAAGGGGCGGGCGACGTCACCTCCTGCTGTTCGTCAGGTGTCTGAGAACAGACCGGAGCTCCACGGACGGGCAAGTCTTCGCACGTCAGCTGCCCCGACGTCAGGTTGGAGTGTACTGAAAGCGGATTGTGTTGTCATTCCTTCCGCCGTTCTATCGTCAGAGCACGATGGTGCTTTGGCGGAGAAGGGTCAATGGTGAGCATGGTCAGCGGATCGTGTAGCCGCCGTCGATTGTAAGAGTGTGTCCGGTTATTAGTGCGGCGGCGTCGCTCAGGAGAAATGTCACTGCCCCTGCTATGTCTTCCGGTTTACCGAAGCGGCCGATGGGGATCCTGGACAGGAGTTCGGCTGCCCAGTCGGGGCGGTTGAGGGTTGAAGCGGTTAGTTCTGTGCGCACGAAGGTTGGTGCTACGGCGTTGACGCGGATTCCGGTTGGGGCCCATTCCAGGGCCAGAATTTTGGTGAGGTGAATGAGGCCGGCTTTGCTGGTGCCGTAGGCGGCGCGTTCCTCGATGGCGACGATTCCTGCTTGCGATGCGACGTTGACTATTGCCCCTTGGGTTCCGTTTTTTATCCAGTGCCGGGCCAGCGATGTGGTTAGGAAGAAGCTGCCCTTTAGATTCGTGTCAAAGACTGTGTCCCAGTCTTCGGGCGTCAGGTCGAGTGCGGGTTTGGGTATATTGACGCCCGCGTTGTTCACGAGCAAATCGATTCCGCCGCTCTCCTGTATCAGGTCGTCAGCGAACCGGTCTATCTTGGCGTGCTCAGTGAGGTCAATGGCTAAGGCAGGCGTTCCGTAGCGTTCGCTGATCAGGTGTACGCTTTGGGCCTCGCGGCTGGTTCCATAGACAGTCGCGCCGGATTGGGCGAGGCCATCGGCGATAGCCTTGCCGAGTCCGCGGGCTGCTCCGGTAACCAGTGCTTTCTTACCGTCCAGGCGAAAGTCAGGCACTTGTGAAATCCAGCCGTCGGATGTCTGGTCTAACCAGGGCAGGGCGGGGGCACGTTATTTCGCGGCCCCGACATCGCCAGAGCGGGCGTGTCCTTCGAATCGTTCCACCCGTGGGGCGCGTCCGCTGAGTTCCCGGAAGAAGAAGCCGCGGCTGTGGAGGTATGCGGCCAAACCGTCCTTCGCTGGAGTTGGCCAGACGGATGGCGGCGTAGCCTCGCTGGTTGATGAGCTGTTCAGCTGCGGCGCGGATGGCTCGGTAGCGCTGCCCCCGGGCTTTCTCCCGCAGCCCGACGTGGCGCCTATCAGCGGTTGGTACCGAGCGCCCGTTCCCAGCCGCGGGGCTGTAAGTTTCGGTGTCGATAACAATCATTTGAACAGCACGATCTGGCGGATGGCCTTTCCGTCGGCGAGTTCATCCATCGCCTCGTTGATCCCCTCCAGGGCGATGACCGACGACGCCAGCTTCTCGACCGGCAGCCTTCCTTCGCGCCACATCTGGGCATAGAGCGGGATGTCGCGTGCGGGCACTGCCGAGCCGAGGTAGGAACCGATGATGGTCCGGGCCTCGGCCGTAATTCCAAGCGGTTCGATTGCTGACATTGCTCCGGGAGCCGGCAGTCCGACAGTTACGGTGGTGCCACCGGGCGCCGTTGAGCGTACCGCGGTTTCGAAAGCCCGCGGATGGCCCGCTGCCTCGATGACGAGGTGGGCACGGATGCCCAGTTCTTCGGCTGCGCCAGGAGAGTAGGTCTCTGTGGCCCCCAGTTCCCGCGCCACGGTCAGTTTGTCCGGGTTCGCGTCGATCCCGATGATCCGAGCGGGTTCATCCCACGCTGAGCAGACCGCGACGGCGGTCAGCAGGGCTGCCATTCCGACTCCTCCGAGCCCAACGATCATGATGTCCTGTCCCTCGACGGGGTGGCCCGCGTTGATGACAGCCCCGCCACCGGTCAGCACAGCGCAGCCAAGAAGCGCAGCGACCGACGGCGGCACGTCGCTACCGACAGGAACAACCGAACGCCGGTTGAGTACGGCATGCGTTGCGAAGCCCGAAACTCCTAGATGATGATGAACTGGCTGGCCGCTGCGTGTGAGGCGGGTGGGTCCGCCGGGCAGTGTTCCGGCCCCGTTTGATTCTGTGCCCACGCTGCATGGCAGTTTGCCTTCGGTCCGGCAGTTGACGCACTCCTCGCAGCGCGGCAGGAAAACCGTGACCACCCGCTGGCCCGGTTCCAGGTCATCAACCTCCGTGCCAACAGTGACGACCGTCCCGGCAGCCTCATGGCCGAGAAGCATGGGTAGCGGACGGGGGCGGTCGCCGTTGACGACAGAGAGGTCCGAGTGGCAGATGCCTGCAGCCTCCATCCGGATCAGGACTTCCTTCGGTCCCGGTTCGGCGAGGTCAAGCTCCGCAACTAAGAGGGGCCGGGACTGGGCATACGGGCGGGGAGAGCCCGCGGTCTCGAGGACCGCGCCAGTAATCTTCATGGTTCCCTTTCCTGAATTCGGCTGTGATATCGGCGATCCGATAGGTGCCGGGCCGACGACGAAAGTTGCGGGCGGTTACCCGCTGCATGCCACACGGCTTTTTGGATAGCTCCTATGTGGGAGGGGTGGATGCACTAAAGGGCTCTGGGTGCTGGCAGGCATCGGCAGCTTGATGGCCGGTTACTGACAACTAACGCATTTCAAATACGTATGCTGCAAACTTAGTTTGGTGCGGACCCTGATCCGTTGCTGCCGGTGAGGCCAGCCAGCTCGGTGCTTCCACGGACGATGAGATCGCAGGGGAAGTTCACCTTCCGCGGCGCGTGTTTTGGTGTGTGGACTCGGTTGATCATCATTTCTGCTCCGGCGCGGGCCATTTCGCGGCTTGGTTGTCGGACCGTGGTGAGGCTGAAGGAGTCCCAGGCTGCCATGTCGACGTCGTCGTATCCGATGACCCAGCAGTCCTTGGGCTGGATGTGGTGGGCTCGAAGGGCGTCTAAGGCGCCGAAGGCCATGTGGTCGTTGGCGCAGAAGATGGCTTGGGGCCGGTCGGCGCGGGCGAGCAGCCGGTTCGTGATCTGGGCGCTGATGTCGTGGGAAAACTTGCCGTCGAAGCGGAAGTGTTCTGGGACGACGTGGCCCTGCTCTGCCATTCTTCCGAGGAATCCGCGTCCGCGTTCGCGGGAGGTACTGGCGTTTTGCGCGCCGCCGATGAAGGCCACACGTGTCTTGCCGTGTGCCAGCAGGTAGTTGGCGACGGCGGTGCCCCCGGCGGTGTTGCTGCTGGTGACCTGGTCGCAGTCCAGGCCTTCCACTACGCGGTTGATGAGGACGATGGGGCTGTTCTTTTCGATGGCTGCCTGCAGTTCCAGTGAGTCTTCGGTGGCGGTCGTGAAGATTACTCCGTCGACGGCGTGTTCGCGGATGGCCTTGAGCGCGTCGTGGTGGCTTCCGCCGCCGGCGTTCCAGATGACGACACGGAAGCCAGCGGCGTCGAGTTCGCGGCTTAGTTCGTCCAGCACTTCGGGGTAGAAGGGGTTGGTGAGGTCCGCGACAACGACGCCGATGGTGTTGGTCCGGCGGGTTTTCATGGCTTGGGCGCCGGCGTGCGGCACGTAACCCAGGGTTTCCATGGCTGCCTGGACGCGGGCTTTGGTGGCCGGTGAAAGTTTCGCGGGGGAGGACATCACACGGGAGACGGTCGCCTGGGAGACACCGGCGAGTTCTGCTACATCGCGGCTTGTGACCATCGTGCCCTCCTTTCCGTTGACTGATTGTTCCGGTACAGGGTGCACCGGGCTGCTGTACTGCGTTGTTTTCAGACTAGGCCAAGCTCATCCCACCCACTGGCACCCCGGACCCTGGGCAGTGTGGGGGAGGCCGGAGCGGCGGATCCCGCTGGTTCGGGCTCCGCCGCTCCGGCCGAGTAATGCCACTCTTCCGGTTAGGCTTTCGTTCCGGTGAGGGCCGGCCTCTTGCCGATTTCAGCCAGGTCAAGGTCTTTGGTTTCCTTCGCGAAGGAGACCGAGATCATGGCGATGATGGTTGAGGCGATGATGATCAGTACGACGGGCCAGGTCCCGCCGCTCCAGAGGACGAGCGCGCTGGCCAGCGCGGGCATGAATCCGGCGAGCAGGATGGATGCCATCTGGTAGCCGATGGAGATTCCCGAGTACCGCACGGCGGTGGGGAAGAGTTCGCAGTACAGCGCCGGGAGTGGTGCGTAGACCAGCGCGTGACCCAGGGCCAGGAACAGTGCGACACCGAGGATGATGGCCAGTTGCTGGCCCGTGCCGACCAGGGCAAATATCGGCCACGCGGTCAGCACTATTGCTGTGCCGCCGAGCAGGAAGGTCCGCTTGCGGCCGATGCGGTCTGAGAGGCGTCCGAAGACCGGGATCATGATGATGTTCAGGGCAGAACCGATCATGACTGCGGTCAGTCCGTAGTGCTGCGGGACCTTCAGGGTGGTGGTGACGTAGGAGAGGACGAAGACGGTGAAGAGGTAGTAGTTTCCGGCTTCGGCGAAGCGGGCGAAGATGGCGATCAGCAGCGGCTTGCGGTGGTGCTTGAGCAGTTCGGCAATGGGGGCTTTGCGGTGCTGGGCCTCCTTTGCCATTTTTTCCTTTTCGGCAAGGAATTCCGGGCTCTCGGTTGCGTTGAGTCGGATGTAGAGGCCAACTGCGGCCAGCACGATGCTCAGGAGGAAGGGTATGCGCCAGCCCCAGGTTGTGAAGGCGTCACCTGTCAGGGCGCCGGCAAGTGCCACGGCTGCGGTGCCCAGGAGGAGACCGCACGAAACGCCAATCTGTGGCCATGAACCGTAAAAGCCACGTTTTCCTTTGGGTGCGTTTTCCACGGCGATAATGGCGGCCCCGCCCCATTCCCCGCCCACCGCGAAGCCCTGCGCCAGTCGCAGCACACACAGCAGGATAGGGGCCAGCACTCCGACAGCCTCATAGGTGGGAAGCATGCCGATCAGTGCTGTGGAGGCGGTCATGATCGCGAATGTGAGGATCAGGGTCGATTTTCGTCCGATCCGGTCACCAAGGTGACCGGCGACGAACGCGCCGAGCGGGCGGGCGACGAATCCGACGCCGAACGTTGCCAAGGCCGCGATCTGGGAGATGCTCGGGTCCATTGCGGGAAAGAACAGGGGCCCGAAGACCAGGGCGGCAGCGGTGGCGTACACGGTGTACTCGTACCATTCAACGATCGCGCCGATGGTGCCGGAGAACAGGGTCCGTCGGCGGACCTGTTCTGTTGTCATGGACTTCTTGTCTGACATGGCAAAACTCGATTCTTGGGAAAGCGATCAGGGGTTCTTGTCAGTTCCCGAAGGTGTGATCGGACCAAGGCAGGGTGGTACCGCGGTACTTGGCGGCACGGACGTCGCCCGAGCGGGCGTGTCCTTCGAACCGTTCCACCCGGGAGGCGCGCCCGCAGAGTTCGCCGAAGAAGGCGCTGGATTCGGTGTTGGTCACTTCCTGGTAGGTCACGGTGCGCAGGTACTTGCCGACCCAGAGGCCGCCGGTGTAGCGGGCCGCGCCGCGGGTGGGGAGGACGTGGTTGGTGCCGATGACCTTGTCTCCGTAGGAGACGCAGGTTCCTTCGCCCAGGAACAGTGCGCCGTAGTCGTGCATCTTTTCCAGCGCTTCGCGGGGGTTCTCGGTGAGGATCTGGACGTGTTCGTAGGCGTACTCGTCGGCCAGGACGTAAGCGTCGTCGAGGGTTTCAACCACGTGGACGGCACCCCAGTCCCGCCATGCGGCACCGGCGTAGTCGCGGGTGGGCATGTCGACCAGGATCGTGTCGATGTGCTCGATAACTTTCCGGCCGAGTTCTTCGCTAGTGGTGATCAGGACAGCGGGCGAATCGGGGCCGTGCTCAGCCTGGGACAGGAGGTCCACTGCGACGATGAACGGGTCAGCGTGCTCGTCGGCCACGATCAGGACTTCGGTGGGACCGGCGAAGAGGTCGATGCCGACTTCACCGAAGAGCTGGCGCTTGGCCTCGGCCACGAACGCGTTGCCGGGCCCGGCCAGCATGTTGACCGGCTTGATGGTCTCGGTACCGATGGCGAGGGCGGCTACGGCCTGGATGCCGCCGAGCAGGTAAATCTCGTCGGCACCGGCCAGGTACATGGCGGCGACAGTGGCATCAGGAACCTCACCCTGAATTAGGGGTGTGCAGGCGGCGACGCGTTCGACACCTGCGACCTTGGCGGTGACGATGGTCATGTGCGCGCTGGCCAGCAGCGGGTACTTCCCGCCCGGGATGTAGGCGCCGGCCGCTTGGATCGGAACATTTTTCTGGCCCAGGAAGACACCCGGCAGGGTTTCAATCTCGAAGTCGGACAGTGACTCGAGCTGCTTCTGCGCCATCACCCGGACCTGCTCCTGGACAAACTTGATGTCCTCGATGGTCTGTCCCGGAACGCGGGCCATGATCTCCTCCAACTGCTCCTTGGTGAGCAGGAAGGACTCGGGCGCGTACTTGTCGAACTTCTCGGAATATTCGCGGACGGCTGCGTCCCCGCGTTCACGGATGTCCGCAATGACGCCTTCGACGGTGGCTCGCACCTCAGGGGTGCTGCCCCGGTTGACGCTGTTCTGAGCTGGCTCCTTCAACATCACGGAGTCCACGGCCGAACTGATTGCTGCTGTAACTGTCATGAGGATTTTCCCCTCCATCGTCATTGATGGGCGACCTTTGAGCGCCCCGATCCAGACCAACGGCCTGCTTGATCGTCAACTGTATACGTATACATTCGGGTCCACAATATGTTCCGCTGAAAAATGTATACGTATACCTTGTGCGGGTTGGTGGTGCATCGGGTCGGGTCGTGATCGGTTTCGGCGGTGGGTTCTCCATGCGGCGGCGCGGACGAGCCCCCAAAGAACATCGAGCGTGAAGGACGACCACCCCGGAGCGGCAGCTGGATTGACCAATGACGCCCTGAACAAAACGCGAAAATGCAGCTTCCGTCAGACAAATGGCCGGTCAGGTTGAGGTGTGCCGCAACCCGGCGAAGGAGTGATCGGCTGTGGTTGCGACTCGGCCCATGAAATACCGCTCGGCCGTCACCGAGTCTGCGACGCAGTCTGTCGCTGGACACCCAGCCTGGGAACTGGAGGTCATCGTCCGGGTTCCGACCTTCCAGGGTTGCAAGAGTGTTTTCGGCCCAAAAAAATGCACTTTGTCAAAGTCGAAGCCAACAGTTGTCAGACCGAGTCGGGAAATGGGACGGTCTCCCCTGCCGGTTAGTGCGGTCCGTGTTGAGGTGAAATCGGCTGAGCTGGCGTATGGGTCATCGACCTCGAACGTCTTGCGGGACGCTGCCGGAGGCCAGTCACCGTTGATCAGCAGGCCGGTTGGAATACCAGCAAGGAATTGACGAGTCAACGGTGGGCGACGACAATGGGGCTACATTTCCTGAGGGTTCCGTGGGGTTTTGTACAGTGGGCAGAGAATCTGGCTTTAGTCGGCGTGGGACTCGAAGGTGGAGACGGTTCGGCTTTCCAGGATGGGGATGATGGTTTCGGCGCCAATGCGCTGGAAGTGGGGGGTCTGTCGGTGGGCATCGAAGTCCTCGGAGGTTCGGTAGGTCTCCAAAATGACGATTCGCGAGTGGTCCTCAACGCCTTGGAAGTATTCGTATCGGAGGTTTCCAGGTTCCTTGCGGCTGGCTTCGGCTAGGGCACGCAAGTTTTCAAGGACATCCGCTTCCCGTCCGATGAGCGTTGTATAAGTTGCTACGACTTCAAATCTGGTCGCTGACATGTGGTCCTTTTCCGAGCTGGATATGGGGAGGTCGTTAAATGGTCACGGCATTGCCGTACAGCGCGCCCTCGTAAGGGGTGAAGCGGCGCATGACGTCTGGGTCATGACCGGGAACGATGATGAGGCCGGTTGTCTTGGCCTGCTCTCTGAGGTACGCGAACAGGTAGTACATCGCAGGAAGATTGCTGATTGCGATGAACGGCATGTCCCGTTCCAGTTCTTCGTAAGAGTGCATTGCGTCCGAAGCGAGCATGACGAGTTCGGCTGTGGTCTGGAGTCGGACCATGGCCTGCCCGGGGGTGCGTCCGCTGACTTCTAACACGTCGAGCCCGGGCGCGGGGGAGCAGTGTCCTCTGAAGAGATTGAGCTTTCCTGCGCGGTGACCTTGTCGTAGATATCCTATTTCCTTCTCTTCAGCGTAGTAGGAAAACTGGGTGTGAGCCGCGGTCGGCGAGGTCCAGAACCTGTATTCGGATTCGGCCATGTGGAAAGCTGCCCAGGGAAAGAGGTCAGCGTTTCCACCCTGGTGTGCCTTACCTGTTGTTATGCAAATATCCGAGTAAACGTCCGGAGCCGCTACCGCTTTGCTTGGCACGCCGTGGTGGTGATGATGACGATCACCAGGACAGCGACACTCATAAGAGCAGCGAAAGCGACGGCTGCGACAGTAAGGCTGGGCCCGCTGTCGACCCGTAAGGGCAGCATCGGCGCGAAGTGGGACCAGGTAGGCCGGCCCCTCCGAGGCCTTGGCTACCCCACCACAGACCGGATCGACGATGGTTGCGTCTCCACCGGCTGCCAGTTGGAGCCGGCGCTGCTGCTCAGTTCTGCCGCATTCAGGACGCGCTGAACTTGCAGCGCGTCTGAAAATGAGGGCTCCGGCTGCTGTGCAGCGGCTATCGCTCGGACCAAATCCACCACTTGGTGGGTAAAGCTGTGCTCATATCCCAGCCCATGGCCTGCAGGCCACCAGTTTCCCACATAGGGATGCTCTGGTTCGGTGACGATTATTCTGCGGAATCCGGCGCTTTCGGTGTTTTCGGTCCCATCGAAAAACTGGAGCACATTCATGTCCTCGAAGTCGAAGCACACTGAGCCGTCCGAACCGCTGACCTCAAGTCGCATCGCGTTCTTGCGTCCCAAGGCGAAACGTGTGGCCTCGAACACACCGACAGATCCGCCGTCGAACCTGGCAGTGAACAGAGCGGCGTCATCAACGGTTACCGGGCCCCGTGCCGCATCCGGGGCAGAGTCGCCTTGTCCGCCGAGGCCTACGAGGTCGCCTCCGGCGGGCCGTTCCTTGACGAAGGTTTCCAGAACGGCGGACAGGCCCGTGATCTTCTGCCCGGTGACAAACTGGGCCGCGTCAACGATGTGAGCGCCGAGATCCCCCAGCGAGCCGGAACCCGATTTCTCCTTGTCGAGCCGCCAGGTCAGGGGGGCGTTTTCGTCGGAAAGCCAGTCCTGCAGGTACTGTGCCCGAATGTGTCGGATAGTGCCGAGTTTCCCCTGTTGGACCAGCCGGCGTGCGAGAGCCAGCGCAGGGGTCCTGCGGTAGCTGAAACCACACATCGCGAAAATGCCTGATCTTGCCGCCTCTTCCGCCACTGTTGCCATCTGCTCGGCCTCCTCGACCGAGTTGGCAAGGGGTTTTTCACAGAGGACGTGCTTTCCTGCCTTCAATGCTGCCATCGCGATCTCCGCGTGGGTGTTGCCTGGTGTGCAGATGTCGATGAGGTCGACGTCATCACGTCCGATGAGCGTCCGCCAGTCGGTTTCCGTTTCGGCCCAGCCCATTTTCTGTGCTGCCCGCTTCACCGCAGGCTCATTTCGTCCGGCGAGTACTGCAAGTTCCGGTTGCAGGGGCAGATCGAAAAACTTGGGGGCGGTGCGCCATGCGTGCGAATGCGCGGCACCCATGAAGGAATAGCCCACCATTCCCACTCGCAGGGGCCGGTTAGTGTCCAGCGACATATCTATGTCCACTTTCTCGCGGGTCAGGCTTCTCGCCGGGTCCGCGGAATACTTGAAGATCGAAGGTAAGATTCAGACTCAGATACCAGGGAGTTAGGCGGAGGGTGCTGCCCCTACCCTTGAGCCGGCCATGAACACCTCCTGCACTGACGGCCAGGCGAGCAGCGCGTCCCTGACTGCAGGCAGGGACTCATCGTTCACGGCAGCGGTATAGGCGGCACTTAGAACATGCTCCATACTTACCCGCTCCCTCTGCTGGGCCGACAGAACAGCTGCCTCTACCATTGCCAGACTGAGCACATTGGCGTGGATCTCGCCGGAGGGAACGGTTCCCGTCCGCAGAGCACTCACGAACTCAGCCAGGGACCCTTCAATTTCCTCCGCCCCGTCGTGGTCAACCCGCTGTGGCAGGGACACCTCGCCCGTGCCTTCACCCGCAATTTCGAAGTCGGCCTGGTTCTCCCCGTCCCAGCGTGCTGTGCCGTGTGCCCCGCTGATGCGCCAGCTGCCGTTCCAGGAAGTTTCCAGACCGGGGCTGCACCAGCTGCCGGAATAGATGTACCGGGCACCGCCAGTGAATTCGAAGATGGCAGTGGTCGCTGCGTCCCCGGCGTACCAGCTCCAGCTGGGGTTGTATTCCTCGCAGTAAACGGACACGGGCTCCTGGTCCAGCAGATAGCGGGCCACGTCGAAGGCGTGGATGGCCATGTCGACGAGCAGGACGTGCTCCATTTCCTCACGGAAGCCCCCGAAGTGAGGAGCCTTGAAGAACTCGGTCGTCACGGTTCCGACATCCCCCAGCGAGACCAGGTTGTCTTTCAGCTCGGCCAGGTTCCGGTAGTAGCGCCGGGACTGGCTGATCATCAGCAACTGCCCGCTCATTTCGGCGGCGGCAGCCAGGGAAAGCGCCTGACTGACTGTTGGCGCTGCCGGTTTTTCGCACAGTACGGGCAGCCCTGCGAAGAGTGCCTCCACGTTCGTTGGATGGTGTGCCACGGGCACGGTCACGTTGATGACCGCCTGCGCGGCAGTGGCGTTACTGACCTCAGTCAGGTTTGTCCCGCAGAGCACGTTCTCGATGCCCGCGTCCCGAAGTGCTGCTTCTGCTGCGGCGAGGTTGAGGTCAACCAGTCCTACGAGCTCAACGTCGGGCGATGCCATCAACACCGACAGCCATTTTTTTCCCATCAGTCCTGCCCCGAGGAGGACGACTCTGACGGGCGACTTCGTATCTGGCAGGGTGGCGAAGGTGCTCAATTGTGCATTGCTCCCTTGTAGCCGTGGCCGTTGTAGAAGTCTTCTGTTTCGTAGCGCAAGAGCACAGGGCTTGTCCGCTCGGGACGTTCGGTCTTGGCCCATTCAACGCCGTTGGCGATCACCCGACGTACATCCTTGTGGTGGTAAACCGGGTAGTCCTGGTCCCCGGGGCTGAAGAAGAAGATCTTGCCGTAGCCACGCTTGAACGTGCAGCCGCTGCGGAAGACTTCCCCGCCGGAGAAGGTGCTGAGGAAGATCAGTTCATCTGGCGCGGGGATGTCAAAGAATTCCCCGTACATTTCCTGCTCGGGAATGATGAACGGGTGCGGGATGCCCTTGGCGATGGGGTGGGTGGGATCTACTGTCCAGACGATTTCGCGGTCCTGCTCGGAGCGCCAGCGGAGGGTGCAGCTGGTGCCCATGAGCTTTCCGAATATTTTTGACCAGTGCCCGGAGTGCAGGACAACCAGGCCCATGCCAGCCAGAACGTGCGTGTGCACCCGCTCAACGACGTGATCGGAGACCTCTGCATGGGCGGCGTGCCCCCACCACACCAGCACGTCGGTGTTTGCCAAAACCTCTTCGGTCAGTCCGTGCTCGGGATCATCGAGTGTCACGGTGGTTACCTTGGCCTGCTGGCCCAGGTTCTCCTCGATGCCCTGCCGGATGGTGTTGTGCATGCCCTCGGGGTAAATCTCCGCCACCTTCGGCTGTACCTGCTCGTGGCGGTTCTCCCCCCAGACGACGACCCTAAGGTGCCCGGCGGTGCTTGTTTCAGACATTGTTTTCCTAACTTTGTGTACGTGGTGGTGGAATAATCTCGGACTCGGTGGGTCCCGACGCGAGTGTTTGGTTACTTGACGGCTCCGCCGGTGGCCCCGGCGGCTATGTATTTCTGTGCAATCAAAAGCAAGACAATCGCCGGCAATGACGAAAGCACAGCGGTGGCCATCACCGCGCTCCAGTTGGAGACCTCAGATCCCAAGTACTGGTAAATGCCAAGCGTCACAGGACGCACGTCCTGGGTGGTGGTGAGGGTAAGGGCAAAGAGAAAATCGCTCCAGGAGAACAGGAAGGAGAACAACCCTGCCGTGATCAGCGAGTTACGGCTGATCGGCACCACTATCGAGAAGAACGCTCTTACCAACCCGGCGCCGTCAACCCTCGCCGCCTCAACAATTGACGGCGGAATACCGATCATGAATGCGCGCAGGATGAGAATCGCGAACGGAATCGCATGCGTGGCATCGGCCAGGATCAGCCCGGGGATCGAGTTCAGCAGTCCCAGGTCGTTGTAGGCGGCGTATAGAGCGTTGGCGATCACGATTCCCGGGATCATCTGCGAGACGAGAATGACGAGGAGCGCCACGTTAATCCAACGAAACCGGAACTGGGCCAGGGCGTAAGCCGCCGGCGCCGCGATCGCCAGGCTGAACAGGACCGTTCCGACGGAGACGATCAGGCTGGTGACCAGGTTCCTGCCCTGCTGTGAAATCGCTGTTTCGTAGCCGCCGAAATGGGGATTCGTGGGGAAGAGTCCCGCTGTCAGGGTGTTTCCTGATGGTTGGAGTGAAGCGTTCACCATCCAGTAGATCGGGAAGAGCATGATGGCCAGGAACACAACGCCAAGTGCCGTGAAAAGTCCTGGATGAACAGGTTGCCTCGAGCCGGTGGCCTTTTTGTGTGACTCTGGGCGGAGTTTGATTGCTGCCGCTGTTGTCATGGCATGTGCCCCTTATTCGTCGACTGCGCGCCGGTTGGCGCGGAGATAGATGATTGCGAACAGGAGGGAGATCAGAATGAGGACGTTGCTGTATGCCGCTCCCACACCGAACTCGAAGTCGATGAACGACTCCTGGTATGAACGCACGGCCAGTGTCTGGGTGGCGTTCGCCGGACCGCCGTTCGTCAGGCCCAGGATGATGTCCAGAACCTTGATCGTGTAAACGACGCCGAGGACGAGAACGACACTGACGACGGGCTGCAGGTTCGGCCAGGTGATGTGCCGGAAGGCTTTCCACCCAGTCGCTCCGTCCAGTGCCGCGGCCTCGTACAGCTCGTCCGGGATATCCTGCAGACCGCCGTACAGGATGGTGACATTGAACGGTATGCCTACCCAGATGTTCACCAGTACCACCGCCGTCAACGCGACTGCGGGGCTCGTCAGCCACGGGACAGGATCCTGGATTACCCCTATGGCTTCGAGGAACCGGTTAAGGATGCCGCTGTCCTGATCCAAAATTGACCGCCAGGTGGCGCTGCCCACGATCAGGGGGAGCAGCCACGGCAACAGGAGCATTGAGCGCAGGAAGTTGCTTAGCGGGAAGCGCCGTTTGAAGAATGAAGCAAGCGCCAGTCCGATGGCAAATTGCCCGGCGATGGATCCGATGGTGAAGAGTGCGGTGTTAAGCAACGCCGGTGAGAACAGGTTGCTGGAAAAAACTGTCACATAGTTCTCGAAGCCCACCCAAGGCGCTTCTCCGGTGAAAAAGGTTCTTGTGGTGTACTCCTGCAGGCTCATGGTGATGTTTTTCACCACGGGATACCCGAAGAACAATGCGATGTAGAGACCTGCCGGCACGACAAAGAGGATCTTCATCAGGTTTTCCTGCGAAAACCTCTTGCGTGCAGACAGGGTGTTACGTGTCTGGGGCACCGCGATGGGTTGCAGCGCGGACCGCTGAATTGTTGGCATTATTGTTGGCCCTTCCGGCTCCGTCGTCGAAACACCCTGCCTGGATTTCAGAACTCAGTATCAGCCCGCTGATGCACGCGAGAAAGCGTCCTCGACCGAGGCCTGGCCGGTGAGGGCCAGCTGGACGGCGGTGTAGATCGTGGTACCGGCCTTGGGCCATTCAGCGCCAAGTTTCCCTGTCCGCGCCTTGGCATTCTCTACTTGTTCTGTGAAAGCCTCCATCGTCGGCAACTCCTTCACATACGCTTCGTGAAGATCCGCCCGAACGGGAACAGTGTGTCGGGCCTTGCCCAGCGCCATCTGGCTGTCTTCGCTTCCGGTGCACTCAACGAACTCAGCGGCCTTCTTCTGCTTCGCTTCGTCCCCCGTCATCGGGACGGTCCAAACCATGCCGCCAAGAGGTGCAGTGGGTGTTTGCCCGGGCTTGTTTACCGGAATCTGCACGGTGTCCCACTTCACCTGCGGCGCCTGGGCAAGTGCGGGGATCTGCCACGGCCCGTTGATCATCATCGCGGCCTTGCCCGCAAGGAACTGATCCTTTACATCCGCCTGGGTCCAGTTCACGACGCTTCGTGAGGCTGATCCACTGTTTACCAGGTCGACGTAGAGCTGCAGGGCTTCCTTGACTTCCGGAGTGTCCAGCTTGGTCTCATCACCGCCGTTGGTCCACATGAAGGGCAGGAACTGCCACGCCCCTTCATAGGTGGCTGCTGCAGAGAAGGCCAGGCCGTATTGATCACCAACGGTGAGCTTGGCTGCTGCGGCCTTCAGCTCATCCCAGGTCTTGGGCGGCTCAACGCCGGCGGCTGCAAGCAGGTCTGCGTTATAAAAGAGGCCAAGAGTATCCGCTGGCAGCGGCAGTCCGTAAATCTCGCCCTCATGGGTCACGGCATCAAGGCTGTTCCCGGCGAACGGTGCGGTGTCTACGCCGTATCCACCCAGGGGAGCGAGTGCCCCTGTAGCGGCCACGTCCTTCACCTCCGGGTTATCAAGCATCAAGACGTCAGGCAGGGTCCGGGAGGATGACCGCTGCAGTACCGTCTGCATCCGGTCCTTGCCGGGAACCGTGGTTCTTTCAATCGTCACGCCGACCTGCGCAGCGCATTTGTCGATTGCCGCCTGCAGAATGCTCTTGTCGGGTTCGTTGTTGTAACTGTCCAACACGGTCAATGTCTTAACGTCCTCGCCGGAGGTCGCCCCGCCGCCTCCGCCGCTGCCACAGGCCGTGAATGTCAGTGGCACAACCGCCGCCATCGCCAAGACCGCGGTGATTTTCTTTCTGGTGTTCATGCTCAAAAGCTCCCTTGCTTATGTGATTGCGACTGAGATTGTGCCTGCGACTAAACATCGATGAGGCCAAGTTTGTGGATCTAACGATCCTGTTAAGCGGTTAACCGAGACCCGCCGTCGATGCTCGGCTGAAGTGCTTGGGATATCGAAAACAACTCTGCCCGTCGGTGAGAAGGGTTGTCAAGAACTAATTTAACCGGTTAACTGAGATCAGCGTTGATCAGAGATTGCAAGTGAGGGAGGTGTGCCGTGCCCACGATGAGGGACGTTGCAAAACTGGCGGACGTCTCGATTGCCACCGTGTCCTTCGTCATCAACGATACAAAGCCCGTTGCTCCCGCCACCCGGGCCAGGGTAGAGGAGGCGATGCGCCAGCTCGATTATCGCCGCAACGCCCTCGGCCGCGCCCTAGCGAGCAAGCGCACCCGGATCATCGCGCTGCTCTACCCCGCGCTGCAGCGCCGCTTGACCGAGACTGCCGTGAAGTTCTTCACCAGCGCAGCACAGACAGCAAAGGACCTGGGGTACAACCTGGTTCTTTGGCCTATCAGCAACGAGGCCGGGCAGGTCGAGGAGCTCATCGCAAGCGGCTTCATTGACGGTGTGCTGCTGATGGAAGTGCAGTTGGACGATCCCCGGGTGGAGCCGTTGCAGCGGTCCACGATGCCGTTCGCGCTGATCGGGCGGACCAGGCATCCGGAAGGCCTACCGTACGTGGACGTGGATTTCGAGCGCTCGATGATTGAGGCTGTGTCCTACTTGGACGGACTGGGCCACCGGCGGATTTGTTTCGTGGACAGCGACGTCGCCGAACAGGGCCTGAGTGACTACGGCCCTCTCGTCCGGACCAGGTCCACTTTCGTCGCGGAGATGGAGCGAAGGGGACTCGTAACTGCCCACATCTCCTGTGCAAATTCGCCGATTTCAGGGCAGGCGGCCGCAGAAGAGCTCCTCGCCACGGCCCCCGACACCACGGCGGTGATCCTGATGAATGACAACGCCTCGTTCGGCTTCACCAACGGGCTGAACAAGGCAGGGCTCTGCGTTCCCGCGGATATGTCGGTCCTTCTGATCGGATCCTCCCCGGCCATTGCCGCCGCCACTGACCCGCGGCTGACCGTCATGACCCTGCCCAGCACCGCCCTAGGCCGGATGGGCGTCGAGACCCTCATAGACCAACTCGAAGAGCGGGGCGAGCCGATGCGGCAGGCCCTAATCAGTTGCAGTTTTGAGGAGGGACAGTCCACCGGGCCAGTCAGGGTACTGGAACCCCGGAGCCTCTCCCGGGTTCTCCCGAAGCTGTGAAAGCCAATCGTACGCACTGTCCCTGTAGGCCATGAAGGGACCGATGAAGATTCGGTTGGCGCTTGCCTGCGGGGATTGGCGGCTCTTACCGGTATATCGGGACGTTGGCCAAAGCAGGGGCGCTGGAGGTCGTGCATGAACGACCCGTCCGCGGCACAACGGAGCGGACCTACCGCCTCGAGCTCGACCGGCCCTCCGTGAATGACGCTCCGCTACGCGCCGCTCCATCAAGGTACCTCGGGGTAAGCCTCCCGTAGAGCCGCGTTGGACGGGGTGGGGGCATCGGGGGCCAACTTGCGGGCAGCGGTCTGCCGTCCTCATCTGGCACGCGAAATTCGACGCGACGATCTTCGTTGGTGGCAGGATAGCGCCGAAATTCCGTTTTATCGACAGTGGATCATGATGTTCTCAGATGCCACCCTGACAGTCGGAGGGGCAGGAAATTCGGGTGCGGTAG
Organism: Burkholderia sp. RS01; assembly: GCF_039748055.1. Classification (NCBI taxonomy): domain Bacteria; kingdom Pseudomonadati; phylum Pseudomonadota; class Betaproteobacteria; order Burkholderiales; family Burkholderiaceae; genus Burkholderia; species Burkholderia sp. RS01. The sequence continues at coordinate 52,833 of NZ_JBDLAK010000007.1, forward strand.
CCCGAGAATCGTTGAAATAGTCCGCAGAATCGGGACTTGACGGAAGTCGCCTGCGGCAGGGGCTGGCGATGTCACCTATTGCAGGTCGGCAAGTGTCTGAGAACAAGACCAGAGCAGCCGACAGGCGAATCCTCCCTGGCCAGGCGGCCCGGCGTCAGGTTGAGGTGTGCCTCAACTTATCAGGTCCAGCACGGCCGGGTTCGGCGATTCCGGTGGATAGTGCGAACCTGCCAGCCGTCCTCCCGGCGGTATGTTCGTTCACCTCTCCCATAGGAGAGCTTGAGCCGGATGATGCTTTGATCTGAAGCCAGGTCTTCGATTACTCCACGTGCAATGACTAGGCCGTCATCGAGCACCTCAATCTCATCACCGGGTTTGATCCCGTTCCAGTTGAAGATTTCGAAAGACATGGCGTTATGAAGCCTTCCTTGATTCTTGCGGCGGGGACGTGTAATTCATGGGGTTCTGGTATCCGGTGATGATGGCGGTCGATAGGTGGTGACTACCTGCGTTTTGCTAACGAAAGCAATGCCAAATCGCGGGCATCAGCTTCGGGGCGAGTTCATGGACAGACGCGAGTATTGCCTCAGACAGGTGCTGAGCGGATTGCCAATGCTTTTAATATGTCATCGCTTTAGGTGGCCTAAATTGCTGTCGGCGACACACCGTGCCCATTTTTACCGGTTGCGGCGATTTGCAAGGTAAGTCCGGCTCTGAGGAGATCTAGTTTCGAGTCTTCGCGGTCAGATGTCAGCCGCTGGACCCGCGGGCAGCAACGTGGTCCGCAGTAGTGCATGACTCCTGGCGTGAGTTGTCTGGAGTTCGAACCGTCACTCGGCAGGGCGGCCAGCAGGTCATGTGCCGCTGCACCGCACGCGCTGAAGGGGGAAGCGATAGTCGTCAGTGCCGGTGTGGTGAAGTCCGACCCGAAGATGTTGTCGAAGCCAACCACGCTGAAGTCGTCTCTGCACTCGAGTCTGACGATTCGGCCAGCACCAACGTCAAGCCGCGTGTGGCGGCTTCGGACTGGGCGCCGCGAATGATGTCGAAGTAGCTTGGATCGGCGAGGTCGGTGACAATGAGCCCAACCATGCCGGTGCGGCCGGTTTGCAGTGCACGAGCCATTGGATTGACCCTGTAGCTGAGTTGCTCGGCCGCATCCTCGACGAGCCTCCGTTTTTGGCACTGCCCGGTCTTGATAGCCCAGCGCACGCGACACCGTTGGGGCATTAACACCTGCGAGTTTTGCGATGTCGTAAATTGTGGCCTTGGCGGGGGCTATATTAGGGATCTTTCGCCATGTCTAGGTCCTTCCAAGACGAGGGTTGCTGCCTGACGGGAAGGTTCTTGAGGATGCCAAGGGACAAGCTCGATTCCCTTGGTCTGCCCATACAAAATCACGCCCGTGACCGAGCGACGCCAGTAAGTTCGCTTGAACAGTTGATGCCACGGTATGTAAGCGTCGGGGGGTCGGCCTGCATTAAGCACCTCACGCGCCCCGCAACTCAATGTGCTGTCCCGTGATGGTGCTGACTCCGCGACGTGTGAGCGCGCCTGGCGCGACAGGACAGCAGCGACGGGGCCGGAGTAGAGCGGTTTCTGCTCATCCCGCCTGGCTACGAGCAATCATGCCATGGACCAGCCGCCCGTGGTTAGGCTTGAGGCGTCCCATTTCCCCACACCTGATCGGGCTCTTGACCAGGATCCGTTGAAAGCCCTGCTCATGGACAGGGGCAGTGGCGTCTAGGAAGCCGAGCTCGTTCAGGGCGTCAGCATCGAACAGGATGGTGCCCTTGTCGCCGTAAATCTCGAGCCTAAGGGAGTTCTTTTGGCCCGTAGCCATGCGGGAGACTTCCACCGAGGCGATCGTTCCGGAGGCGAGGGTCAGCGTGGCCCAGGCGGCGGCGTCGACCGCTACTTCTTCTGGACTGTCCGGTCCGGGGAGACGGTCCACGAAGGTGTGCAGACGGCCGGTGACCTCGGTGACGGCGTCACCGAGGAGGAATACGACCTGGGCAATGGCGTGCGCGGCGATGTCGCCCGGGGCGCCGGGGCTGGCGGTTTCCTTGCGAGGCCGCCATATTACGGGGGATGCGGTGTCGGAGAGCCAGTCCTGGAAGTAGGCGGCGCGGATGTGTCGGACAGCACCCAGCCGGCCCTCGGCAATAAGCTCCCGGGCCAGGGCCAGGGCGGGGACGCGGCGGTAGCTGAATCCGATTATGGACTGGACACCCTTGGTTTCGGCCTCTGCGGTCGTGATGGCCAGGGGCTTCTCCACCAGGACGGGCTTGCCGGCCTCCAGCGTCCAGTCCGGGGCGCAGACGTCTACGATGTCGATGTCGTCCCGTCCTATGACAGAACGGCAGTCAGCCGTGGACTCGGCGCGCCGTTCTTGGCCGCGCCCTCGGCGACGGCGGCCCTCCGAACGAGCATTTTCTGCTCGATTTCGGGAACGTCAAAGTATCTTGCCACGTTCCGCCGCGCGATCAAGTTGGCCTTGCCTGTGAAGGTGTAGCCGGTGAGTGCCACGCCTGAAGGTTTGCTGAGATTGGTCCGGTAGGACATGATTTCTGGCTTTCTTGGAGAGTGATGGGATTCGTCCATGGCGGATGGGCGCGTATCCCCGTTGGACCCTAAACTCCCGTTGCCCGTAGGCGAAGGAGGGGTAGGCCTTGTCACTGGATGAGCAGGAGGGGAGCGGGCTGCCCGCCCCCCTCCGACGTTCTAGCTTTGCGGCCGTGGCTAAATCAGCGACTTGTGGCACGTCGACCCTCCCCGGCGCAGCTCGAAAAACTCAGCTCTTCACGTACACGGCCTTTACCTGGGTGAAGAACTCCTGCACGCTGTGCCCAATGGAGTAGGGCCCCAACCCGCTCGCACCGACCCCGCCGAACGGAACGTGTGCCTGGCTCGACGTACCGTGGTTGATGTGAATCATGCCGACGCGTACGTTCTGGGCGAACTCGTTGGCCACACGGATGTCACCAGCGAATGCAGCAGCGGCGAGGCCGTATTCGGACGCATTAGCGACCTCAATCGCTTCTTCATGGCCGGCAACTCGCAAGACTGAGAGGACAGGACCGAAGACCTCGTCTCGTGCGATAGCCATGGTTGGTGTGACACCGTCCAGTACAACTGGAGCGAGGTAAGCTCCCTCGGGAGCGTCCCTTCGGAAGGTAGCGGTGCGCGCTCCTTCTTCGACTGCGACTTTGACGTGAGCGGCGACATCGTCGCGGGCCTTCTCCGAAACCAGGGGACCAACGTCAACGGCTTCCCGACCCGATCCGATGAGGAGTTCGTCATACGCGGCAGCAAGCCGGAGAACAAGTTCATCGGCAATTGCCTCATGCGCTATCACTCGGCTTATGGCGGTGCACCGCTGTCCCGTGGCCTGAATCGATGCCGAGACAATTTCCGGCACAGCGCGGTCAAGATCCCCAGAGATGTCGACATAAACCGCGTTCTTTCCCCCCAGCTCTAGCTGGGCCGGGACGAGCCTGCGTCCCGCTGCCTCAGCGATTGTGCGCCCCACCTGGGTTGAACCGGTGAAAGTGATTGCATCGATTCCTGGATGAGCCACGAGTGCGGCACCGACCTCGCTCCCGCTTCCACATACAACGTTGACGGCGCCTGCCGGTAGGCCCGCCTCTTCAAGAAGATCGACGAGCCGGAGTGTGCTCAGCGGCGACTCAGCTGCGGGTTTGACGATGACTGTGTTTCCGGCAGCCAGAGCGGGCGCTATCTTGCGTACAGGGGCGACGATCGGGAAGTTCCACGGGGTTATCGCCGCGACGGTGCCAACAGGAACCCTCGTTGTGTAAATCAACGTGCCAGGTGTTGCGCTCGGGAAAGTTTCCCCGTTGAGGCGCAAAGCCTCGCCGCTCATGAACTGGATCTCCGAGACGGCGCGGTCGACTTCGCCGCGGCTCTCCTTCAGAAGCTTGCCCATCTCCGAGGTTGCCAACGCGGCGAGCTCCTCTCTGTGCTGAAGCAGTAGTTCCGCCCATCGCAGGAGGACTCTGCTGCGTTCCTGAGGCGCTGTGGCTGCCCAACCTGCCGATGCGCTGCGGGCGGCGGTGACAGCGTCGTCAACGTCGGAGGAGGTCGAGCGGGGAACAAGGGCGATGACTTCCAGCGTCGCAGGATCCAGGAGCGGAGCGGTGCGGGTGTGGGGAACGGAGCGTCCTCCGATGCGATTGGCTGAGACTGGCACGTCAGTGGCCGGGGAAGTGCTCGTTGGTGTTGTGGTCATTTGCGTAAGACGCTGTGCGTCAAACCTTTCTGGTGGAGTTACAGACTAATTTGGGAGCGCGGTCAGAGCGCGGCTTCGAGGAGGGCGGCCAGCTGCGCCCGGGATGCCTCCCGCGGGTTCGCATCCACGTTGTCACTCTTTACGGCGAGGTCGATAACCCGGTCGTAGTCCTCAGGAATGACGCCGAATTCTGCAAGCCTGGACTCCATGCCGATGTCCTCGTACAGTGACGTGAGTGCAGCGACGATGTCGGTGCTGCCAGGTTCCAGTGCGGAGGCGATGCGCGCATACCGCTCCGGATCAACCTGCTCGTTGAACGCGCACATCGGGATCAGCATCATGCCCACTGCGAGCCCGTGTGGAACGTGGTGGGTCGCCCCAAGGGGAACGGCAAGAGCGTGTGCAAGGCCGAGGCGTGTCGTGTTGGCCGCAAGTTCTGCGATGCAGCTGGCGGCGAGCATGCCTCCTCGAGCTTGCAGGTTTGTCGGGTCGTTGGTCGCCGTGCGCAGGTGCTGCCCGATCAGAGTGATGGCCTGGAGGGCCATGCCCTCCGAAATCGGGTTGTTCCACACGCTGCCGTATGACTCGATGGCATGTCCTAGCGCGTCGAGGCCAGTGCCGGATGTGAATTTCGCGGGAAGTCCTACCGTCAGTTCGGGCGCGAGGATCGCGAAGACAGGCATGATTTTCATTGAAGCGATTGAAACCTTCGCTCCTGCTTTTTCATCCGTCAGGACGGCGAAACGTGTCACTTCGCTACCGGGGCCAGCCGTGGTCGGGATCGCGATGATTGGCAGCGGAGCGTTCTCGACGTTCTCCTGTCCGACGAGCTTCAGTGAAGACACACCGTTGGCGGCGGCAGCTGCTGCGGCCTTCGCTGAGTCCATCGCACTTCCGCCACCGAGACCGATCACGCCGTCGTGCCCGCCCTTGAGAACCAACTCAGCGATCTGGTCGACGAGATGCGTGGAGGGGTCTGACTGGACCTCGTCGAAAACAGCATGCGTGACGCCCGCCTTGTCCAGTACCGCTGTGACCTGCGCCGGCACAGTCGTTGCAGCCAGTCCCTTGTCCGTGATGAGTAGAGGGTTCACAACCTTGATCTGCTCGAGCAGCGCCGGAAGTTCTTCGAGCACGCCCTGACCAAAGAGGATTGTGGTCGGAAGTGAGTACCGTACCTGCCGCAATGGATCGCGTCGTCGGGCGCCCGCCGTGGTCATTTCTTGAACGTCAGTCTCAGTCATTATGTCTCTCCTTCGAAACGGTGGCTGCCGCTTGGACGGCAGCCCTTTTTGAGTTTGTTTTCTCTGGGCGTGATGAAAGGGTGCAAGCAGTTTTCAGGGAATCTCTACGACCGTGAGCGATCGGTCGATCCACTCCCGATCCCATGCGCCGGAAGCGATTGCGGCCCGCTCGGCAGCTTCCGATGACCTCTTGTCTTCGGCAAGGGCGATGATTTCCTCGGCCCGCTCACGCGGGATGACTGCGATGCCGTCCTCGTCGCCAATGATCAAATCGCCGTCACGCACGGTCAGTCCGGCGATTGCTACGTCGCAACGGATGTCGCCTGGACCGTCCTTGTACGGGCCACGGTGGGTAAGTCCGCGCGCGAATACCGGCGGGGCGTCCTCGTCAAGTTCGCTCTTGTCACGGACGGCGCCGTCGACGACGATTCCCGCAACGCCTCGAGAGGACGCGTACTGGCCAATGAGCCCGCCTAATATTGCGCGGTCCGTTGAGCCACCGGCATCAACGACGAGAATTTCTCCCGCCCGAACGAGTTCGAGGGCTTTGTGAACGACGAGGTTGTCCCCTTCCCGAGTGCGGACGGTCATTGCTGGCCCGACCATGACGGTGCCTTTGGGGAGTCCGGCGATGGGAATGAGGCCGGGAGCCCCGGCCCAACGCCCGAACACGTCGGAGACCAGGGAGGTCGCCAGCTTCCGCAACCTCTCTATCTGGTCTGTCGACGGAAGTTCGGTCTTGGGATGAATTCTGCATTCTGTGGGCATGGGGGGGTCCTTTCTGGACGGCGGAGCCTTGACGTTAGTGGGATGTGAGACCGGAGCGGAGTTGTTCGATCATGAGGTCCTCGCCGGTGTGCAGATGAGCGAGAAGATGTTTCGTTGCCGCATCGAAATCGCGCAGAGCGACGGCCCGGGCGATAGAGCGGTGCTCCTCGAGGTTGTCATCGGCCCGGCCCGGCAGCGTTGAGGTCAGGAAGTGCCGGCCCCGGTCGACGTGGTTCTGCAGCACTCCGTACATGCCGCGGAGCCGGGCGTTGTCACTGCAGGCGACAATGCGGTTGTGGAAGGCGTTGTCCTGGGCGAAGTACTCCGGAAATTCTTCGCGCCGGATGGGATGAGAGTAGAGGTCAAAGAAGTGCCCGATTTCGGCGATAGCTGACTCATCCTGCTTTTTCCCGAGTTCGCTCAGTGCCATCGGCTCGAACATCCGGCGCAACTGGAATAGCTCGCGTACGTCCTGTTCAGTGAATTGGCTGACCTCCCATCCCGAGCGTCCGCGCGAGACGACGAGACCTGTTGCCTCGAGGCGGTGGAGCGCTTCACGTACGGGCGTGCGGCTGATACCCAGTTGCTCGGCAAGCGAGCGGTCGCGCAAGTGCTCTCCAGGGGCAAAGTCGCCGTTGATGATCGCCGTGCGGATGATCTCCACCGTACGGTCGCCGAGTTGAATAGGTTCGATTGTCGATAGCTGGCTCATGATCCACGCCCTTGCTCAAGGTATATGTCCGTCACGGCAATCTTCCCCCGCGGGAGAGTGCGGCCCGCAACTCTGAAGCGTCAAGGAGGTTCTGAACTGTCCCGTTTGCGGCGTAAGCAAGCACGTTACCCACAGCTACGTCCCGCGGGCTTCCTCGGCGAATCCAGGACCGGTAGAAGATGCTCCGGTCGAATCACTTCCATGCCAGCCCCGATCAGTCGCTGGACCGATTCCTTGTAGATGGCGCGGGTAAGTAAAATCCGCATGTCAGGCCGAAGCCTCCACGAACAAGAGTTCAGCGGCTACGCCGAGGTCCGATGCAAGGGACTCGAGGTCCGCGATAACTGTGCCGGACAGAAGAACCCCATGGACGGCGGCCTCTGACTCTGCCGCCTCTTCCAGCTCGCCCGGCAGAAGGACACGGTTGAATCCTTCGGCCGGTGGTAGCTGAGCGACTTCGTCAACGAATTCGCGTACATGTGCTTCGAAGGATTCTGGCGTGCCCCAGCTCGCCGGGTCAATGGCGAAGAAGATATGACCAACCCTTTGTGGCCGGTCCCATTGTTCGTACATGTCACCAATCTGTGAACCAGTGATGCCTGAAAGCATGGTCCCGCATAGGAACTCGATACCCATCGCCAGACCGGAACCCTTCGGTCCCGCAAAAGGCAGTACAGCACCGGCAAGGGCATCGGCGGGATCAGTGGTCATACGGCCATTGACGTCCACCGCCCACCCTTCCGGTATAGTGCCGACCCCTGAGCGGGCCATCGAAATAATCTTTCCCCGGGCGGCATTGCTTGTTGCCATGTCGAGGATGATTGGCGGTCCCCCCGGACGGGGGATGGAATACCCAAGCGGATTCGTTCCTACTGCACGGCTGCGCCCGCCGAAGTAGGCCATGACGGCAGGCCCGTTCGAGGCCGCGACGCCTACCAGCCCGGCCTCAGCGATGCGCTTGAGGAAGAATGCAAGAGCTCCACAATGGTTACTGTTGACGACGCCGACTGCACACATTCCCAGTTGTCTGGCACCGCTGATCGCTTCCATCACTGCTGCCTGCGCCGCTACCTGTCCTGGTACGTTCATGGCGTCGACGCGCCTGGCCGCACGGTCCTTTCCAGTGATTAACGGTTCCGCTGTCGCATCAACCAAGCCTGCCAGCGAGCGACGGCTGTAAATCCGAGTGCGGCTGACCCCATGGCTGGAAACCCCCCGCATGTCAGCCTCCACCAGGGAATCGGCGACAAGCTCAGCCCGATCCTGCGGATACTTAGACGCCGCAAGGAGGTCCGTCACAAGTTGTCGAAGCGACGTCGCGTCCACTTTGCGGTCTGAACCTACCTGGGCCTCGCTTTCGAGGTCGTAGCCCGAAAGTGCCCCTTCAGTTGTCGTCATATCGGCTCCTTGTCCCTGATGGCTGTCCAATTATCAAGATCAGCAGCCAGATTTTGGTATACCGTGTACATTACACCAAGAAGTGTCGCGTGTGTCACACTTACTCACGCAGGCTCGCAGCCGTGGCAATCGCCCAGGGTCGTACGTCAATGAAGATGGAGATGGTTATGCAAGCAAAAGATCATGCTGTTCCGGGGGTGACCATGACCGGCAACCCGCACGGGACGGTCAATCGGTTCAAGGCCGCGTACGGAAGCGCGGCAGGAACAATCGTGGAGAATTATGATTTTGTTGCCTATGGCACCGCCTCGGCGCTGTACTTCAATCAGGTTTTTTTCCAGCAGAGTGACCCAGTAGTCGGCACACTGTTAGCCTTCGCCACGTTCGCCCTCGGCTACGTCGTCCGCCCGCTTGGCGGCATCATTGGAGGCTATTTCGGTGACAGGATCGGCCGCCGGCCAGTGCTCATTGCGGCACTCCTCCTGATGGGTGTTGCAACAACGCTCATCGGCGTCCTTCCCACATACGCACAAGTTGGCGTGCTTGCACCGATTCTCCTGGTCATCCTCCGGATGCTTCAGGGGCTCTCCTTTGGTGCGGAGTGGGGCGGTGCCATTCTCATGACCTATGAGCACGCTCCCTGGAAGCGCAAGGGACTGTATACGGCCATCCCGCAAGCGGGAGTTCCCTTTGGCAACATGGCGGCGAGTCTTGTCTTCCTGGCCAGCATTGCCCTGCCCGGAGACTGGGCATGGCGGGTGCCCTTCCTCGCAAGCGCTGTGCTCGTTCTCGTCGGGCTATTCGTCCGTCTGGCCGTGGAGGAGTCGCCGGAGTTCACGGCCATCAAGGGTGCAGGTGAAGTGGTGAAGAATCCGGTCGGCTCCGTGCTCAGGAACAACTGGAGGAACCTCCTGAAGGCACTCATGATTCGAGCGGCAGAAAACGCGGGCTATGCCATCGGCATTACGTATGTGAGTTCGTATATCATCAGCGAGAAACTGGGCGATCGATCGACGACTGTTTTTGCGATTGCCATCGCAGCTGGGATCGGATGTATTGCCGTTCTCCTGTGGGGCCACCTCACTGACAGGATCGGGCGTCGGAGTGTCTACCTCTTCGTCTCGGCGGGAATGGTCATTTTCGCTGTGCCCGTCTTTCTCCTGCTGAACACAGGACTGTTTGGCGTTATTGTCGTGGCTTTTCTTATCACTTTCTGCTTCGTCGAAAACGGGCTTGCCGCCGTTCAGGGTCCCTGGTTTGCCGAGTTGTTTCCGGCGGAAACCCGAGCCTCTGGGGTTTCGATGGCGTATCAGTGTGCCGCCGTTATCGGCGGGTTCACTCCGCTCATAGCGGTGGCTTTGTTCACCCAGTTTGGCTGGATGGGGCCGGCTCTGCTTTATGCGGCCTTCGGATGCCTCGGGTTCTTCTCCGCTCTCGCCACCAAGGAGACGTGGGGCCCTGCGCAGCGGAAGGCTGTTGACGAATACCTGGCGGGGTTACCCGATAGCAACCCCGAGCTATCGCCGACCGCCCGCCGCTAGCCAGAAATCACCCGTTCCGACGTCTTCCTCCCGTCATCCCCCGTGAGGTGACTCAGCCCAACCCCCTCCAGAGGAGTGGAAACGATGAGAGTTCTCATTGCCCCCGATTCATTCAAGGGGTCGGCTACGGCCCTCGAAGTTGCCGATGCAATAACGGAGGGATGGCGGGAGGAACGCCCGGGCGACCAGATATTCTTGGCGCCCATGGCCGATGGTGGAGAGGGGACCCTTGAGGCCTTTTCAACTGCCGTTCCAAATGCGCAATGGATGCCGGTCAACGTGCACGGGCCATCGGGCGCACGTTTGGACTCCGAGTGGCTCCTCCTTCCCGATGGAACGGGGGTGGTTGAACTAGCGAGGACAAGCGGACTGACACTGCTCCCGAGTCTCATGCCGTTTCATGCACAAAGCGTGGGTTTCGGCGAAGCCATCAACGCTGCGCTGAACCATGGCGTCAGCAAACTCATCTTGGCGCTCGGCGGCAGCTCCTCCACCGACGGCGGGGCTGGTCTACTTTCCGCACTCGGAGCACGTCTGCTGGACCGAGATGGGTTGGCTATCCCCGCCGGCAATTCGGGGCTGCGCGCTTTGGACTCGGTTGACTTAAGCGGGCTGCGTGCACTCCCGCCGGGCGGTGCCGTCATCCTCAGCGATGTCGATAATCCGCTACTGGGTTTGCGGGGCGCCGCGAACATTTTCGGGCCCCAGAAGGGGGCGCGGGAAGAGGATCTGCCCGCCCTTGAAGCTAACCTCGCGCGCTTCGCCGCCCTCCTACCGGCAAATCCGGCAGCTTCCGGGTCGGGTGCTGCAGGCGGCGTCGGATTTGCTTTACTCGCCTGGGGCGCCGTCATGTCCTCGGGCTCAGCCATGTTGGGTGAGACCCTTGGCCTCAATGAACTCGTGAGGTCGGCGGATGTCATTATCACAGGTGAAGGCCGGTTTGACAGCCAAAGCTCAGGGGGCAAAGTCCCCTGGTACTTGCAATCTCTCGCGAACGTCGAGCAGATCCCTGCGCTGCTCGTCGCCGGAAGTATCTCGGCGCCTATAGAACAGTTTGAGCAGGCCGTTTCCCTTACTGAACTGGCAGGGGGCGTTGACGCCGCAATGTCGGATCCCAGGCGTTGGTTGCGAACTGCGGGAACAAAGCTTGCAGCCTCGCTTTTTAGAACCGGAGCCTAGTCCCCGGGCGAAAACACGTATCCGAATGCGCTTTACGCACGACACATGACGGAATTCGCGGTGAGACTAGCGCTGTCTCCTCATTGTCGCCGCGGCAATATCTATGGATACAGGGAACCCACGTCGCCTCCGGAAGTGGGCAGACCGGAAAGCAGGAGTTTGTCCTTTACGACGGCGGTGATAGCGCACGTTGCGCCGATGGTTAGATTGGGGCTTGCACCCCAGGTGCAAGCCCCAATCTTTCTTTGGAAGCGATGGAATGACAGTGGTTAAACAGAACGCACTCAGCGGACGGCCCGGGATCAACCTTGCCCAACAGCTTGTGGAAGTACTCGTTGCCGATATTCGGTCCGGATCCCTGATGCCTGGGATGAAGATGCCATCCGAGAGTGCCCTTATGACGCGCTTTGGCGTCAGCAGAACCGTGGTGCGGGAAGCCGGTTCCCGGCTTCAGGCCGCAGGGCTGGTGGAGAGCCATCGGGGAAAAGGCTCGTTCGTGCTGATGGTTTCCCCTGATCACAGGGGCAGAACGAATTTTCCCACTGTGAACAAGCCCGAGGACGTGGATGAGCTAATTGGGTTCCGGCTAGGCGTCGAGGTTGAGGCAGCCGGGCTTGCAGCGGCCGGACGTTCGGATGCCGAAGCCAGCAGCATTGCCAGGGCAGCCGCTGCTATGCGGCGCATGCCCGCGCTGACGAGTCAGTTACTGGAAGCGGACTTCGACTTCCATTTGCGGATCGCCCGGGCAACCGGCAACAGATTTTACGGCGAACTACTCGAAGCCTTAGGACCCGCTATGATCGCGTACCCTGCCCACCGGCTGCCACCTCTGGACCGCGCAGGAACCATCGGCCCGGATGAGATCATCTGCCGGGAGCACGAAGCCATCGCCGAGGCGATCGCCGATGGCGACGTTGGCTGCGCCCGAGCGGCCATGCGGCTGCACCTGGCAAACTCCCGCAACCGGCTCTCCCGCAAGAAGTAGCCGCCGGTCCTGAGCTCGGGGATCGGGAAGTAGAGCTGCTGTCACAGGCTGCACGGCCCCTCTTGGGGTACTCCGACGACCGATTTAAGCGCCCCGTAATGAAGTTTTTTGTAAAGCTGGTGCCAGAGACAAGCTATAGCAGAACAAGGGAAGCGGGCCCAACCATCTAGCCGCTTTCCCTGCCGTCACTGCCCGACAGAGCGTGAGCGCGGTCACCACCCGGGCCTCAGCGATGGGGCCTGGGGATGTCGAGTGGAAGCTACTCCGACCAAGGAGATATTCTGGACACCGCGGTCGGGTACTACGGGAGTGCTGGCAAATAGGAATTCTCTTAGGAGCCTTTGGTATGGACGATCAGCGCAGGGAGTTGGTCCTGGAGCTGGATAACGTGACTTTCCGCAGGGAAGACAAGGAAATCATCGGCGGGGTATCAGTGTGCGGGGGAGCACTGGGCGCTACTGGGCGCGAACGGGGCTGGGAAGAGCACCCTAATGGGACTCTGCGGTGCCATCATGCACCCGAGTTCCGGGTTGGTGCGGGTCCTGGGTGAACGTTTGGGCCGGTTGGAACTGAAGGCCCTCCGCCGCTCCATAGGCCACGTCAATCCGCGGCACAGGATCCTCTCCCCGCTGGCCATCCGCCAGGTTGTCCTCACAGGCCTGACGGGCAGCGACGAGCTGTCGGGCAGATGGGAACCAAGCCCTGCCGAACTCCGCCGGGAGGCCGCCTTGCTCGAAGTGCTGCGCCTTGCCAGCAAGGCGGCCTCCCGCTGGCAGACCCTGTCCCAAGGAGAACGGGGCCGAACCCTCGTCGCCCGGGCACTCATCTCCTCCCCTAAACTACTGCTACTTGATGAACCCTGCACCGGTCTGGACGTTGCCGCCCGGGAACAGCTGCTGGAAACCATTGACGTCCTCGCCCACACCCACCCGCAGATGGCATCCGTCCTGGTCACTCACCACTTGGAAGAATTGCCGGTAACCACCAGCCACGCCCTGTTGCTCGCCGACGGACTGACCGTGGCCGCCGGCCCAGCAGCAGAAACCATCACCAGTGAGAACATCACGGCAGCATTCAGGCACCCCATCAAAGTTGAATACCGTCACCGTCGCTGGAGCGCCCGCGTCGACCGGACTCTCCGATCCGAGGCGTACCTGGAAGCGGAAACGGCAGCGATCCCCGCCTGACGGCACCGGTCGACCGACCACGCAGTCGCCATAATCGCTCGTCCGGACATCCCGCTCCGACGGCCGTCCCCGCACCGACAAAAGGCTTATTCAAAGCGTGATTTTCCTGCTTCGCGGATGGGCCACTTGTGCACAATGCTCTACCAATCTTTCCTATCGAAGGGCGGTTGGGTCGTAGTTACCGGCTTTGATCCACACACACCAAATGCGACGCGAGCTGGCATCGTGGTCTCCGCGCGCCAGCCTTTAGGAAGGTGCCAACATGTCGCGAGCCCCAGGTTTAGCCGTCTTCGAGCATGCGGGGCTGGTTGATCATCAGTAGCCCGGCGATGAGGGCCAGCAGACAGGCGCAGAGCAGTCCGAAGGACGCGATCCATGTACCGCTGATGTCGTGCAGGAGGCCGAACAGCAACGGACCGAGGCCGGCAAGGCTATAGCCCACGCCTTGGGCGAATCCGGAGAGGACCCCGGAGCCGGCTGTGGTTCGGGTGCGTTTGTTGATCATCAGGAGGGCAAAGGAATAGGTGCCCTGGCCAAGTCCGAACGCGATGACCCAAAAGGGTGAGCTGGTCCCGGGCGCAAGGAGGAGTCCCCCGTAACCGATAGCGAACAACAGGGTAAAAGACATGCCGATGGGGAACGGCCGTCGCATCCTTGCTACGAGCAAGGGCACGACCAGGCTGGTGGGCAGTCCAATGATGGCGTAGAGGGCGAGCATGGAGCCTGCTTCTGCCGGTGTGAAGCCGCGGTCAACAAGGACGGCAGGAAGCCAGGTGAAAATAGCGAACGTGTTGCTGGAACAGCCGGCGAAGATCAAGGCCAGCCCCCAACCGATAGGGGATCTCCAAGGACGGATTCGTGGTCCGGGGACGGGCTGGGAATTCCGGGTGGGGTGCGCCATTGCCCGTCGTTCTGCACGGTGACGTAGGAGCACGATAATCCAGGGCAGCGCGGCTGCAGCGCCGACGAGTGACCAGACGCCAACCGCCACCCGCCAGCCCGCTTCCTCCGAGATGGGCACCGCAAGCTGCGGGGCCACTGCCGTGCTGATCGCAAACAGCGTTACGTACAGGGCGGTGAGGAGCCCGACCCTGTCCGGGAAGTACTTTTTGATCAACGGCGGCAGCACGATGTTGCCCAGGCCCAGCCCGATCATGGTCAGCAGGGAAAGCAACAGGAAGACTGCAACGCTCGTTCCCAGGGCCCTGCCCAACTGTCCGGCAACGGCCAGCAGTATCGCTACCAGCATCAAAGGCTCAAGTCGGACGCGCCGTAAAAACTGCGGGGTCAGGAATCCCATCAGAGCGAACCCCGCCGTCGGGAGCATCCCGAGCACGCCAATCGAAACTGCATCGAACGGCAGGTCCGTGGCTATCAGGGAGATGATGGGCGAAACCCCTGCCACGGCCAGCCTTGCACTCAGGGCCATGAGAAGGATACCCAGGAATACCATCCGCCGGCCGGCAGTAAGCAAACGCTTTCCAACGTGCTGCTTCCCGCCCTTTGCCCTGCGCTGCCCGGTGCCCGTGGCTGCGATAACGTCACCTCAATCTTCGTCTGGGGAGTTTGCCGCTTCTACCTGGCGACATACACTCTGCGTGACCTCAGGCGGGGGAACCGGGTTTGCTTGATTCCCCTGCCGGGCTTCGACCTAGCCCGCTATCTGTTCCCTGCTGTGTTGGTGTTGCTGTGCCTCATGCGCGACTCACCTAAATATTTGGCCGCACCCACTATCGAGTGCGGACTGTCATATCTAGGAATCCATGGTGAGCCTTACTTCTGCGTTAGACCGGACGCATACACGAGTTGAGCTGTCGGCGAAGACGGTCCACACAAAGCCGAAGTGTAAGACAGCAACGGCAAAATTTGGGCTTAGCTGACTGCGCGTGCGGCACACTGTGGCCAACCCGGGTCGCCCCGCCTTATCTTCGCGACGGCAAATGTGTCATGGACGAGCTAAGGGCAGTCAAGGTGCTGCTGAGAAAGTGATGGCGTCAGTCGGAGCAGTGGCTTCCTGATCCGCTGTGGCTTCCGCTGTTGCTGTATCTGCCGCCGTTGCAGGGGCTCCAGCTTTTCCAAGGTAGTCGGTTCGGGCTTCGGTGAACCTCTTCCAGCGTGCCGCAATCACCGGTCGAAGTTCGGGCCTTGGGGCAATTTGCTCCAAGTTCTGCCGGAGGATTGGGTGAGCGCTGGTTCCCTCGGCGGCAAGGAGGGCCGCGCCTACGGCGGGAAGGTGTGATTCTGTGCTCACCTGCATGGGCGCGCTGAACATGTCTGCCGCGAGCTGCGTGAAGGCCTCACCGCCGCTTACGTCACCGGCCAGGAGGATCTTCTTGGCTGAATCGTGGGGAAAACTTTCCAGGACGAGCCTGTCGGCAAAAAGGACGCCCTCGACAGCCGCCCAGGCTGCGGCGGTTTCGTCCGTGTCAGCGTTCAGGCCAAGAAAGCCGGCCTGCGGAGTTTCCAGCCAGAAGGGGCCACGCTCGGCCCGGACATGCGGTATGAAAAAGGGGGAGCGGGCGATGGTGTCGGCCTCGGCACGCATGGCACGGTTGACCATCTTTGGCACCGCGTCAGGTCCCGTTCCATAGCCGAGCATTCTTGCGGCAACGGACAAGGCGAGCCCGCCGTTACACACACCGTGCCGCAGCCATTGTCTTGGTCTGATGTGAGCCCGCTGCAGGTGAAGCCCGTCCCTTGACGGGGCTGTGTCGTAGTCGGTGATGACGTGCGTGGTGCCGAGGGTGAAGAGGCGTGTCCTTCCCGTATCGATGCCGGCGGCGTACGCGGCGCAGGCGGTGTCGCCGGCTCCGACGACCACGGGCGCTCCCGGCTGGAGGCGAAGTGCCTCACCCGCGGCTGACGTCAGTCTGCCCAGGTTGGAAAGCGACGCCCGGACCGGCGGAAGGATGGTGGCCGGGATACCCAACTTCTCCGCCAATCCCTCCTGCCACGTCCAAGTGCCGACCACATCAAAGGCGCCGAAATACGAAGCTTGTGTGGGGTCCATGGCATAGTTTCCGGTCAGCCGGTGGCCGATATAGGTTCCGACGGAGCCGAGGACGCGGATGTCTCGCGCGGCACTGGGCTCCTGCTCCTGCATCAGCACGTAGGCAGCCATCATGAACGTTGCCGGGGTAACCCTGTTTCCCAGCATCACGGCTTCGGCCGGGGACAGCCGGGTCCGGATCGACTGAACGATTTCCGAAAGCCCCGGTGTCTCGAAGCGGTAGCCGGCGCTAACGTGGCGGCCCGTTTCGTCCATTGGCACAGCAACGGGGGAGTGAACTGACAGCCCTATTCCCGCCAGTTCAAGGTTTTCTGCACCTAGCGCACGGCAGGCCTCCTGCACGCTGCCCCACCAGGACACTGGATCCACGCGGCCTGACTCAAGCGGCAAACCCACGACGTGCGGAGCACGGACCCGCGTCAAGACGGTACCGGACTCGGTCAGTACGACCGCCTTGGTGGCGGTCGTACCGACGTCGATGCCGACAAAGTGTTTGGCCATGGTCCCGTTAGGACAGGTGCTTGGCGGCCACGGAGGCTGAGACGCCCTCGTGCACGATTGCGCGCAGAGCGGTGATCATTTTTGCCGGATCCTCCGCGCCCCAGACGTTACGGCCAAAGGTCAGTCCGGCTGCTCCTGCCTGCATGACTTTCTCAGCCATCTCAAGAACTTCCAGGTCCGTATCGGCTTTGGCACCGCCGGCGACCATGACCAGCGCGGGCGTTCCTGCCACGACCTGCGCGAAGCTTTCTGTCGAACCCGTGTACCAGGTCTTCACGACGTCTACGCCGAGTTCAGCGGCGGCGCGGGCAGCGTAGAGGACCGATTCAACGCTTCCCTTACGGTCGCCCCAGAGTTCCCCACTGGGGTAGGCGTGGCAGACAGTGGGCATGCCTACTTCGGCTGCCCGTTCCACCGTTGCGGCCAGCATCTCGAGCATTTGCGGCTGGACCGAAGATCCGGCGCTGATGCCGACGGCGACGGCGTCGGCACCGAGGCGAACGGCGTCATCGACGGTGCCGATGGTGGCATCGAGGGTCAGGTGGAAGTCCACCGAGAAAGAGGATGCCTTGAGGATCCAGGGCAGCGGTTCGGGGTCGTTTCCAAGGAGGGTGGAGCCGATGCCCCTCGTGACCGTGATGGCGTTCGGGTTGCCGGCCTTGACTGAACGGTAAGTGTCCTGAATGCGGGCCAGTTGCGGGGCGACGCCGCGGGGGACTGCCTGATCCAGTGCTACGACAAGAGCTTTTCCTGTGGTTCCGAAGAGGCGGCGCAGGCGGATGGTGCGTCCCAGCGCACTGGTGACACCAATGGGGTTGAAGGGGGTGTTTTCGATGGACATGCCGTGGTTCTCCTTTGGACTGAACGTTATTGGCGGTTGGTGAATCTGTAGAGCGGGCTGGTTGCGGGCAGGTCTGCCAGCGGAGGGAGTGCAGTCAGCCCAGGCGTGCGGATACACCGACCCGAAGGTCGCGGCCTGCCTTCGCTGCTTCAAGGGCACCTACGGTGTCGTCGATGCTCAAGGTGGTGGTCACGAGGTCGTCCACCTGCAGGGTGCCGTCGGCGACGAGCGATGCCACGTACTCGAAGTCCGAGAGGTGGCAGGAGGAGCTCCCGACCAGCGAGTACTCGTTGTAGTGGACTTCGTTCGCCGATACCTTGAGCGTGTCCTTGCCAGTGGGGAAGCCGGCGAAGAGGTTGACCTTCGCCCCGGGTGCCAGGGCGTCAAGGTAGGGCTCGAAAGCGTCTGAGCGTCCCACCGCTACCACCATGGCATCCACGCCAGCGCCGTCGGTGAAATCACGGATTGCTGCAACAACGCCATCCCCTGGGGCGAGGGTCAGCTGCGCGCCAGAGGCGGAAGCGACACGAAGTCGGTCCTCTGAGGGGTCGACGGCGATGATCTGGTCTACGCCGAGGGCCTTGGCGAGCCGGATGTGCATGAGGCCCAAGGGTCCACAGCCGGTGACCAGCAAGGCTTTGGCGTTGGGTGCGTCGATCAGTTTGAGCCCGTTGTAGGCGCAGGACAGCGGTTCGATGACGGCGGCACTGTTCGGCTGGACGCCGTTTACCTTGACCATGTTGCCCATCTGCACGGCGGTCGCAGGTACGCGGACATACTCCCCGAAACCGCCTGGAAGCTGGTATCCGAAAGCCACGCGGTTCCTGCAGATGTTGGCTTTGCCACGCTGGCAGGCAACGCAGTTGCCGCAGGGCACCAGGGGGTACACGGCGACCAGATCACCGATAGCCAAGCCCTCGGGCAGCTCGCCGTTGCTTTCGGTGATGGTGCCGGAGAACTCGTGGCCCATCACCGTGGGGTAGCTGACGTTCTTCTTCTTGGTTCCTTCGTAGATCCGGATGTCGGTGCCGCAAACAAGGGCTGATTCAACCCGCAGCAGACAGTCCCCGGGCTCAAGGGCGGGTATTGGAACATCAACGATGTCCAGCTGCAGCGGTGCGGAAAGGATGGCTTGCTTCACGAGATTGCCTTTCAGTTTTTATGGTGGGGCGCAACAACGGGCCCTTCGCCGTGTATGTCTAGGAGTCGGTAGTGCGGTCCGGCGCCTGGCCGCTGACGGTCAGCTGGCCCTGGCGTTGTCCTCGTCCGAGGCTTCCGCTTCCAGCTCCACGACGGAAAGATCAAAGTTTTCTGCTTCTTCGAACGGTTTGAGTGCTTCGCTGCCGGCCGCGTCATCGGTGATGATGGTGCAGCCACTCGGCAGGGGAGCCCAGTAGGTTGACCAGTCGGCGTTGAGCTTCGATGAGTCAGCCAGAACCACGGTCCGGCGGGCGTGGAGTGCCATCAGCGTCTTGAGGCTGTTCTGCTCGAGCGTCCGCGAGGAGATTCCCCGGTGGGCATCGAGGCAGTCCGTGCCCAGGAAAGCTATGTCGGCGTGGACGCTGCGGACGACTGATTCTGCGATGGGTCCGATCGTTGACTGGTTGGTGGGCCGGAGCGAACCACCGAGAGCTATCGCGTGAACATCTGTGTCGGCTTCAGCGAAAACGTTCAGTGCGTTCAGCCCGTTGGTCAGGACCGTCAGCCCGGGGATTCGCGCCAGATAGCGGCTCAGCTGCCCTGTTGTGGTTCCGGCATCGAGCAGAACTGTTGAACCGGGCTGCACAAGTTCGGCCGCTGAACGCGCAATGGCGTCCTTCGCTGAAGCGTTGCTGACTTCCCGTTCCCGAAGACTCTGCTCAGCGCGGAGATTGCCGATAACTGCCCCGCCGTAGGTCCGGGTGATGAGCCCGTCCTGGCCAAGGTAATCCAAGTCGCGGCGGACTGTAGCGACTGAGACTCCGAAGTGGCGGCTCAGGTCCTCCACATGGATGCTTCCACCGTTGCCTCTCAGCTGCTCCAGGATCAGATCCCTCCGCTGCCTCGCGTTGCCAGCCTTCTCGGTCATCGTAAACCTCCTTGTTGAGTCCCTCTCAATGATTACATCGCGCATCGTTATGCGTCAACCGCTCATGGCGAATAAGTTGCGCGGTTCAATCAAGTTCACGACGAAATGCCACATCTGCTAGCCCTTGACGGAAGAGACTACGACCGATGTAATCAAAGCGTGCACTTGGAGCTACTGAATCGAGCACCTTTATGCCGCTACTGCGCCGAATGCGAGGGTGATCAGAACGAGCACTAGCGAACAGGTGAAGGGGAACTCATGTGAGTTGAGCCGCAAAAAGTCTTGTATTTCGAATACGGTATACCGCATACTCAAACAATGGATTCGATGATGATGCCAATCCCGGAGCGCAAGCTCAGCTCCCATATGTACCGAGAGCTGGAAAACGCGATCGTGGAGTGCGTACTGCCCCCGGGTACTGCGCTCAGCGACCGCGAGCTTGCGCAGCAGTTCGGAGTGTCACGGACTCCCGTTCGCGACACTCTGCACCTCCTCGAATCATCAGGACTCGTGGAACGGGGCCAGCGGACCGGCTGGGCAGTAACCCAGATCCGGCTCCAGGACGTCCGGGAACTTTACGAACTACGGGCACTGCTTGAGCCGGCAGGGCTGGGGCGGATTGTCGATTGGGAGGACGACGCACTGTCCAAGGTCGCCTCTATGTTTGACGGTTTCTCTGTCCCGATGGGCCAGGGCGAGGTGGAGCAATACCTCACTCGTGACGATGAGTTCCACCAGCTGATCATCAAGGCAAGCGGCAACTCGCAACTAACCAGGGCTTACTACGTGGTGGACCGTCAACTCGCCCGTTGCAAGCGCTTTGTCTCGTACCAGGACGACTCGCGGCGGGAAGACAGCCTGCACGAGCACCGACTGGTCTGCGAGGCACTGGGCAGGCGCGACGAGAAGGCTGCGAGAGCCGCGCTTCTCGACCACATCCGCACCGCCGAAGACGCACTAACCGGCGCCATCAAAGCATCAGTACCCCTGTCCAATTAGGCCAGGAAGCCAGCAAGAATTCAAAGGAGAATCAGATGCCCAAGCGCATCCTGGCCGCCGCAGCTGCGGCCGTAGCCCTCACTGTTACCGCCGCCCTCACCGGCTGTGGCGGGGGACCCGGCGCAGACGCGCCCGCCACTACCATTAGGCTCGGCGTCGGCGACCCCGCCGCATCGTCCGTCGGCGTGAGCGCCAAGCATTTCGCCGACAAGGTGGCCGAACTCAGCGACGGCAAAATCAAGGTCGAAACGTTCCCGGACGGCACGCTCTTCGGCGGCGACCAGAACGCCGCCGTCAACCTGCTCGGGAACGGCACCCTGGACTCGACCATCATCTCAACCTCGGTCTACGCGTCCTTCGAACCGAAGATGAACGCCATCAGCCTGCCCTATCTATTCAAAGACATGGACGAGTTCAGCAAGTACCTTGAAGGCGAACCGGGCCAGGAGCTCCTGGGCTCACTGGACAAGCTGGGCATCAAGGGCGTGTCAATGCTGACCCGTACCCCTCGGCAGACCACCAACTCCGTACGCCCCATCGCTCAGCCAGAGGACTTCAAAGACCTCAAGATCCGCGTTCCGCAGAACGACCTGTGGGTTAAGTTCTTCGGCTCGCTGGGTGCCAACCCCACTCCGATGGACTTTAAGGAGGTCTACACCGCCCTGCAGCTAGGCACGATCGACGGCCAGGAGAACCCGCTGGAAGTCCCAGTCAACAACAAGTTCTTTGAAGTCCAGGACTACCTTTCCCTGACCGGCCACATCTCCGACGGCTACGTCCTGGGTTTCAGCAAGAAAAAGTGGGACTCCTTCGACGACGACACCCGCAAGGTCCTGCAGGACGCTGCTGCCGAAACAGCCGGCTTCAAAACCAGGACCGACAACGACGAAGCCGAAAAGACGCTCGAGAAGCTGAAAGCTGAAGGCGTGAAGGTCAATGAGTTGACTCCGGAGGCGCAGGCAGCCTTCCAGCAGGAAGCGCAGAAGGTCTACCCGGAGCTTGAAGGCAAGGTCGGCAAGGAATTCGTCGCGACCAGCCTCAAATTCCTCGGACGGTAAAGGTGAGCAGTCCAGTGCAAGATAAAGGAATCGCCCCGCCTCAAGGGGCCGGACAGAACAAAGTGGTTCCAGCCGCGGAAATTTCGGAGCCCCGGGAAGTTATCTGGAAGATCGTGGATGCCTTCCTGTTCATCGGGATCAGCGCCATGCTCGTCAGCGTCGCCATCCAGGTGGTCACCCGCCAGATGGGAACCTCTCTTCCGTGGACCGAGGAACTGACCCGCTTCCTGTTCATGGACACCACCTTTCTGGGCATGGCCGCAGGCTTTCGGGCGGCCGCCCACCCCCGCGTTGGCTTCGCGCTGGAGTGGGGGCCGGCCTGGCTCAAGAAATTCAGCGTCCATCTCTACGCCCTGTGCGGCACCGTGTTCTTCAGCGTCCTGATCTATAAGACCTGGGAACTGATGCTGCAGCAGTACGCCAGCGGAGAGTCCAGCCCGGCCCTGGGACTGAAGATGTTCCTGGTGACACTGCCCCTCGTGCTCAGCGCAGCACTGGCGATCCTCGCCCACATCCAGACGGTTTACTTCTCCCCCTACATGCGTAGGAAGATTCTCGAAGGAGAGATCATCGCATGACTCTTACTCTGCTGGGCATCTTTGTTCTGCTCCTGCTGCTGGGTGTTCCGCTGGCAGTTTCCCTGGGCATCGGCGTCATCGCCACCCTGGTGATTTTTGACATCCCGCTGGAGCTGTTGCCGCAGTCCATGATGAGCTCGATGAACAGCTTCCTGCTGGTGGCTGTCCCGCTGTTTGTCCTGGCCGGCAACGTCATGGCCGGGGGCGGGATCTCGGACCGCATCTTCCGTGGGGCCGAGGTCGTCTTTGGACGCTTCCGTGGAGGCCTTGGCCAGGTGAACATTGCTGCAAGCGCTATTTTCGGCGGCATCTCCGGTTCCTCGGTGGCCGACGTTGTGAGCCTGGGCAAGATCGAGATCAAGGCCATGACGGATCACAAGTACCCACGGCCCTATGCGGCGGCCATGACCATGGTGACGTCCACGCTGTCCTCCCTGATGCCGCCGAGCATCCTCATCATCATCGCCGCCTCCACAGCCAGCGTTTCAGTTGGAGCGGCGCTGGCTGGCGGCTTGGGGCCGTCAGTGGTGCTGATCGTCGTCCTGATGGTCCTGAACTTCGTCCTCTCGGCCCGGAATGGTTACGGTGAGATCTCGAAGACCACGTTCAAGAAGGGCATCGCGATCGTCCTGGCCGGCATTCCGGCCCTGGGCGGCCCCGTGGTCATCCTGGTCGGCTTGTTCAGCGGGTTCTTCACACCCACGGAAGCTGCCGCTGTCGCCGTTCTCTACAGCCTCCTGGTAGGCATCTACGTCTACCGGGACATGAAGTGGCGCCAGATGCCGAAGATGATCATCGATGCCGGCCTTACCACGGGAACCATTCTGCTGATCGCCATGATCGCCAGCGTCGCCTCATACATCTTCACTATCGACGGACTGCCCGCCAAGGTCAGCAGTTGGCTCCTGGGCGTCAGCACCGACCCCATTATCGTGATGCTGCTGATCGGCGTAATCCTGATCATTATCGGAACCGTGATGGATATTGTGGCCGCCATCCTGCTCTGCTCGCCGGTGCTCATGCCTGCGGCTACAGCTGCCGGTATTGATCCCATCCACTTTGTGGTCTACCTCGTCGCTGCCCTGTCTGTCG
Source organism: Burkholderia sp. RS01 (assembly GCF_039748055.1). Classification (NCBI taxonomy): domain Bacteria; kingdom Pseudomonadati; phylum Pseudomonadota; class Betaproteobacteria; order Burkholderiales; family Burkholderiaceae; genus Burkholderia; species Burkholderia sp. RS01. The sequence continues at coordinate 76,246 of NZ_JBDLAK010000007.1, forward strand.
GTCTGGTAACGCCACCGGTCGGTGTTTCGCTGTTCGCCACTTCTTATGTCAGCGGGTTGCCCATTGAAAAGATCGTGAAGGCGGCAACCCCGCACTACGCGGTCATGGTGCTCGCCGTCGTCATTCTTGCCATCTTCCCGCAACTCATCCTTTGGCCGGCCGAGTTTTTGACCAATTAGTAAATCCAGCCGCCGCTCAATCCCTCCCCAATCAAGAATCAGGAAACCCTCATGTCTTCCCCCATCAGGAAAACCGTCAGCAGCTACATCGCCGGTGCGTGGACGGCCTCCCCGGACGCGGCGCTCTATGAAACGACCGATCCCGGCCGGGCCGGGGTGACGGTGGCCAGCTACCAGTTGGCCACTCCGGCCGATGTCCAAAAGGCTATCGACTCCGCCCGCGAGGCTGCCCCCGTCTGGGCCGCGACCACCGCCAGCGAACGCATGGACCTCATTTACGCGCTGCTGGAGAAATGGCCGTCCCGGCAGCGGGACATGGCAGAGATCGCCACCCGGGAAATGGGCAAAGCGATCACCGAATCCATGGGCGAAACGGCCCGCGCCATTTTCGAAATGCGGTTCTGGGCCGGGGAGGCCCTGCGCGGCGGTGATAAGACGTTCACCAGCGTCCGCAACAACACCGACGCTTATTCCATCCGCCAGCCCATCGGCCCGGTGGCTGCCATTACCCCCTGGAACTTTCCGATCCTGACCCCGATCCGCAAGGTAGTTCCGGCGCTGGTGTGCGGCTGCCCGGTCATCCTCAAGCCAGCCCTCCAGAGCCCTGGCGCCTCAGCGATCATCGCCGAACTCCTCGACGAGATCGGCGTTCCCGCCGGCGTGTTCAACCTCCTGATCGGAACGGGCCGCGAGGTCGGTGACGCCCTGGTCAACAGCCCGGACATCGCCGGAATCACCTTTACCGGCTCCACCGATGTCGGGCTCGGCATCGCCACCGCCGCGGCTCGCCGCAACGCGAGAACGCAGCTGGAAATGGGAGGCAAGAACGCTGCCGTCGTGTCCTCAATTTCCGACGTCGACCGTGCCGCCGCGGAAATCGCTGCCGCAGCCTTCGCGGCAGCCGGGCAGCGGTGCACCGCTGTTAGCCGCGTAATCGTCACCAGGGATCTGCAGGCCCCGCTCGAAGAAGCACTTGCCAGGCAGGCGGCGACCTTCACGGTCGGTTACGGCATGGACGAGAAAACCAAGATGGGCCCCTTGGTGAACAGGAGCCAGTTCGAGCAGGTCCACCGCTACGTGGAGCAGGCCACGCAGGACGGCGCAAGGGTGCTCGTCGGCGGTCAGCCGCTCCAGGAAGAAAACTTGGGCGACGGCAATTACTACCCCGCAACGGTGGTTACCGACGTCAAGCCCGGCACGGCGCTGGCCACCGAAGAGGTGTTCGGGCCGGTCTTGGCGGTCATCCCGGTGGAGGACTTCGACGAAGCCATCGCCGTCACGAATGAAACCCAGTACGGGCTCACCGCTGCCGTGTTTACGGAGGACATGGACCTGGCCCACCGCTTCGTCACCGAGGCGCGCAGCGGCATGGTCCACGTCAACCACGGCACCACCAGCGAAGGCCACCTGCCGTTCGGCGGAGTCGCCCAGTCCGGCCAGGGCGCCTTCGGCATCGGGGACACCTCCCGTGATTTCTTCACCACGCGCAAGGTGGTCTACCAGGTGTACGGCCAGTAACCGCCAACCCAGACCGCTCTCAGAAACTTTCAAAGAAGAAGGAAACCGTGAATTACCATCAGCATTTTTCATTCGAGCTGCCCACTCGGATCGAATTCGGCATCGGACTCATTGACACCCTGGCCGAACAGGTCACCCGCCTCGGCGGCAAGCATGTCCTGCTCGTCTCGGATCGGGGCCTCGTAGCGGCAGGCGTCGTCGGCCGCGTAGCCGACATCCTCACCGCCGCCAACTTCGACGTCGTCACCTTCACCGACGTCGAGCCGGAGCCGGAAGCGGAGGGTGTGACCGCAGGCGCCCAGCTCTGCAACGACGAGGGCCGCGACATCGTTGTTGCTGTCGGCGGCGGCAGCGCCCTGGACACCGGCAAGTCCATCGCGCTGATGGCCAAGAACACCGGCCACATTCGGGACTACGCAGGGCTCGAGATCCCCAGCAGCCAGGGGCTGCCGGTGATCGCTATCCCCACCACCGCCGGCACCGGCAGCGAGTGTGCCGTGTGGTCGGTGATTTCGGAGAAGGCCCGGAACATCAAGTACGGCGTGGGCGGGCGGAACATGACAGCCACTGTGGCCTTCTGCGACCCCTCCCTGTCCGTCAGCCTTCCGGCCCGGCTCACCGTCGGAACCGGACTGGATGCCCTGACGCACGCCCTTGAGTCCTACGTCAACAAGGCAACACAGCCCATCTCAGAGGCGCTCTCGGAGAAGGCCATGGAACTCATCGCCCGCTCCCTGCGGACAGCGGTCTTCAACGGCGCCGACATCCAGGCGCGTTCGGACATGCTCCTGGCCTCCACCATGGCCGCCTGCGCCTTCGCGCCCACACGCCTCGGCTTGGCGCACGCCATGGCCATGCCTCTGGGAGCCAAGGCAAAAATTCCCCACGGCGACGTCATCTCCATCCTCCTTCCCGAGGTCATGCGCTTCAACGTCAACGCCAACCTGGACAAGTTCGCCCGCATCGCCACGATCTTCGGCGTCGACACCCGTTCGATGTCCTTGCGGGAAGCCGCCCACGCAGGAGTGGATGCAGTGGCCCAACTCATCACTGACATTGGAGCGCCAAGGAGCCTGGCAGCCTACGGAGTCCAGGAATCAGACCTGGAGCAGCTGGCAGCGGAAAGCATGGAATCGGGGAACATTGTGGTCAACCCCCGCCCAGCCACAGCAGCCGATCTCGTGGACATTATGAGGAAGTGCTTGTAATGAAAGTGAACATTCCCTTCCGGCGTCTCGAGGAATACTCCGCCAATATCCTCTCGGCAGCAGGGCTGCCCGAGGATGACGCCCGGCTCGTGGCCGAGTCGCTCGTGGACGCAAACCTCCGCGGCGTCGATTCCCATGGTGTCAGCAGGATCCCCATCTACGTCAAACGGCTGCAGCTGGGCTTGGTCAACACCCGGCCCAACGTCAGGGTGGTCAAGGAAACCGGCGGCGCCCTCGTCATCGACGGCGACAACGGCATGGGCCAGGTGGTGATGCAGCGGAGCCTCGAACTCGCCCAGGAACGCCTTCCTTCGACGAGCACTGTTTCCGTGGCAGTGCGGAACTCCAACCACTACGGCTCCGGCGCGTACTTCGCGAAGAAGGCTGCGGCCGCAAACGCCGCGATCTTCCTCTACGGAAACGCGCCGGCCACGATGTCCGCCTGGGGCGGCCGGGAACGCTTCCTCGGCACCAACCCCTACACCTTCGGCGTCCCCGCCGGCAGCAGGGAACCGATGATCCTGGACATGGCCACCAGCGTGGTGGCCCGCGGAAAGATCATCCAGGCGGACCAGCTCGGCGGACAGATCCCCGAAGGTTGGGCCGTGGACATCAACGGCGACCCCACCACCGATCCGGAGGCAGCCCTCGCCGGCAGCGTCCTGCCGTTCGGCGGCCCCAAGGGCTACGGCATTGCACTGATGGTGGAAGTCATGGCCGCAATGTTCTCCGGGGCCAGCTCCGGGCCGGAGATCGGCGACCTCTACGACGATCTGGACCGGCCGCAGGGCGTAGGTGCTTTCTTCACCCTCCACAATGTCAGCGCCTTCCAGCCCTTGGACCAGTTCGGCCGACGGATGGAAAACCTGTTCGAAGCAATCAAGGCAAGCGGGCCTGCGAACCGCGAAGTGCTCATCCCCGGCGAAATCGAAGCACGCGCCGCCCTCCGCAACCAGGAACAAGGCATCGCCCTGCCGCAGGCCGTCATCGCTGAACTCGAAAAGCTCTCACAGGACGCCCGCCCCCTTGCCGGCGACAACCCTGCAATGGAAAACGCAGCCACAAGGAAGTGACAAACATGAATATCATCCGTCTTTATCCGCCTGCGAACCAGGTTCGGGGCGAGGTGCTGGCACGGTACAGCCAGGTTCAGACCTCCGCAGTGTCCGACAGCCAGGAGCGGGTATCCGGTGCAGTAGGAATCTCCCCGGTCGGAAACTGCCTGGCATCACTCGGCGGTCGCTCGATGGCTGGAACGGCGGTGACGGTCCGAACCCGCGCTGGTGACAATCTTGCCGTCCACCAGGCCCTCGAACTCGTCCGCCCCGGCGACGTCCTCGTCATCGACGCCCAAGGTGAGGTCACCAATGCCATCCTCGGTGAACTGATGACCTACTACGCCGCCTACCGCGGCGTAGCAGGCATCGTCGTCGACGGCGCCATCCGGGATCGTAACGACCTCTCGGCCGGGCCGATTCCCGTTTTTTCCAAGGGAGTATCACACATGGGCCCCTACAAGAGTGGTCCGGGCGCCATCCATGGTGACGTCACTATCGGCGGGTCGGTAGTCCACGACGGTGACCTGGTGGTCGGGGACAGTGACGGCGTCGTGTTCGTCTCCGCTGACAGGATCGAAACCGTCCTTGCCTCGGCCGAGGCCATCATGGCCAGTGAGATCAACCAGCGTGAGGCGATAGCGCGCGGGGAGTGGGACCGCAGTTGGGTCGAAGGCGCAGTTTCACTCGTCCACGTTGAGCAGGATGCGTACAGTGCCTAAGGGCCACGTCTACCTCACCCGGCCCATGTCCGAGAAAGTCATGCGCCAGGCCGAAGCCCTGCCTGCACCGCTGGCGATGCATCCGGACCGGGACTTTCCGCCCAGCCGGAATGAACTTTTGGAGGGCTGCCGGGGAGCCACGGCAATCATCACCATGCTCACGGAAAAAATCGATGACGAAGTACTCGAGGCGGCAGGCCCCGGCCTGAAAGTGGTGGCGAACGTCGCCGTCGGTTACGACAACATCGACGTGGAAGCGGCGGCACGCCGCGGAATAACCGTCACCAACACGCCCGGCGTCCTCGACGAGGCAACCGCCGACCTGGCGTTTGCCCTCATGCTCGCAACAGTGCGGCGGGTGGGGGAAGCTGACCGTTTCATCCGCACCGGCCAGCCCTGGATCTGGGGGCCGCAGAGCTTTGTTGGTTTAGACGTGAGCGCAGGGGCAACACTCGGGATCGTCGGGCTGGGCCGGACGGGCATGGCAGTCGCCCGCCGCGCCAAGGCGTTCCGAATGAACATCATCGCGACCGGCAGCAGGGCCTCAACGCCCGAGGCTGCCGAGCTCGGCGTCCAGCCCTGCGACCTCGACACCCTCCTGCGCACCAGCGACGTCGTCAGCCTGCACTGCCCCCTGACTGGCACCAACCGGCACATGATCGGAGCGCAGCAGCTCGCAGCCATGAAGGCCGGCAGCTACCTGATCAACACCGCCCGCGGCCCCCTCGTTGACGAGGACGCCCTGGCTGATGCGGTGGAATCCGGTCACCTTGCCGGTGCAGGCCTGGACGTGCACGAATTCGAACCCAAGGTCAACAACCGGCTCCGCTCCCTGGAAAACGTAGTGGTGCTGCCCCACATCGGCAGCGCCGCGGCCGCCACCCGCGACAGCATGGGGGAGCTGGCGATACGGAACGTAGCCGCGGTGCTGTCCGGGCAGGCGGCCTTGACGCCGGTCCTGCCCGCCGGGCTGAAACAGGAGTTGCTGCCCACCCGCGGATAGAACTCCACAACGAACGGCAGCGGACTGCCCTTGAACATCGGGGCACCGCCTCGGAAGTCGCCGACGTACCTGTCTTCCATGCCGCTGACGCTGCCCGTCCGGTGACCTGAGCCGCTAAGGGCCCTGGCCGTCCATCCCCACGACGTTCCCAAGAGGACTGCACATGCGTGTACTGATCGCCACGGATAAATTCAAACATTCGCTGACCGCCGACGAGGTCGCCAGACATCTGGCCAGCGGCCTCGTCACCGACAGACCAGACCTGACGGTGGATTGCCTTTCGATCGCCGACGGGGGAGAAGGCACAGTCGCGGCGGCAATATCCGCCGGATACACCGCCCACGTCGCCACCGTGAGCGGACCGACCGGACTGCCCGTAACCGCTACCATGGCTGTCCGCGACCACATTGCTGTCATTGAGACCGCCTTAGCATCAGGCCTGGGATCCCTGCCCGGAGGGACCCCCAACGCCCTAGGTGCGACAAGCATGGGGACCGGCGAGCTCATTCGTGAGGCACTCAACCACGGCTGCACGCTCATATACATCGGCGCGGGTGGCAGCGCCTGCACCGACGGCGGAGCCGGTCTCCTTGTGGGGTTGGGAGCGAAATTCCTGGACTCCCGCGGGCAGCCCTTGCCTCCGGGGGGAGGCGCGCTGGAACATTTGGCAGCTGCCGACCTGAGCGGGCTGCATCCAGGACTGCGAAACGCGCGTTTCGTCCTGGCAAGCGACGTGGACAACCCGCTATTAGGGGAACGGGGAGCACCTGCCGTTTTTGGGCCGCAGAAGGGCGCCGATCCCAGTGCTGTTGAGCTCCTCAACCGGGCACTGACCCGGCTGGTTGAAGTTCTTGAGGGGGAGATCGGCCCGCGGGCCAAGACCGCTGTGACAAAGGCTGGTGCCGGCGCCGCGGGTGGTATCGGATATGCGGCCATTGCTGTTCTCGCCGCCCGCGTCGAGCCTGGTGTCACAGTTGTTGGACGGCTGGTTGACCTGGATAAAAAAATTGAGGGCGCCACACTCGTGATTACCGGAGAAGGCAGCCTGGACGAGCAGAGCCTAGGCAGTAAAGCACCGCTCGGCGTCAGCCGGGCAGCCGCCAGGGCGGGTGTACCGGTCATCGCCGTATGTGGACAGACCACCCTCTCTGACCGGACTCTCAAGGCGGCCGGCTTCAATCGAACGTTCGCGCTAGCCGATATCGAACCCGATCCCGCCAAATGTATGTCCAATGCGGGACCGCTCCTGCAAACCGTCGGCACGACTGTTAGCGGCCATGCAAAACTGCCGATAGGCGGTCAGGCCAGTGCCCGGTGGCGGCCACGAGGTCTGCCCGATCACAGCCATCAAAGATGCCCACAAACGGCCAGCCGAAACACACTCGGTGAGGGCCGGATCCCCCGAAATCACCCGGCGCCGCCACCATCGCTCGAGCGAATACTCAAGGTGGGGAGAGCGCGAAAGCCTAGGGTGTGCCTCCCAAGTGGCATGGCTGGATCGCACACATGGAGCGCGCGAAATGCCCGTTTGCGACAGCGAGATGCTTCCTGGCTCGGACCGCAGATGCTGGTCGGAGACGACCGATGGTTGGAATCCCCGGGAATAGGCCGCAAGCACAAGCAAAACAATGAATTGCGATACGAAAGGCAGCTCCATGGGAGACCATGCAGATTGGAAGGATCTGGCCGATAGGCAGGTCCAGATTCAGAAAAAAGGCCGAACTATCCGGACTGGGTATGTCAAGGACGTAACCGTTACTGCGGACGCTCTCTGGCTGGAAGCCTATGGCACCGAACCTCGAACCCTGTATGAAAAAGCGCAGGGCTATACCGCGCTACCCATCCGACCCAGCGAAGTGAGCACGTCATGAACATGCAGGATCTGGAACCCATCGAAATCAAAGTCCACGACAGGGCCTCCATGGAACGCTGCATCACTGCGGCGGTCGACCGGATGATCGAGAGCGCAAGGCAGCAACGGACGCACGGCATCCTGGTAACCCGGCTCGGAGACGGACACTTCGTCGTCAGCCTCAGTAATACAGTCCCCTTTGGCTACACGGATCAACTCGATTCCCGACGCCAAACTGCTTGACTGACTGCGGACACTGTTCCCGCCCTTCCATCCGGTCCGGCCCAAAGATGCCCGGAAGACACGCCCTAGCTAGGGCCCGTCCCGCTCGCTAAACGCCGCTCCACGGGCGTGTACACATCTCGATCGATACGCCACGGCCTGTCGGACGCTTGACGACCTGCCGGAAACCAGGCACGGTGCTTCTCCGATCGGGCCGCAGATCATGGCGCCTGGCTCAAAAGCGTCCTGCCCACAGGCGGCCAACACGACCGTCCATTGGTGACCGCCGGCGGGTAATCAAGGTGGCCACCAGCGGGCAGGCCTCTGGCCGCCTGTGGGAAATTCCTAATGGCCGCTGACACACGACCATCGCGTCAGAAATACTGCCCCTGAATGTGCCAGGGAAGTACCGAGATGAACGCGTCAAACAGTTTCTAGGCCAGGACTGAGGTCATGAAGACTTCGGATTACCGGATAGACATTTCCTTGGCTTTCCTGCTCGCAGCTGCACCCATCAAAAACGCCAAAGTCTCAACAGACAGACGACGGAAGCCCCTGACCGAAATTACGAGCCCTGCGGTGCGGCCTCTACGAGCACACCAAGGAGATTGACCCCCCGAACTGCTGAGCGAGGACCCAGCGCCACTGACGCCGAGGTATCGCAAACATTCCCCAAAACCTGGCCCTTGGCGAGGAATGCCGAAATTCACCTGGCGCCGCACTTCCTGGTCGTACACCTTCTCCGACCCACTCCGCGGGCAAAAGCTTTCATTAGGCGAAAGTGGTTCTCCATACGGCTACCGGGACGGCAAGGCTGGTGTTGGCGCACGGACGGGCCGACACCGGGACGCGGTGAGCCGGCAAGCCGACGAAAGGAACGCAGATGCCCGTTGAACAACTCCGCCTTGAGGAGATCCGGATGCGTGATCCGTTCATCCTGGAGCCGGTTCCAGGTGAGTTCGTCCTTTTCGGGACCACCGACGAGAACGTCTGGGGCGGGCCCGCGACTGGCTTCGACTGCTACACCAGCAATGATCTCGAGCACTGGAACGGCCCCATCGCCGCGTTTCGACCCCCGCAAGGCTTCTGGCCGGACACCCAGTACTGGGCTCCGGAAGTCCACTCCGTTAACGGACGGTTCTTCATGCTCGCCACATTCGCCACCTCCACCGGCGCACGCCCCCGCGGAGTCGCAATCCTGGTCGCGGACCACCCCACGGGCCCTTACAAGCCGTGGAGCGACGGACCCGTGACCCCCGTGTCGCAGCCGAGCCTCGACGGAACCCTCTTCATTGATGAAGACTCTGCCCCCTGGCTGGTCTACAGCCGCGGTGCCGAGGGGACGCCCGACAGGCCAGGGATCTCTGACGGCGAGATGTACGCGCTCCGCCTGTCACCGGACCTCAAAGCTGGCGCCGGTGAGCCAATCCTGTTGTTCGCAGCTTCATCAGCAGACTGGAGCAGGCCACTGCAGTTCCCGAAGAGGCTCGAACCACCCGAGGACCTGAACCTTGCTGAGGACCCCATGTTCACTGATGGTCCATTCCTCATCCGATCGCCCGAGGAGTTACTGCTGATGCTGTGGTCGAGCCACGGCGAGGAAGGATACGCGATGGGCATCGCCGAATCAGAAAGTGGAACCATAACGGGCCCCTGGATTCAGCACGACCGGCCCTTGTGGTCCAGCAAGGGCGGTCACGGCATGATCCTCCGCACCTCCAAGGGACACGACCACCTGGTCTTCCACTGGCCCAACAACACCCCGGATGAACGCGTCAAGCTCACCGAGGTGGAAATCAAGGGGGCCCGGGTCCGGATTCTGGGATGAATGGCCCGTCAGTTCTTGCCTCAAACTCTCTTTCCATATTTGTAAGTGCCGATAACAGCGATTCCGTCAACCTGCCTCGTCCGGGTAAGCCGTGCTTGCTGATCACGGGCCCGGAACTGGTTTCGCTCAACGCCATGAGCGACTAACGAGTCAACAATGACGTGCCCAGCGGATTTGGTCAGCGCCGAAGCCCCGCCAAGACCAAACCTCACCGTTTCGGCTGGCAGGTCCGCCGAAGCGGGTGAGCTGGCCGCTGGAAGGATTTCTTGCGCGGTCTGGGGTGAAGCTGACTTCGTTGTCACTGTTTTTCTCGTCTCCTGGTTTTGCGGTTTGTCCGGGCTGGGTATGTATTTAGGGTCGGGGGACTCGGGCTTGGTTTAGGGTGATTGCGTGCCGGCGCTTTTGCTGTGCAAGCATGTTCACCCGTTCGACACTGAAGCCCGAAGCGGCGGCCAGCCAAGGGGCGTCGAGTGCGGTGGTTTCAAGCGCGGTGAGACTCAGCTGTTCCTGCTGACCTAACAACTCTTTCTGTGCCGTGTGGAGCCGTGCTACTTGCTGGGTGAGGGCGCTTAGAGTTTCAAGGCGGGATGCTGCGGAGCAATAGCCGGGGCCAAGGTCTTCACATGCCAGTCCGATTGATCTGGCTTCGGCGGCCGTCATCGCTGCTGCTGCCGCGACTGTCTGGACAGCCACACCATCCCAGATGGCCTGGGCGATTTCCTGGTCCCTCTGGTTGCGTAGTGCGCTGAGCCTGGTGGAGATGCTTCCTATGGCTTTGCAGTAGGCCAGGATGCCGAGTTCCAGTTTCTGTCTGCGTTGCTCCGCCTGCTGGTCTGGGCTGCGCTTGCCCCTGTAGGTGTAGCTCATTCCGGAATGTCCTGGGAGTACCGGTGTGTGCTGTTCATATGTTGTCGTCGCCGCCTGCGATCAGGGCGGTGGGGGGGGCTGTTGGCTAAGAACCGCCGAGTAGAGTTCGTCCGGCAGATCGTGGGCGTCAGCCCATACTTCGTATTCTTCTGCGGCTTCGAAGAGTTCCCGGGTCCCGTTGTGGTCGGTCGCAAGCCAGATGATGCTGTTGTCCGGCATCACGGCGTCCACGGTCCCGGTCCGGATGAGTTGTCCGCGCTTGTGGATCTCGATTTTGGCGCCGGTGAGGCGGCTCCAGTCATCACATCGGTAGGTCTTCATGGCGGTTCTTTCCTCGTTGAGAGACACGCAAGGCTTCGGACGGACAGTTTGTGGGTGCGGATTTCTAGTCCGTTTCGGGTCCTTCGCAGTAGTAGCAGCCATCTTCACAGGCCTCCTCGCCAGGGGGAGATGGTTGCTGGGACGCTGTCGTCTCTTCGTGTGTTGGTGTCGTTGACCAGCCACGGTCAAGGTCAAATACCCGCCGTGGCATTCGGAAACCGTTAGGCGGATCGGGGAGCCTGACAGCTTTCACTGGTGCCTCCCGCTATGCAGGAGCGCATCATCTGGTTCGCTCGAGTCAAGTCCGCCTGTGGTTAACGTCCAGGCGACAGTCCTGCCCTTGTCGGCTGGCATGATGCTGCCTTCACCGATGAAGCGTTTGTCACCCTGGTTGTCGGCGGAAGTCCACCATCCATTCAACGGACAGTGCTCGCCAGTTTTTGCCGTTGCTGGCTGGTGGGAGGTTCTGCCGGGGAGATGGTTACGGGAAATGCGGTTTTTCATGACTGATTCCACCTGGTCATCTGTCTACTAGATTTCGAGGGATTGTTTTGGTGTCCCGGGCCATGACGCCGGCGGAGACGCCTCCGGCGCCCACACTCAAGAGGACCAGACCAAGTCCAAGGCCAAGAGCGGAAGTAGCGGAAATAGCTCCGGCGATGCCGGCGAGCATAAGCAGAAGCATTGTCGAGAAGTAGATTCGCAACATGGGGGGACTTTCCGGTTGTCGAGGCCGCTGGTGCGGGGATTCAATGTTGGCCGGGTCCGTCCGCCACCGCGAACGGACCCGGCCTGTGCTTTGTCTAGATGAGGGCCCCAGTGAGGTTGTTCGGGGTGCCGAAGCGGTGGGCTGTGATGGATACTGCTTGTTCCTGCAGGAAGGTCAGCAGCTCGATACGGCCGGCTGCAACGACCTCATTGGTGTAGAGGGCTATGTCGGGTTTGCCGTTGGCAGCCTCCGCTGTTTCGGGCACGGGAGCGCCGATCAGGCGGATCCGCACGCCGGAATCCGGCCCGGTTGTGTCTGTGTAGCGTTTGACCCGGGAAGTCCAGGCAGCGGAGTTCTCGACGACCATGACGACCCCGTGACCCCTCAGGACTCTGGCGACAGAATCGGTGAGCGGCTCAAGGGTGCTGACCGTCAAGGCGTTGAGTTCCGGGCGTCCGTTCCAGGCTGTGATACCGGCTGAAACGACGCGCAGCAGCTCAGCCAGCCCGTGCCCGGACGTTGGGGCTTCGTAGCGGACGGTGACCGGCAGTGGACGGAAGCGGAAGATGTTCCGCTCGGCCCGCACTCCTGAAACGTCACGGGCTGCGCCGAATTCGTTGGTCCAGGCATCTGCATCCGAGAGCAGGGCCGACTCGAGCCAGGTAACGTCAGCGGCGGTGATGCTGCCGGCGCCTGCGAGGTCAGCGGCCGCTGTCAGGAGTTGCCGGGCCGGGGCGGAGGGCTGGGCCAGGGGCACCGTCTGGATGGGGGCGTCTTTCCATCCGCCGAGGCCGACCAGGTAATTCGGGCCGCCGGCTTTGGTGCCGGCGCCGACGGCGGATTTCTTCCACCCGCCGAAGGGCTGGCGCCGCACGATGGCCCCGGTGATGCCACGGTTGATGTAGAGGTTTCCGGCCTGGACGTTCTCCAGCCAGTACTTCAGTTCCTTGGGATCAAGGGAGTGAAGGCCGGAGGTGAGGCCGTAGTCGATGTCATTGACGATGCCGACCGCTTCTTCCAGGGTCTGGGCGGTCATGACGCCCAGGATCGGTCCGAAGTATTCGGTCTTGTGGTATTCGCTCCCGCGCTTGACGCCTGCCCGGACGCCGGGGCTCCAGAGCTTGCCGCTGTCATCGAGCTGGCGGGGTTCAAGGACCCAGTGCTCTCCCGGTCCCAGGGTGGTGAGGCCTCCAAGGAGCTTTCCGTTGGCTGGTTCGATGACGGGCCCCATTTGGGTCTGGGGGTCAACGGGGTAGCCGACTTTAAGGGAGCGGGCGGCGTCGATGAGTTGCTGGTTGAAGCGGCGCGACGTTGCTACAGATCCGACGAGGATGACCAGTGACGCTGCGGAGCATTTCTGTCCGGCGTGCCCGAAGGCGGACTGGACAACATCGCGTGCGGCGAGGTCCAGGTCAGCGCTGGGTGTGACAATGATGGCGTTCTTGCCGCTGGTCTCGGCAAGCAGAGGCAAATCTTTGCGGAAGGACCGGAACAGTTCGGCTGTTTCGTACCCGCCGGTCAGGATGAGCCGGTCCACGGCCGGGTGGGATACCAAGGCGGTGCCCAGTTCGCGCTTTCCCAGTTGTACGTATTGCAGGACGTCCCGGTCGATCCCTGCCTCGTCGAAGGCTTCCCAGAGGGCTTCGACCATGACGGCGCCGCTGCGGCGTGCCTGCCGGGCGGGTTTGAGGATGACGGCGGAACCGGCGGCCAAGGCAGCGAGTGTGGACCCGGCCGGGATGGCAACAGGGAAGTTCCACGGGGGAGTAACGACAGTCAGCTTCGAGGGGACGAACTCTGCGCCGTCGACGTTGTCCAGCTCCTTGGCCAGCTCGGCGTAGTAGTGCGCGAAATCGATGGCTTCGGAGACTTCGGGGTCGCCCTGGTCCAGGGTTTTGCCGCACTCTGATGCCATGACTTCCAGCAGTTCGGCCCTGCGTGCTTCCAGACGGACCCCGGCCCGGTGAAGCACAGCAGCACGTTCAGCCCCCGTGAGGGCACCCCAGCTCTTCCCGTTGGTGAGGGCAGTTTCGATAACTGCTTCCAGATCGGCCCTGGTGTCCAGGTCATAGGTCTGGGCGGTTTCTTCACCCAGGAGTGAGAACGGGACCCGGTTGAGAATAGCCCTGCCCCATGCACGGTTGGCAGGCAGGTCAGGGTCGGTGTCTGGGGTGTTGGCGAAGCTGGCCGTGGGCCCGCCGTAACCGGTCCCTCCCGCTTCAAGCCCTGCCCAGGACATCACCTCATCCAGGGTCGCTTCGGCGTCGAACCGGGTCCGGTCCTGGACGCGGTTGGGCCCGGGAACGGTGTCGGTCAGGGCTGCCAGGGAGGCGAGGAAGCGCTGCTTTTCACGTTCGAAAAGGGCTTCGTTTTTGTCCAGTTCGAAGACTGCTGACATGAAGTTTTCCTGGCTGGCGCCTTCTTCGAGCCGACGGATCAGGTAAGCGATGGCGACGTCGAACTCGGCCGGGTGTACGACCGGGGTGTAGAGCAGCAGGGATCCGACGTCACGCTTGACCGCTTCGGCCTGCCCGGTTGCCATGCCGAGGAGCATTTCGAATTCGATGCCGGAGCTGATGCCGCGGGCCTTGGCCAGCAGGTGGGCGAGGGCGACGTCGAACAGGTTGTGCCCTGCGACTCCGATGCGGACGTTCCGGATCTTGTCAGGCGTCAGCGAGTAGTCGATGACGGCTTTGTATGAGGTGTCGGAATCCTGCTTGGTTCCCCACGTAGCGAGCGGCCAGCCGTGCAGGTCTGCATCAACCAGCTCCATGGGCAGGTTCGCGCCCTTAACGACGCGGACCTTGATCGGTGCGCCGCCATCAGCAGTGCGCCCTGCAGCCCATTCCTGCAGCCGGATCATGGCGGCCAGTGCGTCGGGCAGGTAGGCCTGCAGGACGATGCCGGCTTCCAAGTCACGGAACTCGGGCTTCTCGAGCAGCCTGGTGAAGACCGCGATGGTCAGGTCGAGGTCTTTATATTCCTCCATGTCCAGGTTGATGAACTTTCGTGGAGAAGAGGTTGCCGCTAGCCGGTACAGCGGGGCGAGCTTCTCTACGATATGGCCGACGGCCTCATCAAAGGCCCAGTGGTTATGCGGCGCGACAGTGGAAGAAACCTTGATCGAGACGTAGTCAACGTCCGGCCGGGCCAGGAGCTTGCGCGTTCCCTCAAGCCTGCGGGAGGCTTCACCCTCACCCAGGATCGCCTCACCCAGCAGGTTTACGTTTAGCCGGATGCCGTCCTTTTTGATCCGGGCAATGGACCGGCCGAGCTTGTCCTCGGTTGCGTCCACGATCAAGTGACTGACCATTTCGCGCAAAACCTTGCGGGCAACCGGGATTACCACCCCCGGTACGATCGGCGCGACCGAACCGCCGACGGCGACGGCGGACTTCATGTACCACGGCAGAAAGGCGGGGACGTTTGGGGCTAAGACTTTCAAGTTCCTGGCCGCGACAGCCTTGTCCTCCGGACGGATTACCCCGTCAACGAAGCCCACGGTGAAATCCAGGCCCTTCGGGTCCTTCAGTACTCCGGCAAGTTGCGCAGCAGCAGCATCAACGGGCACCTTTGCCCCCTCGGCCAGCCACCGCCGCACCAACGCCACGGCTTCCTCGGCCAAATCAATGGGTTGGACCAGCGAAGCGCTGATCCCTGCTGTGTCAGTCATGGAAGTACTCCTTGAAGTTGGGTTGTCTGTTTATCTGCCATGGGTCCAGCCTCTGGGGATGGTGATTTCGATGCCGCGCTGGGCAAAAATGAGTCAAAGTGATTCCAGGGCAGCGTTACGTTGGACTGGCCGTGAGGATGCCCAGAAGGATCGTGGAAAGTGACGCCCTTGTCTGATCCGCTCGTTGCAAGGACGAGATGACCTCCATTTGGCCCGGCTGACAGCGGCCTTGAGGTCGGAGTGGTATTACGGATGACCGGATTCACCGAGAGCATTAAGACGGTGTCGGGCATACTCAAAATTTCCTGTACACGCTTCAGGTTCAACTCCCTGTGCACAGTTCCGTCCAAGCCCCACTTAGGCGGATGTATTCGGTAAAAGGGTGGTAGAAAAGACCGGCAACGTGATTGCCGCTGACTTGATATGCGCCCACCCGGACAAGGTCGCGGGTGAGGTCGGCGGCCTTTGCCACCGTCGGTGTGAGGATCATCCGCAGGCAAGCTACCCCGCATGTATGCCAAGCCCAGAACCCGTAGTCCTCGGGTTGAGCCCATCCACAGTTTCGCCAGCGAGAATCCTCCTTTGGCGTCAGACGGCCCTCCAGGAAGTCGGATGCGAGTTCTGAGGATTCGAATTGGGAGACATACGGCAGAAGCGCACTCATAGGGCAGCTCCTCGGAGACTTGTTGGAGAGTAGTAGAATTGCGGGTGCAAAAGCGAGAAAAGCGGAGAGCTTGCGCATGAACCGGGCCTGGCCCATATCTCCAGTCTGGCCACGTCGATCATCAGTTCAGATCCAGCGTCAGGATAGGAAGCGGTCCGCTGCAAGGCTGGAAATATGAACGGACGCTGCTTCCCCGGCTGCCATCTTTGCGATGAGTAAGCCTGTCGGAGGGGCAAGGCTCACTCCCAGCATTGCGTGACCGGTGGCTATCAGTACGTCAGAACGTTCCTTGGAGCGGCCAATAATCGGCAGGCCGTCGGGCGTCATTGGACGGAGGCCGGTCCAGGGCTCTGGTGGAGTTGGAAGAGAAGGCCAGTCCTTGAAATAACCGGGGAGACTTTTAAGGAGTCCTCCGGCGCGGCTTCTACTGATGCCTTCGTTGATCCCACCGAAGCCCATAGTGCCGGCGATGCGGACTTTGTTGTCGAGGGGCGTTATCGCGACCTTGGCTTCCGAGAGATACATCGGGTGCTTGGGGGCGTCGGGGTGCAGCGGAAGGTCGTAACCGTAGCCCTTACCCGAAATCAGCGAGATCCTGCTTCCAATGCCGGCCAGGATATTATTCGTCCAAACACCGGCGGCAACGACTACTTTGTCAGCCTTGAGGACTTCCTGACCGACTACAACGGCGACGGAGTCGTCAGTCTCAATACGAAGACGTGCCGCGTGACCGAGACGGAACTCCACTCCGTCACGCCGGCAGGCTTCAGTCAACCCGCGCGTGAAGGATTCGGGGTCCAGCGAACGGTCGCCATACGTCTGAAGGGCACCGACAACATTCGATTTGACTTGGGGAAATTCCCGCCCAAGGTCGTCCCCTTCAACTGACCGCCACTCAAAGCCGCTGATATGCGTTTCCATGGACTGCAACTCAACAGCGTGCTTATCCAGGCTGGCCCGACTCGTGTAGAGCATGGTGAGCGGGTCACTGTGCATCTCGAAAACCACGCCATCGCGAACCAGGTCATCGAAAAGCTCGAGGGTATCGCTGCTTAATCCAGCGAGGACTTTCAATCCGGCTTCAAACCGTGCGGTCGTGCAGTTCCTAAGCATTTCCATCATGAAACTGACATAGCGCGGACTAATGCTCGGCGAGACGTACAAGGGACTGTCATTCCGGAGCATCCACCGCAGCGCTTGCGGGAGCATACCCGGCGCAGGAACAGGAGTGGACATGCTTGGGACGACCCATCCGGCGTTGTGGCCGGACGCCTTAGACCCGGGTTGTCCGACGTCAATAACCGTTACTTCTATTCCATTTTTGCGAAGGTAATAAGCTGAAGATAGCCCGATTGCCCCGGCACCTATAACAATTGTCTTCATCATTTTCCCGAGTCGTAGTTGTTCTTTGCCTAGCGGAAGCACGAAGGCCGCCGGTACTTTTAGGAATAGGTCTAGAAACGAAAACTGCCACTGCAGAACCTTGGCGACTTTCGGGAAAAGTTCGCAGCAATAGGTCCCCTGGAAGGCACCTCCGTACTGACTCACACCCTAGGTGTAATACCTTACCATGCTTCACCGGGGACGCCAAGGCCCCTAACGGCTTCTGCTCGCGGTCACCCGTCAAACAGCGGTAGAGAGGCGCCGCTGAGCGCTTTCTACCGCCTCTCGGGGGCTTCCTGCCCTATAGTTAGGTTTGATACCTTAGAAGATCGTGACAATGAGAGTGAGCAATGGTTGCTTTGACCTGGGACGAAGACAATGATCAGGGCCTCCGCAAGCAGAGCTTTCGTGAGCAAGCTGTCCGGATCCTCAGGGCGCAAATTATTTCCGGGCGACTAGAGCCGGGATCGATGCACTCAATTGGAACAATGGCAGAACGACTGAATGTTTCAATTACTCCTATCCGGGAGGCCCTCCATGACCTTGCCAAAGAGGGACTTGTCGAAATAAAGAGAAACCGCGGCTTTATCGTAAGGCAGCCCACCGATACGGAACTCGATAACATCGTGCAGATACGCACAATGCTTGAGGCATCTTCCGTCCGTGAAATCACCGAACGATCCCTTATCAGCGATTACAAGCCGTTGCGGAAGTTGTCCCGCAGGACGCAAACTTATGCGACTGCAGGGGAGTTGGAAGAGTTTGTTGAAAGCGATCGGGAGTTTCATTTGGCCGTCCTTTCAGCCTTAGGAAACGATAAACTTCTCGAAATCGTCGGCACCCTTCGGGACCAAAGCCGCCTTACTGGGCTGGACCAGCTCGCAGGAACCAGCGTTCTCGAGGACTCAACGAAAGAGCACGAGTTACTCCTGGATGCCATGGAAAACAAGGAGCCTGAGAAAGCCGCTGAGATCATGACCTATCACCTTCGCCATGTACGGGGAATTTGGGCAGGGCAGGCAGAAGACACCCGAGAATAGACGCCCTCGTAGGGTTGCCCCGCTCTCGAACGGGGCAACCACGATCCACAGAGGACAGTGTGGGCGGGTTTCGGCGGCGTGAGATGTGTTCCACTGAACGCTTCTTTTGCTCAGGTTGTGGAAGCGGCACAAGGGTGGTCTGCAGTGTGCAGCTGACTTCCGAGCCACTAGGGCTTGACCGAGGTGGGCGCGTCCGTTGATGACTTTGCGAGGCCAGCTGTCGAAAATACTCGCGCTGGTCGAGAAGCGAGCGTCGGTTACCTGCGTGGAGCAAGTACTTATCATCGAGGATTGCTGCCCTCATCTGAGCGCTTCCTGGTGTTTGGTGTTGACCCGCCCAATCCATGGCTTAGCAGCGTTTGCTCTTTGAAAAACATATGTCAGCGATGGTCGAAAAGTGAGCCATTTCGCGGGCTTGGCGTCCAGCGGTCGTTGCAACACCTGAGGAATTAGGAGTTGCAATTCGCAGAGATGAAAAGACGGAGGAAGTCCCGGGGAGCGCCTCCGAAGAACGCTGCACGTGCTCATTATGATCAGCTGATGAAACAGGGAATGGGCAATTCCGAAGCCTGCCGGATCGTGGGAATCAGCCGTAGTTCGGGCACCCGATGGCGGCACGGCCATACCGTCGTTCTGAAGTCCGGAGACATCAAGAAGTACGCCCCCATCTCGCTCCGGAGGCCGCCGGTCATCTCCGTCCGATTCCTCTCTGAGTCGGAACGGATCACGATCGCAGACCTGTTGCATAGCGGCCGGAGCATCTGCGCCATTGCCAGGGAGCTCGGACGAAGTCCATCGACGGTCAGCCGGGAGATTCGCCGCAACACCCATAAGCCCTCGGGTAGTTACCGTCCGCGGACGGCTCAGCGGAGTGCCGAGCGCAGACGGAGCCGGCAGCGCACCGGAAAAATCGCCGGCAACCCGGTCCTGCGCGAGTTTGTAAAGGAACACTAGGAGCAACGCTGGAGCCCGCGCCAGATAAGCAACCGTTTACGCACTGACTTCCCCGGACAAACCGAGATGCACGTCGTGCCCGAGACCGTGTATCAGACCCTGTACGGGCGCGGAAGCCTCGATCTGGCGGTGGATCCGGCTATCGCACTCCGCAGCGGACGGACCGGTCGCAGGCCTCGCCGCCGGAAGGAGCACCGGACGAAGCGTTTTCCCGAAATGGTGATGATCCGGGACAGGCCAGCCGAAGTGATCAGCAGATTAGTACCAGGGCATGGGAGGGGATCTAATTATTGGAAAAGGTGGCCGATCTGCCATCGGCACGTTAGTCGAACGAACAACCCGCTTCATTGTCCTCGTGCATCTGGCAGGCAACCGCGGCGCCGAAAATCTCCGCGACCGGCTGGCAGCCACAATGGGTTCACTTCCGGCCCATCTCCGCCGTTCCCTGACGTGGGACCAGGGCACCGAAATGGCCTGCCATCAAGATTTCACCCGGCGCACACTCACACTCATCCCCGTCTACTTCTGCGACCCCGCCAGTCCATGGCAGCGAGGGTCGAACGAGAACACCAACGGCCTGCTCCGGCAGTACTTCCCGAAAGGCACAGACTTGAATGTCCACAGTCCAGAACACCTCGCCCAGGTTGCTGCTGAACTCAACCGGCGCCCACGCGAGATCCTGGGCTGGCAAAGTCCTGTAGAACGACTGGCTAGACTGTCCTCACCTGCGGTAGAACCATAAATTGTTGCAACGACTGCTGGAATCCGCCGCCGGTGGTTGGTCAGGGCCGATGGAGATCCAGTACCAAGCAGGCAAAGGGCTTGAGGCATAGTTCCAGGCAGTCGCCAACGGAATTCATCCGAACCTCGGCGTATCTGAGGTGAAACTCGTTGCATTGCCCACTGCAAGTGAATACCTCACGGCCCTGACAGCGGGCGCAAGAGGACCGTTCAGTGGCGTTGGGCCGGACTTCCAACCCCCTGGATGTGCTCTCCGGCATCTTCCAGAAGACCAGTGCTTACAACCGCGATCTGGGTTCTATGGGACCAAGACGGTAGATAACTTCATCGAACAGGCGAAAAGCGCGAAAACCGAAGAGGAAGCCACCGCTCGGTTCCATGATGCAGAGGCCCAAATCATGAAGGACTTCCCCGTGGCCGCGATGTACCACATCTCTCAGGTCACCGCGTACAGCGACCCATCGAGCCACCTCCTGCAAATCGTTAGTGCGTTTCCGTAACCTGCCCGGAACGGGCTGGCAGACCCAGCCCGAACTTGGGCCGATAGCAGTTTGCTTTCACCGAAAATGACGCCCCAACGTGGCCTCGGTCGATTCTCCGAAGCGTGCCGCCTCTATAAGGAGGCAACCTCATCAAAACGAACCCAGCAGAAATTCACGCCCTACGTGTAACACTCACACCTCAACTGTCCAGAGCGTCTGAGATGTAAGTCGCTTTTAGTAGCAGGGATAAAAGAAAAACGGAACCGGGTTGCAGATAACAACCCGGTTCCGCGCGGGACAGCCGAATCTTCACGGGCGCACCTCCTGCCAAGGCGGTGCAGAAGACCGTTAGCCTAAAAGGGGATCAGGACCAGCGTGTGTAAAGATCGGCGTCTTCGTAACGCTAAGACTCTCCCCAGGATCGGGGATGGAGCCCATGCAATCCGGCGTACTCGGGCAAACCGGGGGAGTTCCATCCGGACAGGACTGAGTCTTCCACCTTGTATACCTCCACGCCGATAGGCCGGCACACCTCGATAGGATCATGTGCGTCCGGGCCCCAAAGGGGAACTGACAAGTCACCCCCGGGGCACGTGGACAGCGCTACGAGAAGATCAACCTCGGCAAAAAACTCAAAGTAGTCCCCGACTGTCGCCGGGCACGTCTTCATAAAATACTGGTCCTTGTCGTTCAGCCCTGTGCACTGAAAGACGTTCAAAACGTCATGAACGTCGAATTCCGTGAGCCCGAAAGGAAGCACTGCGCGCGTTAGGTTTGAATGGCAGTGGTAATCGAAGTCCGCGCCTGTCAACACCCTGTTGACGTAGGGATCGCAACGCGTTCCCAACGTATCGTGGACACGTCCGCCTTCGCTGTCGACCCCATAGTTTTCCAAGGTGTCAGCCGTGATTGTTGCCAGGGGGCGCAGGTAGGGCAGGTTGGACCAGAGACGGTCAAAGGTAGTGACATGGGCAGCCTGTAGCTGCCTGGTCCGTGCCGCCCAGAAGCGCTCACGTGGATTGTTGGAGTTCCAGATGTTCAGGTCAGCCACCTGCGGCCCGTCGACAGTCAGAAGCCGGCAGACATGCCCAGCGGGCACCCTCCAGGCCTGACCGGAGCGGATGGGGATCGTGAACGAATCCACTTTGGTCCGGCTGTCCGTTTCCGCGCCAATCCGGCCGTAGAGGTTCTTGTCGACACTGAGTGCCGGTCCTTTGTATGCCGCCTCTGTGAGAGCGGTTCCGTTGTTCATGTAACTCCTTTGTCTTGAGGCCGGTTATGTGCCCGTGGAAGGATTTGATGAAAGGCAGGGCTGTCGTCTTGAATCCTGTTAGACACGACTGCTACGCCTAGCTGACGTGCAGCCCCATGCGGACCTTCGTTCACGAAGAAGGGCGGTTACCACACGAACTTGCAGCGGATCTCGGGCGCTACCGGCGCCGCGTGTTCGTCGAACAACTCGGTTGGGAGCTCCCGTCGGCGAACGAAAGCTTCGAGCGCGACCAGTTCGATCGCGACGATACCGTGTACGTGTTCGCGCGAAATGCCGGCGGCGACGTGTGCGGATGTGCGCGCCTGCTGCCCACGACGCGCCCGTATCTGCTGCAGTCGCTGTTCGCCGACCTGATCGCCGCAGACATGCCGCTGCCGCAATCGGCGGCCGTCTGGGAGCTGTCCAGGTTCGCGGCGACCGACGACGAAGGCGGGTCGGGCAATGCCGAGTGGGCCGTGCGGCCGATGCTCGCGGCCGTGGTCGAATGCGCGGCGCAGCTCGGCGCGCGGCAGCTGATCGGCGTGACGTTCGCGAGCATGGAGCGGCTGTTCCGCCGGATCGGCATACACGCGCACCGCGCAGGCCCGCCGAAGCAGGTGGACGGACGTCTGGTGGTCGCATGCTGGATCGATATTGATCCGCAAACGTTTGCGGCATTAGGAATCAAGCCGGGGCAGGCAGCCCGGCAAGCCATCGCCGCCTGAGTGCCTTGGGGAGCACTCCCCAGCGATGGCGTGTTAGTAATCAACTGACGGGTGTAGGGCTGTTGCGGGGACGACAGGACCTGAGCGGTGTCGCCGTACTCCACAATGTTTCCGTCGGCGAGCACGGCGACTTTTTGGGCGATGGAGCGCACCAAGGGCAGGTTGTGGGTCACAAAGACCATGGAGACGCCGAGCTCATCCTGGAGTTGGCCCAGCAATTCGACGATTGCGGCTTGTACGCTCACATCCAGAGCAGACGTCACCTCATCACAGATCAGAACCGAAGGGGACGATATAAGGGCCCGCGCGATCGCAACACGTTGCCTCTCTCCGCCGGAAAGCTGATCGGGATAACGATGGGCGTAGCTAGCGGACAGCGACACTTGTTCCAGCATCTGAGCCACGCGGTCGTCGGCCTCGCGTCCCTTGGCGATGCCAAAGACACGCAGGGGTTGGCCCACCGAATCGCCGACTGTCTTCCGGGGATTTAGGGAGCCGTAGGGGTTCTGGAAGATGTACTGGATCTGCCGGCGTGATTCCTTGCTTCGGGCACGGGCCGCTGCTTCCAACTCCTTATCGCCGAGCAGAACGCTGCCGGTCCAGTCGTGGTGGAGCCCAGCGATAGAGCGGGCAGTGGTGGTCTTGCCCGAGCCTGATTCGCCGACTACGGCCAAGCACTCACGCTTGCCCAGCGTCAGGTTAATTGAGTGGAGTACCTCGGTCTTGCCGTACCGGGCTACCAAGTTGCGGAGGGTGAGTACTGACTCGCTCCCGTCCGCACTTACCGTGTCGACCCGGTCACCGGCACTCACTGGAACCTGCTCGACCACCTCGAGTGCTCGGATGCACCGTGCACCGTGTCCCGCGCCAACGCTCACCAGTGGAGGAACTTGTTCGTCACAGGCTGCCACGTGCATTGAGCACCGAGGCGCGAAAGGACAACCCGGCGGACGTTGTCCTGGTGAAGGTGCGTGCCCGGGAATACCTACCAGAGCCCTGCCGCCGCTCAACCGTGGGATGGCGGCTACGAGCCGGCGGGTGTAGGGGTGCGCTGAGGAGTTAAAGAGTTTCTCCGCCGGTCCAAGCTCTGCTACCCGGCCGGCGTACATCACCGCGACCCGTCGCGCCAGGGCGGCGACCACGGCCAGGTCGTGGCTGACATAAAGTGCTGCCACACCATGAGCTGCAGCGAGATCCCGGACCGTTGACAGCACCGTTGCCTGCGTTGTCACGTCCAACCCAGTGGTGGGTTCGTCCAGCACGATAAGCCGCGGCCGGTTCGCGAATGCCATAGCGAGGCCAATTCGCTGCTGTTGCCCGCCCGAGAGCTCGTGCGGGTACCGGTCGAGGTACTTGGCGTCATCAGGCAAGGCAACTTCGCGCATCATTTCCGCGATGCGCTTGTTGTGGTCGCGGCGGCTGCCCCGGCCGTGGGCTTCAAGGACCTCCCTTAGTTGGACCCCGATGCGCAACGCAGGGTTAAGTGACGACGCGGGGTCCTGGGGCACGTAGGAGATCGCCGACCCACGCATGCGGCGCAGCTCGCCCTCAGGGATGTCGAGGATGTTCTCCCCGCCCAACAAGACAGAGCCACCGGTTATGCGAAGCCCGCTCCGCGTATGGCCAAGGAGGGCCAGCCCGACAGTGGTCTTGCCGGAGCCGGACTCGCCTACGACTCCGAGTACCTCGCCCGCTGCGATGTCGAATGACACGTCGCTGACGACTTCGATACCTGATGTTGTGGAGATGCACAGGTTTTTCACTTGGACGGCGGCGGTGTTCACTCCGGCCGAGGTCTGCTGTTGAGTGTTCATCCGTTGTCACGCTTTCGATCGATGCCTGCTGCGGTGCGCGCTATTCCGTCGCCGATCAGGCCGGTGCCCAGGGTGAGCAAGGCGATGGCGATGATGGGAAGGAGTGCGCCCCAGGGCTGGAAGGACAAAGCGATCCTGTTTTGTTGGATCATGGTGCCCCAGTTCGGGGCGTTTGGGTCAGAGGTCAGTCCCAGGAATGCCAGCGCGGCGATGGTGCCGATGGAGTATGTCAGCCGCAGGCTTGCTTCCACCATCATCGGGCCCAGAATATTTGGCAGGAGCTCGCCCGTCATGATTCGGGTCCGGGACTGTCCCATCGTCTCCATGGCGGCCACGAAATCACGTTCAATCACAGGCAGGGCTGCGCCGCGGGCCACACGGGCAACGCGCGGGGCCGTCGTGAGCACGATGGAAGCAACGACAACCCATTTCTGGGGCCCGACCAGGCTGACGGCCAGAAGCACCAGCATGATCTGGGGGAATGCCATCACAACGTCCATGCCGCGCATGAGGATGTCGTCGAGTGCGTTGCGTGAATATGCTGCGATGAGGCCGATCGCTATTCCGAGGATAAGGCCGAGGGCGGTGGAAGTCGCTGCCGTGACCATAAGTTCGAGCCCGCCGTGCAGAAACCGGCTTAATACATCCTGGCCGAGGTAGTCGGTGCCAAAGACCGCGTCTGCCGATGGGGGAGTATTGGGCAGGGCGACGAAGTCGCTGGGGCTATGCGGGGCGACATAGGGCCCAATGATTGCGATGGCTACCAGCAACAGCACGAAAAGTGTGCCGATCCTGGTCCGCCATAGTTTGAGGGACCGGGCCAGAAGTGTGGAGGATTTTACGGGCGGCGTTGGCGTCCCTGCGCCTTCAAGGCGGGCGATGGCCTCTTGGGTAGTGCTCACAGACGTGTCCTTAAACGCGGAGTAACAAGAATAGTGGCGACGTCAGCCAGCAGATTGACGACCACGTAGACGGCCGCAATCAGCATTGCCAGTGCTTGGACGACTGGCACGTCGTGGTTTGCCACCGCATCCTGAAGGGCGCCTCCGATGCCTGGGTAATTGAAGGCATATTCAACTACGACGATGCCTCCGGCCAGATATGCCAGGCTCAGTGCGATCGACTGGAAGGCCGGTCCGATGGCGTTGGGCAGTGCGTGGCGGATCAAGACCAGTCGTTCAGGAAGGCCCTTGAGTCTGGCCATCTCCACGAAGTCGCTTTCCAGGACCTCGATCATGGAGACCCTCATGTTGCGCGCGATGTAGGGAACAACAGTCATGACAAGCGTCACCGTCGGGAGGACCAGGATCGCAGGAGTGTTCCACGGAAGCTGCCCCGGTGGCACGGGGCTGATCGCTGGAAGGACGTGGAGGACGGTGGTGGAAAAGAAGATGACCAACAGCACAGCAACCACGAAGTCGGGCAGGGAAGCGAATACCAGCATCAGATTCGAGCTGACGGTGTCCACAAGCTTTTCGCGCCGCAGAGCCGCCCACGAGCCCACGGCGATGGACAGCGGGATGGAGACCAGTGCCGCGCAGAGCACGAGAACACCCGAATTTATCAACCTCCCGGAGAGGAGTTCGGCTACCGGCTTCTGGCTCGTGAGGGAGTCACCGAGTGATCCTTGCAGCAGGCCTCCCACCCAATTCAGGTACTGCTCGAACAGGGAGACATCAAGGTTGAGTTCCTGCCGCAAGGCTGCCAGTCGCTCCGGTGTCGCGTCTCGGCCCAGGATTGCCTTTGCCGGGTCTCCCAGCGCCTGGGTCGCTACGAAAACGAGCACCGAGACAAGCGCGAGCACGAGGACGCCGAGCAGTACCCTCCGCAAAATGAAGGCGGGGATACCGCCGTGCCTAAACCAGGTCATGGATGATCTTCCTCCTTAGGCGAGCCATATGGTTCGGAAACCATGGCCGTAGTTGTTCAGGCCAAGGGTTGTTTTGGCCTGCGTCAGCCCCTGAAGATTAGGGGCGTGGCCGTCAAATTTGCTCGGGAAATAAGGAATAATGTATCCGCCGTTGTCATATTCGAGCTGCTGCATCTTGTGCTGGATCTCGGCCCGCTGAGCCTCGTCTGTTGTTTCGAGCGCCTGGTTGTAGAGCGTTTCGAATTCGGAGCCTTTGTCGCTCTTGGCCCACTGGGTTTCTGGGTACAGGGAGTTGGACAGCCCGGAGAGCTTGACCTGGTCAAGGTAGGGGCGGCCGGCCCAATACACAGATGCGAAGGGCACCTTGAGGTAATACTCGTCGGAGTAAAACTTGTCGCTGGGGAGGGTTTTGACGTTGACCGTAACCCCGGCGTCCTTCGCCTGCCGGGCAAACACTGTTGCCATGGACACCATGCCATCCGTGAGGTCCGCCGTGTAAAGGTCGACCGTGAGGTTCTCTTTGCCTGCTTCCTTGAGCAAGGACTTGGCTTTCTCGATGTCTCGCTGGCGCTGGGGCAGCTTGTCGAAATATGCAGCGTCGTAGCGCCCATACACGTCGTTGCCGACCTCCCCCTTGCCGGACGCGACCTGGTCGAGCATGGATTGCCGATCGACGATCAGCCGGAACGCCTGACGGACCCGGTTGTCGTCAAAAGGTGCCATGGTGGTCACCATGCCCAGCCCGACCCACCAGCCCGTCTGTGACTCGAGGACCTGCTTGCCGCTGGCCTGCACAGCTGCGACCTGTGCCGCCGGCAGGTCGGTCGCCGCATCGATCTGTCCGGCCAGGAGTGCGTTGACCTGGGCGGTCGCGTCCGAGAAGCCAGTGATCGTGACTGTGTCGAAGTAGGGTTGGCCCTCCCGCCAGTAGTTGGGATTGCGCTCGTGGACGCTTTCCTGGCCTGCAGTGAAGCTCTTGAGCTTGTAGGGGCCGGTTCCGATTTGCGTTGAAATATCGCCGGCGAAGGCCTTGTAGTCTACGGGAACGATACCGAAGTAGTATGCGGCCAGCGTATCCGGGACGGTTGAGTCGGCCGTGAGCAGCGGTAGGCGGACAGTGTAATCATCTGTCTTGGTGATGCCCTTGATGTCCCAGGTGGCCGTCGCAGTGTGGCCCCTAAGCTTTTTGTCAGTGCCGATGCGTTGCAGCGAGTAAATGACGTCATCTGCCGTCATGGTTTTGCCATTGTGGAATTGAACGCCCTGCCGCAGCTTGATTGTGTACTGCGTGGGGTTGTCTGCCACTACGCTTTCAGCCAAGCCGTCGTTGGACAGTCTGAAGTTCTCGTCCCGTGTCAGGAGTGTCTCGAAGGCAGTCATGAGCCGGGGTGCGTCGGGGAACACCACGAAGTTCTGGCCGTCGAAAATTTCTTTGGATCCGCCACCGATCACGCCAACGCGGAAATTTCCGCCGCGCTTCGGTGTGCCAGTGGTCCCCTCGCTGGGGCTGCTGGACGTCCCTCCTGGACTGCACGCGGCCAGGGCCGCCACGGCGCCGAGGCCGCCGGCTCCAAGGAGGAGCTGCCTCCGGGTGAAACTTGCCGCTGCCCACAACCTCCTGGACTCGCTTCCATCGGAGGTCCGAATTCCAGTTTCTTTTGTCATGCTAAACACCTCTGTTATTGGGTTGGGCCTGGTCACGTTTTGGACCAGATCTTGTCGAAAATACGCATCCAGTTTTCGCCGAGGACTCCGCGGATCTCGTCGTCGGTGTACCCACGCTCGACAAGACGGTCCGTCAGCCGATGCAGCGTCGAGGGGTCCTCGATGCCTGCCGGGAAGTTCCACGGGGGCGGCGGATAGCTGTCCGGATGCCATAGGCCGCTGGACAGAAACTGCTCGTATTTGTCGGCTCCGCACTGGTAGTAGTCCAGGCCTAGACCGACGTGGCCTGAACCCGCCATCGAATCGATGTGAATCATATGGTCGATAAGGTGATCCAGGGTCGGGGCGTCCTTGGGATTAACAAATGCCGGGAAGCCGTTGAGGCCGATGACTCCGCCCTTTTCGGTGACCGCGCGGATCAGCTTGTCGGAAAGGTTCCTCTTGCTCTCGTGCACGCTCCTGCAGTTGGAGTGCGAGACGATGCATGGGGAGGTGGAGGTCTCGATAGCGTCGAGGGATGTTCTCTCACCGGTATGCGCCAGGTCCACGGCGATCCCGAGCCGGTTGAGCTCGCCGACGATCTTATGGCCGAATTCACTCAGCCCGGCGTTGCCCGGTTCCTCACATCCGTCGCCGACGGCGCTGCGCTGGTTATAGGTCAGCTGTACGATTCGGACGCCTAGGCGGCCGTAAAGTTCTACGAGGTTTGAGTCGTACTCGATGGGGTGAGTTCCCTGGAACTGGATCACCACAGCGAGCTTCTCGTCGACCTTCGCTTGCCGGATTTCCTCCGTTGTGGTCGCCAGGACGAGCCGGTCACCGTTGTCCCTGAGCAGCTTGAAGAGGTCGGCCAGGGCTGTCATTGTGTCGCGGGCAGATTCCGTGGAGGTGACGGTGACGACGCAGCAGGTCGCTCCACCGGCAATCCATTGATCAAAGTTCTTGCTCCAGTGGTCACCCGGACAGGTACCGTCCACGATGATCGAGGACCTGTGCAACGCACTAGCGAGGTTCCCCAGCAGAGTGGATGAAGCCGGCGGTGCCGGATTCTCTGGACTGGTCACCATGTTCGTCTTTTCGGTCATTGGACGCCTCCTTTAGGTCGCTGTCAGCTGATCGTGAGGCTGCATGAGTGATGGGTCTTGTTCCAGACGAATGGTGTATCCGAGGTTCCCCGCACGTGCTTTGGCTATGACGAGCGCAGTAGCTGCAGCATCCTGCATCCCTATCCCCGTGGTGTTGTAATAGATGACCTCATCGGGGCTTCGTCGCCCTGCCGCTTTATGTACGACTATTTCGCCAAGGCCCACAAGATCGCTGTCGGTGATGAGTCCTGATCGCAGTGCTTCAATGATGGGGCCAGCTTGGCTCTTGGCGCTTCGTGCGTCGTCGACTATGACCCGGCCGGCCCGTTCGATGAGGTCCTGACCGACTTCGCAACGATCTGCGGATATGGACCCTACGGATATCACCGTGGCACCTTTGGATATCCATTCGGACTCAACCACGGGCGTGTTCGCGGTCGTGCACAGAACGATCACGTCAGCGTCCCTGACAGCGTCACGCGCTGTCTTTGTTGGAAAGATTTCGAGGCCGGTTTCAGCGGCCATCTCGGCAGCGAAGGCGTTGCGTTTCGATTCCGACCGGCCCCATACGCGCACCTCGGTCACTGTGCTCCGGTCCTGGAGCATGCGTATATGCTCCCTGGCCTGCACTCCGTAGCCAAGTATCGCCACGCGTATGGCGCCTGGATTGGCGAGGACAGTCACTGCCAGGGCGCTTGCCGCTGCAGTACGGCGGGTAGTGATCGCAGTGCCGTCCATGATGGCCTGCAGGCGACCAGTTTCAGCGTCCAAAGCAAGGATCGTGGCACTGATGGTCTGCAAACCACGTTCGGCGTTGTTTGGATTCAAACTGCCGAATTTGCAGATCGTCCCGAAGCTCTCAGACAGCCTGGCGGCGTAAGCGAATGCCACTGAGTTATCAGCCGGATGGTTCAACATCACCTTCCCGGCTCCGCCTACCGTTCCTTGTCCAATTGCAGTGAAGGCTGTCAATTGAGATTCGAAGGCCGAGTTGTTGTCGAACAGGGTTGCGACATCGGTCTGATTGAGTACGAGTATCCCGTTGCTGAGCGCCACCTCATCCCGGTGGCTGTTTTTAAGCATTTCCAACCTTGGTAACCATCCTTACTGCCTAAATCCTTGAGGGAGTCCGCTGTCCGTCGATTCGGATCCCGAGCTAGTCCCGCGGACACCGCATGGATTGTCGGTTCTTCATCACGGCCAGCTAGGCGAATAGTTGTCCCGTTGTTCGGGGACTACCCGTTTCGTCCTGGGTCTGCGTCTTAGCAGAGGACCCCTAACTCCATGCAACATGTGTAACACCTCACACCTTACGTGTCAATATTGGGCTACATTTGAGCCGGGGCTTTCCTCAAAGATTCCGGGGCGGTGAATAGGAAAATCAATGACGCCCAAACCCTTCAGTACACCTGGGCTCAGCAACGTCCTGGAGACTTCCAGCCTCCGCGTCCAGGCCGGGCGGATTCTGCGTGCCCGGATTGTCACGGGGCAGCTTGTTCCGGGCTGGCTGTATGCCATTCGGCCAGTGGCATCGGAATTTGGCGTGTCAGTCACCCCCATCCGTGAGGCGCTGCTTGACCTGGCAAGTGATGGGCTAGTAAGAATCGTGCGTAAGCCGCGCGCCGACTAGAACACCAACAAGCCCCTTCTGTGCATGCTACAAAAGAGCCGATAATGGACGTTATGTCAACTAATGTTGCTATTGCTACCGTGCTTGTCAACAAGAGTTGCTAAGGTTCATACTGTCACTGTAGCAATGGGCGGCCGGTGAAGGGAAGCGCGATGGGCTGGTTTACCGAGGGCAGCGAGCATGAAGGCTATGTTGTCTGCGTCTTCGCGGATGGCATGTACGGGTCCGGTGGCAGGTGGATGGAGATCAACCTGATGACGCCCGACGGCCGGCCGGTTGGGCATGAGGAGGATCCAACCCGCGAGGCGTGGCGGCCGCCGTCGCAGGTGGTTGGCTGGAGGGTTGCCTGCAGCTGTGTTCCGTTCCGAGAACATGTCTTCCTGGACCCGTTGTGGACACGGGTCTGGGAGCCGGCCGATGAGGACATCTCCGCGGGGCGTATCTATGCCGGGCCACCGGCAAGCGCTGACGCCGCCGACATTAGCGACCGGGAGGACCTTGAGCCCGCGTTCCTGGACGTCTGGCACCGGCATATTGCCCCGGACCTGTCGCTGCACACTATCGGCGCCCTGAGCCGCAGCCTGAAGGATCTCGAAGCCCAGCTCGACGACGCCGTCGCATCCGCCAGGGCGGCGGGCGTCTCATGGGACAAAATCGGACGAGCATTCGGGATCAGCCGGCAAGGGGCCCAGAAGCGCTGGGAAACTGTGTCGGCCGCTGCGGCCGGCCGGTCCGAAGACAACTGATACCCAGTTAATTGGGATTTAGCATGTGATCTGGGCCGTGTTTGTGGCATTGATATTTGGTGTTGCGCACGTAAGAATGAAGTATGACTGCAGTGACAGGAGCCCGGGGCGGGCTGAAGGCCCATCAGGACTCGATCCGGCTGCCCGAGACGGAGCTGGTCCGCGATTTGCGGGATCTGTTAGGGGCGAAGCTCGTCGCCTATATCGGGTCCGTGAAGGAAACGCGCGCGGTCCGGCAGTGGGCGGACGGGGAACGGAAGCCATCCGCGGAGGTCATGCAGCGGCTTCGGACGGCCTACCACGTGGCTGCCCTGCTCGCGGAGCGTGATTCACGGGCTGTCGTGCAGGCCTGGTTCCAAGGGATGAACCCGCAGCTGGACGATACCCCTCCGGCGCGGTTGCTCCGCGAAGGACAACTCGAGGACGCAGGCCCGCTGGTCCTCGCCGCCGCCCGGGCATTTGCCGCGGCGGGCTGACCGGGTGGTTTCTGGTGAGTTAACCGCGTTGTCAGCCGCGGGACGGGTTTGGCGTGTCGGATTCCGCCCGGAACCGTGGGAATGGAGCGGCTGGGAATGGGCCACCGACGGC
This sequence comes from Burkholderia sp. RS01, assembly GCF_039748055.1. Taxonomy (NCBI): domain Bacteria; kingdom Pseudomonadati; phylum Pseudomonadota; class Betaproteobacteria; order Burkholderiales; family Burkholderiaceae; genus Burkholderia; species Burkholderia sp. RS01. Next base: position 108,042 of record NZ_JBDLAK010000007.1, read on the forward strand.
CGGTTCCCGGGCCGCTGGGATGATCTGCACGGCAACTTCCGCACCGTCTACGCCGGCTCGAGTCTGCTGGCCTGCCTGCTGGAGGTCCTGGCGCATTTCCGCAAGGACGCCAGGCTCAGTCTGGAACTCGATGACATTGTCGAGGACGATGAGGACAACGTCCTGCATCCCACCATCGCACCGGGCAGCGTTCCCAAGGAATGGCTTGATGAACGCGTGGCAGCTTCCGCGGAACTGTCCGGCCGGTACTGCGCAGTGACAGCCTCCAGCACTATCGCTGCCCTGCACCCGCACTTCATTGGCCTGGCACTGAGCTTGGGGCTCGATGATTTTGATGCCGCAGCGCTGAAGGACGCACGGCCGAGGCGCCTGACCCAGGCGATTGCCTCGTGGCTCTATGAGACGACAGACTTCGACGGTGTCACGTTCGCTTCCCGGCACGGCGATGATCTGCAGCTCTGGGCAGTGTTCGAACGCCCGGAAGACCCAGCTGTCACTCCCAACATTCAGGACGTGGAGGTCGAGGATCTGCAGCACGATAGCCCGGCACTCCTCACCGCATTCGGCCTCCTCGGCATCCAATGGGAGAACGACTAAGAAGAACGTGCAGACAGTGTCTGCACAAACCATCCTTCGTCCATGGATCACCGCCCCTCGCGGCGGGTCCACCTGGCGAGGTCTCTCCCCCGCGTTTCTCGGCTGCCGGGCCGTGTCGGACGATGTGTCCGTAGGCTACCGTGAAAGGCAGAACCGTTGGGGGTGACCGTGGCTCAGACGAAGGAAACGGTGTCGCATGCGCGGCGCTCTGCTCCGTACTGGGAGTGGGTGGAGATGTACCGGCGGGGCATCGAGCCAACGAAGATCGCTGACGTCTGCGGTGCTGCAGCGACAACGGTCCGCTACCACCTGCAGATCGCGGCGAAGAGAGATCCTGGTCTTCGCGGCGAGCATGCCGCGGCCAGGCCCGTAAAGGTCCCGTCCGATACGGCTTTGCAACGGATGAATGACCTGCTCTCGTTCTACCGGACGGAAGGGCGCCTGCCGGCAGCTCATGCGAAATCCTCCAGTGAGCAAACCCTGGCCAGCTGGTTGTACCTTCGGCGGCGGGAATCAGCAGCGGGAACCCTCTCCCCCGCCCTTCGCGAGGGTCTGGGTGTTATCCCCGGCTGGGACCAGGCCTCCCCCCGTAAGGCTGAAGACGAGGCCCGGTGGCAGCGGCGGCTGAGTGAAGTAAAAGCCTTTCGTAGGGCCAGTGGCGAATTTCCGCGGCACCAGAAGACTGATGATCCACTCGAGCGCACCCTCGGGGTGTGGCTGCACGGCCAGCGCATCAACTACAACCACGGCAAGCTGCCGCGGGAGAAGAAGTCGCTGCTGGATAAAGTCCTGCCGGGGTGGCGCGAGGGCCGGCCGCGCGGCCGCCGCCGCGCTTCATAACCGGCGTGCCGGCCCGGCGGCACTCAGTGGCCCCCGCTTTTTAGCGGCTGAGGTCCTTTTGGGCCTGCCTTCCGGCCCCGATGCGCCTTTGGTTTTGCAGCCTTAGGTGCCTGCTGTTCCTCGGCCGCGGCGGTCCCGTACAGGGATCACCCACTTGCGCGCGTCTTCAGCGGCCCATGCCCTTTTGCAGGAGCTTCGTCTGGCCGTTGGTTCCGCGTGTCTTGCGGGCCTTCGGATTACGCCCTGATCCCTTGGCCACGGCCGCACTGGGCGGAGTCCCCTGATCCTGGTCGGCATTGAGGCGTGCTTGTACAGCCTCACGATCAGCAACCCCTTCGAGGCTTGCCGCCAGTTCCTCTCGGCGCTCGGCTGAGTCGTAGGCGGCTCCTGCTTCGTCACGCAACTGCTCGGGGCGGTGATCGGCACGAGCAGCTGTCCAGTCTGTGATCAGCCGCCTCTCCATGTCCTTCTCCTCGGCCACGCTGTCCGCAAAATTATGCCGCTGTTCCCAGTTGTGTGCCTCGACGGGTTTAGTCTCCCGGAGCCACGCCAGCGCTTCGTCCAACTCCTCCTTTGAGGGCCGATCAACGGCCTCCGCGCGTTTCCTGTCTTCCCGGTCGGCCTCGGCCAGCAGCTGCACAGCCTGGGCGTTCTCATCACGGCCGGAACGGCGTTCCTGTTCTGCCTGTTCGCGGTCCCGTTCAGCTTTAGCCAAGGCCTCCGCCACCGTTGCTTCATTGGCACCGAGGTTATCCACGTCCAAACCGTAGCGGCGCTGCACCTGGTCACGGATCACCTCGGCCGCGTCGCGCGCCGCCGGGTCATTGTCCTTCCACGCAGTGGCCGCCTCATGGACCCTTTCGACGTCTCGGCCGGTGGCTGTGTCCCACCACCGGTTGTCCATGACCGGAGCGAGCTGTGCACGGGCAGCCGCCCGCTCCGCATCGAACCGGGCCTGCAGCTCGCGGGCCTGTTGTTCCTCGGACGCTTGGGCACGGCGCAGCTCTTGCTCGCGTGCCCTGGCAAACTGCTCACCGAGCCGGCCGGCGACAGTCAGCCCAACGCGCGACATTCCCTCAAGAGCCTCATCAATGCCATCAGATTCGCTCATGGTTCCCCTCCTTGGTGTTATCTCTCAATGTCCGGGCGGGCACTCCCGCTTCGGGTGCTCGCGTGGGTGCGTGCCTGCACGTATTTCGGCGGCAGCACGGAGCCCGCGGGCCGACCGGAAACCTGGCCGGCTGCACTCGCCCGTACCGCGGCGGCAGCTTCGCTATCCGCTGTGGGCGTGGTCGCGGGGACGCTGGGTAGTGCGGCCGCGACCTGGCTCAGGTGGTGCTTCACCATGTGGCTGATCTGGCGTGCTCGGCGCACATCATTTGATGCCTTGTGCATGTCGTGGACGGCCTTTGCGACGTTGAGAAGCTGGCGCAGCATGATTGCCTGCGCGGCGGTTCCGGTGCCGCCCATCGAAGCTGCCATGAGCATGAGCGAGGCTCCGCGGGCAGACGGTCCTTCGCTGCGGATGGGGCGGACTGGGTAGCGCCGCAGTTGTGCTGTCTTAGACAGCTCGTCGGCTGCTGCTGCGAGTGGTCCGGGCGTTGCCTCGGTTGCCGTGGACCAGGCTGCGAAGGCACCGGATGTCTCGCGGGCAGCGTGCGCCCAGGTCGCGTGATCGTCCAGCGGGACGGAGCGCAGCGTTTCGCGGAGCCGGGCAACTTCGTCGCTGTACTGCTCCCACATGTGCGGGTCCGGTTCGTGGGCTTCGCGGCCGATCGTGACCGGGCGGCGTCCACGAGCAGCTGCCTGCCATTCTGCGACCGCATCGGCGGCACCCTGTGGGCCGTCAGGCCACTCGGCACGGAGCTTGGGCAGGGCAAGGTCTTTGGCGAGGTGACCGCCCCCGAACCAGACAGGCCGGCCACCTCTCGCTGGACGTTCTGCCACGCTGTAGCCGACCACGACGTCGTCACGTCCGGACGCGTACCGCGGCCTGACCAGGGCACCGGTACGGCGGAGGCGTCGAATGAATTCGGCCTCATCCTGGGCGGACGTCGCGCAGGCGCGGACTTTGCGTTCCAGGGACCGGCGTTCCGGTTCCGGTGCTCCCCGCCGTTCGGAGGCTTCACGTTCGCCCGGCCGGAGGCCACGGGTGGAATGCGTGGGTGAAAGTTCTTCCAGGCCGTACTTCTTCTCCAGCTCCCGGGCGGCTTGTTGTGCCCGGGGGAAGTCGCGCCAGCTGCTCCACTTCGTGCCGTCCTCGCGGACCATGGACGCGGCGATGTGGATGTGGTCGTTTCCGGCTTTGCTGTGGCCGTGACGGATCGCCACCCACTGGGCCGGCGCCCGTCCGCTGGCTTCGGTGAACCCCATCTCGTCCATGAAGTCCTGCGCAATGTCAGCCCACTGCGCGTCGGTCAGGTCGCCTTCCTCGGCGCGCAGCGACAGGGAGCAGTGCCAGACATGGCCACCGGGAATCTCCACGCCCAGGACGCTTCGGGCACGGTCCAATTCCTTGGCAATGGCCTGCGCGGCGTCGGCGTTCAGTTCGTCGTCGTTGTGCCAGGCCATGATCGACGGTGAGCCCGCGACAAGGTGCGGGTCGGTGTGTTCGTTCGCCCGGCCGGGACCGGCAAGGTACGCGATGAGCCCGTGCATGCGGGTGCCCTTGGTGATGTTGGGGATCATCAGCGAACCATCGAATCCAGCATCGTATTGATGCGGTCAGCGACCGCCCGCACCCGGGTCAAGGCAGTGCGGGCTGCTTCGGGGAATTCGTCTGTGGCGTTCGCGTGCCGGGCGAGCTGGTTGACGTTGTTTGACAGGGCAGCGAGGTAGCGGCGGGCCGTAATGAATTCCACGGCTATCGCCCGCCGTTCAGCCAGCGACTCGGAGTTCTCCGCGTACAGGGCAGCGCTGACCAGAATCTCCGACGGGCTGCGCCCGGTCCGTTCCTCCAGGACCTTCAACTGCGCGCGTTCGAACTCCGACATGGACACCCGAACGTACTGGGTGTCGCCGTCAATGTTGGCGCGGCGGCGACGGGAGATTTGGCGCGGAGACTTCCGCTCTTCGCTCATCCCGGTCCCCTCCCCCAATGCCCAGCGCAGCGCCCCGGAATATCCGGGCCACACTGACGAGTGTGCCGCATCCAAGGCCGCAGGCCGTGGATCAACACGCGGGTTATGGCACATAACGCCCTAGCTTGCTCCGGAAAATCACCTGCGCCCGTATTCGGTGCTTTTGGTGGTTCTCCGGCACTGCCCTGCAGGACGCTGCGCGTCTCACTTGTTCAAAACGACTGCGTCGTTCCGTTTCGGCTGGTTGAGGCTACTGCCCGGTCCTTCCTTGGCAAGTCTCCGCAGCCGGCTTTCGCGGCATATCCTCGCTCCGCTCCGGTATTCCACGGTCCGGCCGCTCCAACTGGCCAATTCCTTCACCGGCCAAGTTTCGGCAAGCGTGCCGAAAGGAACGCGGCATAGGGCAAGCGAAAGGTACAGTTTTGGCTCTCATCTCACCTACCACAGTGGCCAGGCAATACGGAGTCTCCCCGACGCAGCTTCGGCAGTGGCGGCGGCGGGGCATCGGCCCTGAATACTTCCAGTTCACAGCACGAACCGTCAGCTACTCTGACGACTATCTGCGGGACTGGTTCAGTGATCCCCGGAACGCCCATCTCCTGGCGCAAGATCCTCCGGTTACCTCGGACATGTCATGCCAGGATGGGCGCGTCCGGCGGAGCCGGTGTCGGGATGATCGTTAGGCTGGATCCCATGGCTACCCTCGACATTGAACAGACACGAAACCAGGCCCGCGCACTGCTGGACTCCCGCATTGAATCCGTCACTGCCCTGGTGAAGAGCCGCCAGCGAATCACCGAGTTGCGGGACCAGCTTGTTGCGGCCGAACGCGATGACAAGCGCGCCTACGTGCAGGCCACCCGGGATGGATGGAGCGCGGAGGAACTGAAGAAACTTGGCCTTGAACCATCTGCGGTAAAGCGCCGGCGGACGACAAAGCGCTTCGTCGGATCCGAACAGGATGCCGCCCAGGAATCTGGCACATCCTTCAGCGAACAGTGACCCTACAACCCACAAAGTGGTGAAACCCAAGCGACAGCGCTGACACCACTGAAAGCCGCTGCACACAAAAAAGGACCGGAACATTCCGGTCCTTTTTTGTCCTTCGGCAAAAGGAAATCTTTCATTCACTCTAGCGCACCCATGAAGGGTGCACTGGTTAGGCGCCCGTGCGTTGCCGGCGGCTTTTAAACACCGCGACCCGGACGACGCCGGGTACCCGTCACGTTGATAGGCGCGGCACCCCTGGTGGGCTTCTGCCCAGGCCGCGCCTAATGGCGGTCCGCCGCTGGTGAGTGGCTGCCGTGGTTCGCCCCGGGCGGCGGACCGCCCGACGTTTGCGAGGTTCCCGGCCCTGCCGTGGTGATTGGCGGGGAACCCGTGCCGGGCGGTGGTGTTCCGCCCGGCAGGGGTTCCTTAGGCCGCTTGGGTTTCTTCCTCGGCTGGCTTGCCGCTGTCGATGATCAGCTGTTCAACAGTTGATGCCTTGTATCCCCAAAGGACCAGTTGGTTCAGGTAGTCCCTGTGAGTCTGGGACGGGGACCGCCACGAGTCCTTCGCGATCGTTTTCTCATACCCCGCGCAGATCAGTGCGATCAGGGAGAATTCAGGCCGTACGGTGGATGTCGCCACGTGCGTCCGGAGCGGGTTCCACGCCCAGGTCTTGGCCTCGTCAACCTTCGCCCCGACCATTTCAGCGGCCACCTCGCCGTCGTAGCCGCTGGCCGTTTCGGGGTGGTGCGTAATCGCGTGGACGGTGAAGTACTGCCAGCCCTTGGGTGGCTGCTTCTTCGCCAGCAGGCCGGTCACGAATTCACGGCGTACCACCTGCGCTTCTCTGCACTTTGCAAGGGCTCACAAAGAGCGGCCTCAGCGACAGGGCACGCCCGGTATGTTTTGACGACCACCTGGCTATATTGAAAAGGGTGACCACCGATGGCTTTCAGACATACGCTCCACCCGCTGGCCGACAAGGTTCATGGATGGTCTGGTCAGCAGCCACTGCAGCATGGCTAGTTGGCTTCATTTCCAACTTCCTGGTTGCGCCCATGAACTCGGGAATGGGGCCAGGGGACGCGTACTCCGCGTTCCAGTTCGGGTCTAATATTGGCAACCTGGTGGCCTTCGTCAGTTGGTCTGTCGCAGCCCTTATCTCCGCGTGGTTGGCAGGGCGCTGGTCAGGGCCGAAATGGACTAGACCCCTCCTCGCTTACGGGATACCCGCAGTTGCTTCGTTCTACCCGTCTGCGGTGATCAGCAACGCTGTTTCACATGTCGTTGCTATCGACGATTCATTCGTGTACCAGGACTGGCTCGCTCGGCCTTTGATGATCTCCGGCATCGCGGCACTGATTGCTGTGTTGCTAGGCGGCATACTGCAAACTCATGCGGGAAAAAGGCACGCTAGAGGTTCGTCAGAAGGGGCGGGATAACTTTGGCTTTGCGTAGAGCCATGCAACTATCCCGAACAGGGGCACGAAGGCCATCACGAGCACCCAGACGATTCTAAAAGCTGGGTCTACGCGAGGGTCCCCCAAAACATCCCAGATACCCCAGACGATGGCACCCAAGACGAAAATTGCGGACGCTCCGCCAAGTATCACCAAAGCCCATTGCCAAAGTTCCACAGTTCCCCCGTTGATGGTTCTTCTGACCCGTCATGTTCAGCAAAGCACTCAATCACCAAAAGAGATAGGAAAACCTTCTCTACCGGCTCCGGTTCAGACGCGAATGACCGGAATACCCAAATTGGTGGAACCATGCTGGGCGGATCTTTGCGCGTCAGCGCGTTTCTCTTCGAGGAATTGGAGGGTGAGGTCGATGCCTTCGAGTTCGCCCAGCCAACCTTTCGTTTGTGCCAGCTCCCGTCGGGCGATGAGGTCGATCTTAATCTCCTGGAGGCGATCGATCATGCCAGGGTCAACCTGGAGCATGGGGCAGCGGATGCAGGCGTGTTCGTGTTCGCAGGGGGTGGCGTAGGGTCGGGCGCAGTTGCCGAGCTCGACTTTGCGTTTGTCGAAGTGTTCTTCGAATTCAGCCCATTCGGTCTCGGTTGGAGTCTTGTATTCTCTTGCTGGACGCGATACCCGTCGCTCGTTGAGGTGTTTTTGGTAGTGCCGAATGACGTCTTCGCGGAAGACGGTGACGTAGCCGTGGGTCGTTTGGATATCAAGGTGTCCCAGGAGGGCGGCGCCGATGTGGATGGGCAGGCCGTTGTTGACCAGGTCTGTGGCCAGAAGGCGGCGGAAGTCGTGCGGTGTGAAGCGGCAACCGCCCAGCTCGGGATGGTCGATGGCGACTGCGTCACTCAGCTTGGCCAGCTCATCACGAAGCGTTCCAGCGTTGATCACTTCGGTGCGTTGTCCGATCGTGCGTTGAAACAGGAACGGCAGCGGCTCGCTAGTGACTCTTTCGGATGGGTTGAATCGAGTCGCCAGAGGCACGTTCTCCCTGTTCCTAGTCAGGCGCCGGATGATTGTGGCGATGACGTGGAAAAGGTCAGGGCTCATGGGGATGACCCGTTCCCGATCATTTTTTGAGGGAGCGACGACCAGGAGTGCGACGATTTCGCCGTTGGGCCGGATGTATTGACGGATGCTCAGTTGCGACAGTTCCAGGAGTTCGTCGCACCGGAGGCCGGTATGCCTCAAGGTCTCAACAGCCGCCCACTGCCAAAACACGGCGTCCTCAGTGAACGTCACGTTGATCTTGCGGTTGGCGGCTAGATCAAGCACGCGGACATTGGATACTCCGTGGAAGCGGCGGTGTCTGGCATCTCCTTCGGTATATAGCCGTTGATACTGCTTCCCACCGACAGTGATGACCTCGTCTTTTCGGGTATCGCCGGCCACTTTGAGAAGTTCTTGGAAATGGTCTTTCCGTTCTGTGGCAGCTGCTATAAATGCAGGCAGCACTGGCTGTAAGAGGCGGATTCTGGAGTCCATGCGTTCTTTTGCCCGGCGGGTCGCTTTCCCCAGCGTCCGCGTTTCTCGGCCAGCGATCGGGCAAGGCGCTACCCATCTGGCCCAGCGTTCTGGTTCTTCGGCCGCCCAGCCCTGCAGGTCGAGATAGAAGGCCCTGATGTTCGTCATGACGGCTTCGAGCTGCAGGCGTGGTTTTCCGTCGCGGCGGAGGGCAACCACAGCCCGCCAGCTTTCGTAGTGCTCTTGAGAGATGACGAAATTCGACTGGCCGGGGTTGATCTGTTGGAGGCCCGTCCAGAACTTCCCGCAAATGTCCTCTTCCAGGTCCCGGAGTGTGGCGAAGTCTATGTCGTGGCTGCGACGGGTCAGGTAGGCAACGAAGACGTCGCGGATGTCCGGGTTGGTGATGTTGTGTTTATCGACCAGCTCAGCCGGCGTCTGAGCCGGGGATCGCATTGCCCCGCGAAGAGTTGGCGGGACCTGGGCGGGAAAGTGCCCGGATTCGGACATCACGCGCCAGGCAAGGTAACCGACGTGCGTTTCGTAGCCACGGCCCCATCCGCCTTCGCGCGTGGCTATGGCGTAGTGCAGCAACGCCTCGGCGCTCAGGTCGGCGAACCGGATTCCCTGGGTGGTCAACGCCGCAGCCACGTCCATCCGCGCGCAGCGTTTGAAGTGACTTGATGTGTCCTGTTGTTCAACGAGGGCCAGGAAGCGGTCCAGATCGGGATCGTTTTGTGCTTGCTCAAAATGCTCGTGGTAGCGGTAGAACGAGTTGATCTTGAAGGCTGCCAGTGAAGGGCGAATGACACGTAGACAGCACAGGAGCATCAGTGAATGCCCGAGTTCACCGTCAAGGCGGAAGTTTCCCGTGGTCAGCTCACGTATTTTGCGGTGACCATCATTGAACCCGGAGGAGATCCATTTCTCCTGCCAGGTCCGTCCGGAATGCCTCCCGAGATATGACAGCAGCCATTTCAGCCCTTGATGGCGCAGTGATTCACGTGGCTGCGTGCGGCGCCATATCGTGTCGGTCAAGGCGATGATACTTTCGGGGCTTGCCGTGTCCAGATCACCGCGAGGCCATGGAGGAATTTCTGGTCTCGGCGCCGGAGCAGCGATGATGACGGTTTGGTTCCGGGTTCTGCCGGGAACTGCTGCGTTTATCGGCCGCTGTTGTGGTCGTTTCAGAGCCTTAGGCACCGAACACCACTGAGAAGTCGTCGGGGTCGTAGCCAGGGGTCAGCGTTGGTTGGGGCCGTGGAGATGCGATGTGTTCTTGTACTTTTTGGAAGACCTCCTCGACCCGAGGCCTTAGATAGGGAGCCATCGAGGAGACTTGTCGGTGCCGGCTCACGGCCATGATTTCAGGCAAGGTCAGATTCGGGTCCGAGACCATGCGGTTGATGGTCGTGTGTCTTAAATCATGCAGTGACCAGTCCGTGCCCAGCACTACATTCACCCGTTGCAGCATTCGTCGAGCAGCGTGATACGTCAACGGCCGCGGTCTGCCATGGAGTGCTCGCCAGATCAGTTCATCTGGCCTGGGTGTTCCGTGCTCCTGGAAGTACATGGTCAGATACTGCAGGGATTCCGGTGAGACAGGCACCGGTTCCAGGAGACGGGATCCTTTCGATACCACCCATACACGTTGCCCGGCCCAGTCGATCTGATCGCCGTGGACGCCGAGCAGCTCACTCGCTCGAGCCCCTGAGGAAACATACATACTCACAAGGGCACGATCCCGGTTGGTCCGCAGAGCCTCCATCAAATCGTCGAAAAGGTCATCCGGGATGGAACGGGGCAGCCATTCAGACTTCTTCTGACGCAAAGGAGCCCGTTTTGCCCGTGGCACTGTTTCTATCCGGCCTCGATGAACAAGGCGTCTCCGCCCTGCAGCCTCAGGGACCGGGTTTATCAACGGTCCACGACCGAAGCGTGCGTGGTACGAGTAGAAGGCCGAAATCACCGAGAGGGCGTGATTGATCGTTGCCGGCGCATAGCCCCCGGCCAAGGGACGCTTGCCTGTGCGCGAGTTCTTGCCCCGGTTACTGGTTCCCCGCCGCTGAGGATTTACCGCGGATCGCATCCACCCCACGAGGACCTCGACCTCCGCACGAGTCGCCTGCTCCCATCCATTGCCGAGCAGACCAAGAATGCGCCACCATCTGAGCAGGTCATTGCTGTAAGAGCGCACGGTCAAAGGGCTCATATCACTCAGAACGAGATCACGGAGGAACAATGAGAAATCCTCAATCTCTTGCCCCTTGTCGTCGATGACGACGTAGGGCAAGAGGCCCTCCGTTCTTGGGACCACCGCGCCTACCGCCAGCAGGCCAATCTGTCCCTCGAGCAGTTTGAGCCGCACTTCGTCCACGAGGACCGCCTCTCCGGAGAACCCTGATCCAGACTCTACGACGAAGTTCAGTTAACAGGACGGACAGCATCGCTTTATTCTTCTCAATCAGGGTTTTGCGCTCGGCCTTTTGCTCCTCGGTCATGGGGCCTTTCTGCGCTGGGCGGCCGCCGTCGTAGCGTTCGTATTTCGGGGCGAAGCCCGTGTCCTTCCACCCCGCGATCACTGAGTGGGTCCGGTGCTGGCCCCGGTAGCCCGTGGTGATCAGAACGGCGTTGGCGTCATCCTCGGTGGCCGGTTCCCCGTCAGCTCTTTTGGCGGCGGTGACGTAGAGGTTGTCGTCATCGGCGTAGTGTCCGGCGTCCTCCACGATGGTCTTTCCCTGGGCTTCCAGTTCGGCGATCAGTGCGGCGAGGGCGGCGGCGCTTTCGCGCCGGTCCCGCAGCCGCTGCGCGACGTGCAGGAGCTGGTCAGGTTCGTCCATGATGACCGACTCGAGCTCGGCCGAGGCCTCTTCATCTGGCTCAAACTCCGCCATGATCAGTGCCTCCTCGATGCTCCATCCTTTGCCCAGGGCGGCGGCTCCCGCGTAGGAGGCCTTAGCCTTCAATGCGGACTCCACCGTTGTCTTGGTGCGCCCAGTCTTCTTCGCGATCGCGGCCGCCGAGACACCAATCAGGGACAGCTGGTGGTAGGCGTCCGCTTCGTCCGCTTCGGTCAGTTCAGCGCGCTGAATGTTCTCCACCACCTGCGTCACGATACGTTCGGCCTCCTCCGGGGAATCGATGATCATCACCGGGATCAGGGGCCGCTGCGCTTCCACGGCGGCGCGGGTGCGGCGCTGGCCCATCAGCACGTGCACGGTCCCGTCGTCCTTGCGGTGTGCGATCACCGGTTCCATCACGCCATGTTCTTTGATGCTGGCTACGAAATCCTGTGTCAGGGCGGCGTCCTTCCGGACATTGACGTCGACCGTCAGCGTGGCCGGGTCGAGCATTTCAAGCGTGGGTGCTGCATTCATATGGTGTTGCTCCTTTTTTGCCGAAAGGGTTGGTGGGTGGGGCGGCTCAGGTGACCGGCCAGCGTCCCCTCCCCCCCGTTGTTTTGGCTGCTGGCGAAGCTTGCGGAGCTGTGGCCGACGGAGGCCTGTCTACCCGTGAGGGCAAGGTGCGGGAAATTCCCGGAGGAAATCAGCGACGAAGGAGCGCCGCAGGGACATTTCCTGCACCGCAGGCCCCGACGAAGGAGGGGCTAGACCGGTCGGAGCGGACACGTACAATCCGTCAGGACAGCAGCCAAAAAGCGTCGCAGACAACACAGGGCCAGGGGGTCCGGAGCTCTGCGACGGCGCCACCTGGGCCCAACAGCCGGCCGCGCCAGCGGACGCCCATCAACTGGTTGCAGCGCAGTGGAAACCAGGGCGAGCCCCGCGAGCCTGCCCTTCACCCCGGACCACGGACAACCCAACGACACCACCAGCTTTTGCCTTGCCGCCGGCGGACGCCGCCCGGCACCTGGCGGCTGCGGGATGGGCGGTCCGCCGCCGCCAACCAACAGGACAAGCCAGCCACGACGGCGGACCGCCCGCGGTGACCGGCCCCGAAAGACCGGCCACCCCGTGGGTTTAGCTGGCGAGCAGTTCAGTGAGTTCGGCCGCGTCAGTCACCAGTGCCGCGCCTCCTTCTTTCAGGAGCCGGTGGCATCCTGCGGAGTTGGCGCTGTGGACGCTGCCGGGGACGGCGGCGACGTGACGGGCGATGGTTTCGGCGTGGTGGGCGGTGTTCAGGGCACCGGAGCGCCAGCGGGCCTCCACGACGCACGTGACACCGGCAAGGGCTGCAATGATGCGGTTTCTGTACAAAAATCTTGCCCGGGTAGGGGCGGCTGATGGGGGCAACTCGGAGAGCGTGAGCCCGTTGGCGCGGATCGCGGCGGCGAGGTCGGCGTTTCCGGACGGGTAGTCCCGGTCCAGTCCCCCGGCGAGGACGGCGATGGTGGCCGGGCCGTTGCCGGTGCTTCCGGCCAGTGCGGCGCGGTGGGCGTGGGCGTCGATGCCGTAGGCGAGTCCGGCGATGACGCAGATTCCTCGCTGGGCCAGGCTGTAGGCGATGTCGCCGGTGACGGCCGCGCCGTAGCTCGTGCAGTCCCGTGAGCCGGCCAGTGCCGCGCAGTTGGACGGGTCGGGGATGCCGTTCCCGATGGTGCCCCGGTACCAGAGGCCTAGGGGCGCGTCAGGGAGGTCGTCCAGACCGGTGGGCCAGTGCTCATCGCCGGGGATCAGGAAACCTCCGCCCAGGCGTTCGATGGTGGCCAGGTCCTTTTCCGGGTCCAGATCCGGTACGCGGGGCGCCCAGCGCTTCAGCGCGTCGGCCAGTTCCTCGGGCGTCACGTGCGGAAGGGTGTGGGCGGGTTGGGCGCCGGTGGCGAGCCGCAGCGCGGCGTACGCGCCGAGCCTGCCCACGAGGGTCCGTCCAACGGTGTCGTTTGGTTCGAACAGGCGGGTCAGGGCTGCGCGTGCAATGCGGTCGTTCATGGTGTTGCTCCTTTTTTGCCGAAAGGGTTGGTGGGTGGGGCGGCTCAGGTGACCGGCCAGCTTCCCCTCTCCCCCCGTTGTTTTGGCTGCTGGCGAAGCTTGCGGAGCTGTGCCCGTGCAGGCCCGTCTACCCGCAGGGCAAGACCCGGGAAATCTTCGGAGGAAATAAGCGACGAAGGAGCGCCGGAGAAGACTTTTTCGGGGCGCAGGCCCCGACGCAGGAGGGGCTAGAGGGGCCGGAACGGGCACGTACAATCCGTCAGGACAGCAGCCAAAACGGTCGTAGACACAAAAGGACCAGGGACGGCGGAGCCCTGCGGAGCCGGCACTGGACCCAACAGCCGGCCGCGCCAGCGGACGCCCTTCAACTGGTTGCAGCGCAGCGGAAACCAGGGGCGAGCCCCGCGAGCCTCGTTGGTGGCCGGCATGTAGTCGCCGGTGAACATGGCGAAGGGCCGGCACGTCGATGACGTGGCCGGCCCTTCGCGGTTTTTCCTCGGCAAAAAGGAAACTTGCGATGCAGCGTCAGTGCTGCTTCCGTTTACAGCTCGTAGTGTCGGTGGTCTTTTCTGGGCCGGTCTACTGGTCCGGTGGTGGCTGGGCCTGCGGTGAGCAGGCTCAGTTCCAGGATGTCTTCAAGGGGGCTCGCGTCCGGGGCAACGGTATCGTCCTCGGTCATGCGGAATTGATCTGCCACGCTCGGAACTCCTTGGCTGCTGTACGGGACGGCGGTGTCCTTTCACAGTATCGGCAGTTCCTGCGTGCGGGCTGGAAGTCGCGGCGCCCGCGCAGCGTTACGCGGCCGGAGGAGCCCTGGCGGGGGAGGCCGCCGCGCACCCCGGCGAAGATCCGCGGGGAGGGCCGGACCCCTTTTGTAGTGGAGTCCGGCCCTGTCGAAGCTAACGCCTCAGGCGGCGGTCATAAGCCTTTTTCGGATCGCGGCTGCAGTCTGCCAGCAGGCCGCGGTTCACCAGCTCGCCCAACAGTTCCGCCAGCCGGTATCCGGCGGTGTCCTCCAGCGCGAGCTTGAAGTACCGGGCAGCGAAGCTGGACTGTCCTTTGAGCCATTCCAGCCAGCCGATCAGGCACAACATGGGGGCACGCTGCCCTTCCGGGGTGGCTTTCATCAGCTCGAACGCGACTTCCTGCGCCCTGTCCACGCGCACCCAGTCCGGGCGGGTGGGGAACACACCAAGCATGACTGAGGTGAACTGCTCGGGCGCGTGCGGGACGATGTCGCCCATCATGTAGTCCCGGATGGTGGGGTGCTGCAACGCTCCTGCGAGCTGGTGCGCTGTCTGGGTTGTCAGGCTCTTGGGGTCGTCGAGCACCCTGGCCCAGGCAGCACGGCTGGCTTCGAGGTCTTCGGGCCAGCCGTCGGGCTTGTGCGCGGCGATAGCCTCGCGGGCCGTCTCGTCTCCGGTGAAGGGTTCCGGTGCGATGAAGCCGGTCACGGCGCTCCCCCGGTAGATCAGGGCGGCGTTGCCGTTGCTGGTGGTGATGGTGTCCAGCGACTCATCGGGGCAGCAATTGGGGTCCGTGCAGTGGTAGTTCCGCCACAGCTTCGAGGTCACCAGCCATGCGTCCTGCAGGGGCATTCCGGCGGTTGCCAGTTCGGTGCGCAGTGCCTGCACGTGCCCGGCGTAGGGGCTGCTGCCGTCGATCGTGCTCTCATCGGTGTAGATGACCAGCAGGCTGCCGGTGGCGGCCTCATCAGCGGTCAGGTAGCTGACGATGGTTTGGGCGTAACCGACGGGATCCTGCCCGAACGGGGCATCCACGCGCAGGGTCGCGCCGATCTTGTTGCCCTGCATGGTCAGGGCGACAAAGGATTCCGTGGGGGTCTGTCCCAGCGTGTGCGGAATGAAAGCCAGGACGTCGGCCGGGCCGGTGAATTTGATGAAGTCGTTCATGGTGTTGCTCCTTTTTTGCCGAAAGGGTTGGTGGGTGGGGCGGCTCAGGTGACCGGCCAGCGTCCCCTCTCCCCCGTTGTTTTGGCTGCTGGCGAAGCTTGCGGAGCTGTGCCCGTGGAGTCCCGTCTACCCGTGAGGGCAAGACCCGGGAAATCTTCGGAGGAAATAAGCGACGAAGGAGCGCCGGAGAAGAATTTCCGGGGCGCAGGCCCCGACGTAGGAGGGGCTAGAGGGGCCGGAACGGGTACGTACAATCCGTCAGGACAGCAGCCAAAAAGCGTCGCAGACACCACAGGGGCCAGGGGGTCCGGAGCTCTGCGACGGCGCCACCTGGACCCCACAGCCGGCCGCGCCAGCGGACGCCCAAACGGGTGCGAGCCCTGCGAGCATGCACCATCACTACCGGTGTGGCATGCTCGAAGGCGTAAGCAGCAGGATGTTTACACCCAGGGCAGAGGGCCCATTCCCACCGGTTGCGGCCCTCTGCTTTGTCCTGGGCGGTCATTGGAGTGTTGATACGAAGGGAAAGCCGATGGGTCTCTGGAGCTGGTTCGCCCGTCGGCGCAAGCCGGCAACGGCTGCTGGTCGCCCCGCCTTCGCAGCGGCCATTGAGCCGAAGGAACAGGAGCCGTTGACTCCTGAGCAGGTGGCAGATCTGAAAGCGGCGTGGGCCGAACTCGCCGAGGCGGCGAAAGAGTCAGCTGCCACCGGTTTTCATGCCTGCTCACGGGGCGGGAAGCCCTGGCAGGAAGATCCGGCAGCTGTGCGGAGCATGGCGGCATTACTCCGCCGCGTCGACGCGGAGGACGCTGCTACGGAAGGTCCTACCGCCAAGTAAAAGCCAGCACGGACGCTCGTGCTGGTTTCTCCTTTAGGCTGGGCCCATGGCCGAGTCCCTTCCGCCGGCACTGCACCCACCGGTCGCGGTTGCCCTGGCGAAACTCGTCAAGGCCTTCCCCGGCCCCAACGCACTACCCGGCGGTCTGAACGCCGAACCCAAATGGGACGGTTTCCGCACTACCGCCTTTAATGACGGCGGCAAGGTGACGCTGTGGTCCAGACAGGGCAAGGAACTTACCCGAATCCTGCCGGACGCAGCTGCCGCCCTCGCGGAGCAGGTGCCTCCCGGGGTGATCCTGGATGGTGAAACCGTCATTTGGAACCGGAACCGGCTGGACTTCGACGCGCTCCAGCAGCGCATGATCACCTCCAGGGCCGCGCTTCCGGCCCTGGCCAACGAGCTACCCGCTTCATTCGTGGCCTTCGATGTCCTGGCCGTCGCCGGGCACGACACCCGGAGTGTGCCGTTCACCGGGCGCCGGCAGCTGCTCGAGGAGCTCGCCCGGGACTGGGCGGCGCCGTTGCACCTCTCCCCCATCACCAGGGACATGGACCTGGCGAAGACTTGGCTGCGGGATCTTCCCGCGACAGGAATCGAAGGTCTCGTGTTCAAAGGCTCCCAGCCCTACGAGGCCGCCAGGATCTGGTTAAAGCTCAAGCACAAGGATCTTTGGGACGTGGTGTGCGCGGCCGTGATCGGGTCCGTGGCCCAACCACAGGCCATCATCGCCGGCCTGCCCATCGGCGGCGAACTCAAGATTGTCGGCCGCTCCACGGCCCTGTCCACGAAGGCCGGACGTGAACTCGGCCGGCACCTCCACCGCGCTGGACCCGGGCACCCCTGGCCCGAAGAGATCAGCGAGTCCTCCCTGAACAGATTCAGCAAGGACAAAGGCCCCGTGCGGCTGACACTTATCGAACCAGTCGTGGTCGAGGTATCAGCCGACGTCGCCTGGTCCGGCACGTCCTTCCGTCACCCCGTCACGTGGAAGCGCGTCAGGCCGGAGCTGGACCCTGCAGAGGTCAGGCTTCCCCCTGAACTGAACAACAGGCACCGCTGACGACGGCGCTGCGGCGGGTAATACCCAGTGTGGACAGCTTTGAGATTCATCCTCCGGTAACGGAGTCGTACGCCCCGCCGCGCACCAGGTCCAGTCTTATCCCCCGGGTCCTAACCAAGGCATCGATGGTTCAGGGTCCGACCGCGCCCCCACCATGCCAGGCGAAGTACTCACCCGTCGATATGATGTTCAGGCAAGACGCGCCCCACTTCCGGCGCAACAACGCCGGGCGAACGGGGTATTTACGAGCATGACGACACAGACCGCGAACAGGACCTCAAGCCTCAACGCGGCCAAGGCAGCGAAGAACGACGAGTTCTACACGCAGTGGGCCGACATCGAGCGCGAAATGAACGCCTACCTCGAGTTCGACCCCGACGTCTTCCGCGACAAGATCGTGCTCCTGCCGTGTGACGACCCAGAGTGGAGCAACTTCGCGAAGTTCTTTGCCCTGCACTTCGTCGACTTCGGGCTGAAGAAGCTCATCTCGACCTCCTACGCCCCTGACAGTAACCCGGCGCTGTTCTCCTACGAGCCCACGCTCTTCGAGCTGGACGACCCGAAATTCGACCCGACCAAGACGCACGCCAATGGCAAGAAGTTCGTTCTCGAACGCAACGACATCAACGGCGACGGCATCATCAACATCGACGACCTGCAGTGGGAGTACCTCGACGGCGATGGTGACTTCCGCAGCACCGAAGTCACCACGCTGCGCGACGAGGCCGACATTATCATCACCAATCCGCCGTTCAGCCTGTTCCGCGCCTTCGTCGGCTGGCTCGTCGAAGGCGGCAAGACCTTCTCGGTGATCGGGAACAGCAACGCCACAACTTACATGGAGATCTTCCCTCTGATCCAGCAGAACCGACTCTGGAAGGGCGCGACGGCCAACAGCACAGATATGGTCTTCGGCGTACCCAAGGGAGCAACGATCAAGGAGTCAGATCGTCTCAAGGCCGAACGGCTCGGCTACCCGCCGACAGACGAGCACGACTTCACAAGGCTCGGCAACGCGTGCTGGTTCACAAACATCGACCACGGCCGCCGGCACGAGCCGCTGCAGCTGATGACGACCGATGACAACATCAGATTCTCCAAGCACAAGGACGTCCGCGGCGTCGGATACCAGAGGTACTACAACTTCCCCGAGGCCCTCGAAGTCCCGTGGATCGACTCGATTCCCAGCGACTTCGACGGGATCATGGGAGTGCCGATCACCTTCCTGGACAAGTACAACCCCGACCAGTTCGAGATCCTCGCGCACGGCGACGACATGGACGGGCTGCGTCGGATCGGTGTCCAGACCCTGGGTGACGAGTTCGTCAAGACCTACTACGCGCAGGGCGGCACCGGAGGCAATAGTGCGGGGCACCGACGTCTCGGGCTGACTGAACCGAATTACCACACGGCATACAAGCGAATCCTCATCCGTCATCGGAAGGCCGTCTCGTGAAAACCGAGCTCAAGCACTACACCGTGGAGGAAGTCCTCGAGGGTTTCGTCTACAACGAGCTTGAGGGCAAGGGTCTTTTCGGCCTGTCGGGCCGGCTTGTCATTCAGCCGGAATATCAGCGCAACTACATCTACAACGACGGCAAGCGCGACGTCGCTGTCATCGACTCATTGCTCAAGGGGTACCCACTCGGGCTGATCTACTTCAACGTCGAGGGCCAGACGCTCGAAATTCTCGACGGTCAGCAGCGAATCACAAGCGTCGGCCGTTTCGTCACAGGCAAATTCGCCATCAAAGTAGGCGGCAGAGAGCAGACATTCACATCGCTGACCAAGGATCAGCAGCGCACCATCCTGGGTGCCCAGCTCGACATCTATGAGTGCGACGGCACCGAGGACGAGATCAAGGCGTGGTTCCAGACGATCAACATCGTTGGCTTACCCCTTAACAAGCAGGAGCTGCTTAACGCAATCTACTCGGGCCCCTTCGTCACCAAAGCCAAAGCCGAGTACAGCAACTCAAACAACGCAAACATGCAGAAGTGGCAGTCCTACATAGACGGCGACCCCAAGAGACAGCAGATTCTCGAGACGGCGCTTTACTGGGTCGCCTCGGCTGAAGGCATGAGCATTGACGCCTACCTTGCACAGCACCGCCAGGACGCCGATATCAATGGTCTGAGAACGTACTTCACGTCCGTAATCGACTGGGTCGGCAGCATTTTCATTCGCCCGCCGGACAAGGAGATGCGCGGCCTTGAATGGGGTCAGCTGTACGAGCTTTATCACTCCAGCGCATACAACGCTGCTCAGATCAACGCTGATGTTGACCAGCTTCGTGGTGACCTGGCCGTGCATAACAACAAGGGAATCTACGAGTACCTGCTGGGCGGAAAGAGCAACCCGCAACTGCTCGCCATCAGGCTCTTTGATGACAAGACAAAGCGTGCCGCGTATGAGCAGCAGACCCAGAAGGCGAACGCTAATGGTGTGTCGAACTGCCCGCTGTGTGCGATCGGCGACAATGCCAATAGGTTGCGGATCTACAGACAGAACGAGATGGAAGCCGACCACGTGACGGCGTGGTCAAATGGCGGGGCAACAGATCTTGGTAACTGCGAGATGCTTTGCGTCACACACAACCGGGCCAAGGGTAACAGGTAACCACAGCCAGCCAGGCCCTCTGGTATGTCGTTTGCTTCCGATGCAGCTCACGGGAGCCTGGGGCATTTGGGGACCGGATTATGCCCACGGGCGGGCAGGTGGAGCCCTCCGCACCGCTCAAACGCCCTGTCCCAATTGGGTATAACTCGGCCCCTTTGTCGTACCCCTCCCCCACCATGGAAAGCAGGCGGCCAACCTTGGCCGCCATCCTTTGGCGTGTCTTTTCGAATATATGTTCTAAGGTTGTGATATGGGACCCGAGCAGGCTGCAGCCCTACAGGCGCAGTACGCGCGGCGGGCCGGCCCGATCGGCCTGACCATGGAAGAGCTCGACTTCGAGCGCTTCCCGGTCAAGAACGGGTACCCGGGGATCCCGGTCAAGGCGTGGATCCGGTTCCCGAACTGCGCCGAGCTGGTGGACGGGGAAGTGTTCGCCTGGACAGCGAAAGCGGCCGAAGTGACGTGGAAGGACGGCCCGGTGACCTACCGGACCTGGGTGTGGAGCTCGGCGGTCACCCGCCGGGAAGACATGATGAACAGAAATTTGGGAGAGCGGACCCGTGGCAAGAACAGCAACTGACAAACCCCTCAACGTGCCGGTGCAGGTCCGGTTCACCGCGGCCGGCACTCCCCTGGCCGTCAGGTCCGACGGCCGGATCTGGGCCGTGGCCGCCGAACCAGTGCACTGGTTCATCCGCTCGGACTGGTGGAACACCGCCAAGCGGGCGCCGGTCGGTATCGGAAACCTCGTAGACATCGAGATGTGGAGGGTTCAAGTGCGTCTGACCTCGACCTCGGCACTGCGAACGTTCGAGCTGCGCCGCGACCCGTTGTCAGACCAGTGGCTGCTCGCGGCCATTTCCGACGTGGGTGCGGCCGCGGCATAGCCGCCCCGCTTCGGAACAGCCCACAGGGCCGTTGCCCACAGCCGGGGACAATTCCCCATGCGTTATCCACGGCTACGACTGCTAAGGGAGCTACCCCAACGGCTCCCAAATTCCAGCCGTGGATAACCCGAATTGACCCCAACCATGGACAACTCAAAGGTCACCTCGAGCGACTGGACCTGTAACGTGCTGCTTTACCGAAGGCCAGAGGCAAAGTAACTGTCACACATGAGGTCGGCAGCGAGTTGGGATATGCCTCCGTTTTTGCTGCCCACGAAGAGCGCGGTCCAATGTTGGCTTCAAGAAAGAATCCCCTATCCGTACGGGAGACACCACCCACAATCCGACTGACTGAACGCGCCGCAATGAGTTCCACCGTGAACGGGAGGTACGCTGTCCGTCGGGAGAAGCAAATGACCCAGTACGTGTCATTGCGGAATGAGATCTGGGGGAATCATTTTGACGTTACAAGAGCGCATTGTGGCGTGGCTTGCAGGCCGACCGAAATGGCAGCGGAATGTTGCAACAAGAATTTGCCAAGGGGAGAACCTTGGACCCGAGGACATACGGGAGATAGCCGCAAAACTCGTTGAAGGCCAGGCCACGGAACCCTCCGCTCTAACGGAAGCAGATATCCCCGGCGGCTCATTCAGTCCTGATCCTGTCAGGTTGACTCAGCTACGCAACGTTGAAGGAATCAACGTTCTGGCCGCCGATCAAACCCTTACTTTTGCAGAACGCGGCGTGACCGTCGTCTATGGTGACAACGGGAGCGGCAAATCTGGATATGCCCGGCTCGTGCGAACAGCCGTACGAGCACGTGTCCACGGAGACGTGCTAGGGAATGTCTTCGAAGCCGCCCCACGAGGCGACCAACATGCAGTCTTCGAGTACACCGTCGGTAGAGGTGCTCAGACCAGCGAATGGAAATGGAAAGAGCCATTCAGCAATGAGTTGGGCCGAATTCAGTTCTACGACGATGAGTGCGGGCGCGCATACATTTCAACAGCCTCGGAGATCAGCTATCGCCCATCAGCGTTGACCCTTCTGGACCAGCTAGTCTCCGTCTGTGACTCGGTGCGCCAAGTCTTGGATGACCAACTCCAGACAAACACAAACTCTAGGGC
Organism: Burkholderia sp. RS01; assembly: GCF_039748055.1. NCBI lineage: Bacteria > Pseudomonadati > Pseudomonadota > Betaproteobacteria > Burkholderiales > Burkholderiaceae > Burkholderia > Burkholderia sp. RS01. The sequence goes on from NZ_JBDLAK010000007.1 coordinate 129,818, forward strand.
AGCGATTCCTACCATCGACCCGCATACAGAGGCCGGCAAGTTCTTAGCGTCCCTGTCCAGTAAGACCACGAGCGAACAAATCGCGACCGCTACCGCCAGGGATGAAGCCGACGGACCGGCCCTTGCTGCCGCATTGCAGCATGAAGCCCAGCTCAAGGGCAGCGACCCCTTAAAGGAACAAAAGCGACTTACCGCTCTGTCCGAGGACTACAAATCGCTCGCTTCGCACTGCGGATCTATTGACTCGCAACTTGAACCCGCAGCAATGAACCACCTGGTCGAAATACGAAGGCACGCCCGCGATCTTCGTGCGGCCGCCAAGATCGCCTCCGAGCAAGAGTTCTCAAACGAGCCCCTGAATGGAGTGGGCTCTCAAACCTGGCGAAAGTTATGGGAGACCGCCAAAGCATTTTCTGAATCCGAGGCCTACCCAGACCACGACTTTCCCCATACCGGCCCGACCGGTCATTGCGTTCTTTGCCAGCAGGCGCTTTCCTCAGAAGGGGCGGCCCGGCTAAGCCGCTTTCAAAAATTCATGACTGACACTACGGAAAACGACGCGCAGGAAGCGGAAAACCGCTTAGCCACCGTCCGGGTCAAGCTGGCTGCCATGCAGACTGTCCCACCGCTAGTTACTGCTTCGATGGCGCGAATCAGGAGCGAATCGGAAGTCGACGCGAACGCAGTAGAAGAATGGCTGCAGGACGCTGGGCTGCACGCCGCCAAGGTAACAGCATGGCTCGATGAAACAACAATGCATAAAGCACCGTCGGAAGTCAGTGAGTCACCGAGCAAGTCTCTGGCATCCACCGCCACAACTCTCACCGATAGAGCTCGAGACCTAGACTCCGCTGCATTCAAGGACCAGTTAGCCGCTGCTGTCTCCGCCGTCCAAGAGCTTCAGGCGAAGATAGCCCTTGGAACTTCCGCGGGCGAAATCACGAAGGAAGTCAAACGTTTGGCCGGTCGAGCCACGATCGAGGCTGCGAAGCGTATGACCGACACTGGAGTAATTACGCGTAAGTCGACAGAACTAACCAAAGAGCATGTAACGCGCGTCGTTCGCGACCAGTTCACACGTGAAACTGAGGGACTGAAACTTCGTCGCGTCACCCTTGATTCAAAAGCCGGACGTAAAAGCTCACTTCAACACCTGCCATCTCTACTAGACGCGGCAACTAGGGCGTCCGTGACGGAAGTCCTTAGTGAGGGTGAAAAGACCGCGCTAGGCCTTGCAGGCTTCTTCACTGAAGTAGAGTTCGACGAATCATTGTCCAGTGTGGTGTTGGACGACCCGATCACTTCGCTTGATCACACGCGCCGGTCGCTCGTAGCCAGACGAATAGTCGAGTTGGCGGAGAACCGGCAGGTCATCGTTTTCACTCACGACGTGATCTTCGTTGGCGACCTAGTCAAACACGGAGCAGAATCCAAGGTTCCGATCTCTGAAAGATGGATCAGTCGAAGAGGCAATGTCGCCGGATACTGCGCGGAACAGCACCCGTGGAAAGCAAAGGATGTCAAAAAGAGGATAAGCGATCTTAAGGTCGAACTTGGCCGGATCACGAGGGTCGCTGACGACTTGGACCCGGAAGCCTACGACGAAAAATGCGCCTCATGGGCCGGGAAACTTTCGGAGACATGGGAACGAGCTGTGAATATGGAAATCGTCTACGAGGTAGTTGACCGGGGTACCTCACAGGTAAAGCCTCACAAGTTTCGTATATTGGCAGCCATCACTAACCAAGACAACGAGGACTTCCAGATTGGTTACGGCCGGACATCTGAATGGGCACGCCGTCACGACAAGGACCCCGAGGTCAATTTCGTGGCACCGTCCTGTGATGAAATGGCCAAGGAGATGAACCGGATTGACACCTGGTACCACCGGATCAAGGCTTACCGCCAATAGACAGACGGAAGCCAATAGCATCTGGTCTTTACACCTCAATCTGAGCTCTAGGGGATGGCCCCGCTGAGGATAGTGTGAGAGGCATGACGACGAGCCCGATGCCTCATGAGGACGCACTTCTTTCATTGGCTTTTTCCATGCGGGCCAATCCAGGTGCTTACGCAGTTCTCGTCGGCGCCGGCGTGTCAGCACCGAGTGGCGGCTAGCGTCGCCGCCGGCCGGATGGCGCAGGACCAGCAAAGGAGAGATGCCGGCCCTAGCGTTAGGCTTCTTTCAGATCAGTTATGGCTGGATGCCGAGTCACGTCGGTAAGCAGACTCCAGCACCCTTCAGCTGCCATAACTGATGCCTGACATCAACTGTGGACAACTTCAAGTCACCGTGAGCGCGGGGAACTGTAACCTGCTGATTTCTAGCGTTTCCTAGTCTTCTTGCGCTTCAGGCGAACGGTGGGACGCCGGGCCGAGGGTGGGAGTGCTTTTGGCATACGTGCAGGAGCTATGAGTTTTGACTCCTCAAGGCGCTGGTCCATGTAGTCATTCTGAACGTAGGGATCGTTTAGGTATCGCACGGAAACGATCTGGTAGTTGGTATCGATGAGTAGTTCAAGGCTTCTGTCAGCGCGAAGCTGGTATTTCTTGAGTGTCCCGTATGTTGCTAGGCGTTCCAGACATCGCTCAAGCGGCCGCCCATCCGGCTTAGACCCAAAGAAGAGCACGGGGTGGCCCGAAGGCCCAACAAAGTTCTGCACGGCGGTGTGGAATCCGCCGTCATCGCGTGTAAGGGTGACGAGCCTCTTGGCATAGTTCGCGATGCCCTGCTGAGCTACATGTGAAAGGTTAGCTAGATCCGCGCCGAACCGGAGCCATCCAGGTTTGTGTTCCGCCTGCAGAAAGTCCATAAGTCCGGCGACAAATGCGGAGTGTTCTCGGGCCGGCTTCGCAGCTGGAAAATCACTCTGTCCGGTTGAGTAGTACATCCATGCGTCGAGGGGATCGGTCAGGGTGCTGACCCTCGTGGGTACGTTGCTTTCCGCAAACCGCCGTCGGTCGGCCGCAGTAGGAGCGGATGTCATCGGATGCTGCTCGTAGATCAAGTCCGGGTCTGGCTCGATGTACATGTCGCCATTGATGTACCACATCACCAGGTCCAGTTCATCAGCGGCGATGACCCTACGTGTCAGGCTGGAACGGTACCAGGGGCTCATAGCAAGTCCGTTTAATAGCGTGGGGCGAGAGCCAGGAATCCAGTGATCATGTCCAGTCCGGTTTTGAGTGCAGTACGCGAAGATAGTGCTGTGAGTAGTAGTAGTAGTAGTAGTAGTTCTTCCGGGCCGCGGGCCGGTGGGCCGCGGCCTCGCCGGTCGTTTACCCCCGCCCAGAAGCTCGAGTTCTTGGCCGCGTACGAGAATGCCTGCGAGAACAGCGAGGGCGGCGCGTTCCTGCGCCGGGAAGGCCTCTACTCCTCACAGATGACGGAGTGGCGGCGGTTGCGTGACGCCGGTGTCCTGGCCGGGAAGAAAGCCGGGGAATCGATCGGGAAACTCTCGGCGGACCAGGCCGAGAACGCGCGTTTGCGCCGCCAGTTAGAGGTGACTCAAGGCCGGTTGGAGAAGACCGAGGCAGCCCTGGACCTGATGGGAAAACTACAGGCGTTCTTAGAGAGCGCCTCAGAGGATATACCGGACGGGCCCCGGTCCAAGAAACGTTGATGGCCACCTATCGGTCGATGCTGGAATTGAAGATTCCCACCCGCCAGGCCGCGTCTTTGACGGGTGTTTCCAGGACGACCGCGAACCGGAAACCGGCCCCGCCGCGGGACCAGGTGCCGGTGGTGCCGCAGAACAAGCTCAGCGCCGCTGAGCGGGCCGGGATCCTGGCGGCGCTGAACTCCCTGGAGTTCGTAGACCTGGCACCCATGCAGGTCTATACGAAACTGCTGGACCAGGGCATCTATCTGGGGTCCCTGTCGACTTTCTACCGGGTGCTGGAAGAAAATAAGCAGGTTAAGGAACGCCGCCGGCTGGCCAGACACCCGTCACGGACGGTTCCTGAACTCGTGGCCACCGCCCCAGGCCAGGTGTTCACCTGGGACATCACCAAGCTCGCCGGCCCGGTCAAGGGCAAGTACTTCGACTGCTACATGATGGTCGATATCCATTCCAGATTCACCGTCGGCGCGCACGTCCACGCCACCGAATCCGGGGTCCTGGCCGTGGAGATGATGAAGGGAATCTTCGGGATCCACGGCATCCCCCAGGTCGTGCACGCGGACCGGGGAACGTCCATGACATCCAAAACCGTCGCCGCGCTGCTCTCGGACCTGGAAGTGACCCGGTCCCACTCCAGGCCCCGGGTATCGAATGACAATCCGTACAGCGAGGCGCTGTTCAAGACGCTGAAATACGGTCCGGAATTTCCCGAACGCTTCGCCTCTGTCCACGATGCCGGGACCTTTATCAGCGGCTTCGTGGACTGGTACAACCATCACCACCAGCACTCCGGCATTGGCTTCCACACGCCCGCCAACATCCATTACGGTCATGCTGCCGCAGTGGCGAAGGAACGCTCGGCAACACTCGCTGCAGCCCGCGCGAAACACCCCGAACGCTTCACTAAAACCACTGACCCCAAAATCCTCGCGCTCCCAGGACCCGCGTGGATCAACCAGCCAAAGGAAATAACCGAGCAGTCAGCCGCCTAACTCCCGTTGGTACCGTTCAGCTTGAAAAATTCCGTTTGTGCCACATTGCGTTGGCTTGTGTACCCAAAGCAACTGGACCAAGCTTCACATGCCTGCTCATAGACTGCTGGGATGGTGAAGACAAGCGAGAAGTTGCAACTGGCGGCAGCCTTCATCGTCACTGCCGTATCAACCTTCGGCGCGTGGCATTATTCTCAACCGGCCCTCTCTTCCGTCCCATCGCTGAGTATGCCCGGTGCGATTTTCGTAGGCGTGAAGCAGGGGTCAGCATCGGCGCCCGTCCGAGTGGATGTTGACTTGCGCTTCTACCCTTCTCCAAGCCTGACCTCTTTCGACATGGTTCTGAAAGGAGACGGTGACGCCGCTGTTCCGCCGGACCAAGCAGGTGAGCTAATGGTTGGGTTCTGTGGAGCGATGAAAGACGTTCATCTGCGCAAGTGGAGCAATGGCGAAGAACTCACATTTGAGCCTCCGATACCGCCGACGGATTCGAATCCGAAGTCGGGTTCGATCGGACTCGAGTTTTCCCTTGATGACGACTGCGTCATGACCGTTATCAGCCCAACGGATTACCGGGATACGACCGTTGGAGAAGCGGGTTTCGGCTGGGCAGTGTCCCTCGAGGGCGATACGACTGCGCCGACTGAAGCCTTTGCGGGATCCCATCATCGCTACGCCTTCCCGCGTATCGCTACTCTGACATGGCCTGCTGTCATGGGCCCACTGGGCATTCAGGCGGTAGCTGCTGAATCCGTGGTCCGCATCCAACCTAGAGATCTTCCAGCCGAGTACGTGCCAACAATCTCAAGCCCACAAGTGGAGGATCCGACAGCTCCCGGATGGGCTCTTCCCCTTCGAAGTGCTTACATGACCGCAGGATTTCGGCTGACTGGTGTCGACCAGCAAGACGAGACGGAGGTCCAGCGCAAGCTTTTCCTTGCTTCCGCGGCGGCAGGTACCGCAGGAGGTGGCCTAATCTGGCTGTTTGGAGCTATGGGCCCTGTGCTCCATGACGTTGTCCAGAAACGCCGGAATCGCAGTGTCAGCGATGGTCGAAAAGTGAGCCATTTCGCGGGCTGAAAAGTGTACGGTCCGGAGACATCCCTGACACTGTGTTGTCGGGAGATGCCTGACAGTCTAACCCGCGGCGGGTTTAGTGCGGGGCCGGCCGCGTTTGGCGCCGCTGCCGTGGTACGTGCCGGCCGGTCCCAGAACAAGCTGGCGGAGGATTTCCCCGGTGCCGGCATGGTGGATGACCACATACTCGGGACCTTCGACGATCCTGACGTGTTCTCCGGTGTAGGCCTGTCCGACGTTGATTTTTCGCTTGCGGAAGTTCACCGATCCAGCAGTAGAGACTTTCAAGATCCGTGGGGATGAACGCACCCGGCGGCTATCCAACGGCGAGGCTTTCCGGGAAATGTTGTAGACATTGGCCGGCGTCTGTTGCTCCAGGGACCGGTGCGGCCGTTCGTGGTTGTAATGCCAGCGGAACGCATCGCATAGGTCTTGCAGGACCTCGATGCTCAGTGCAGGTCCGTGGTCGGCGTAGTACTCCTTGAAGGTACGGTGGTAGCGCTCGAGCTTGCCGCAGGTCTGCGGATGACGGGGCCGGGAGTTCAGCTGCCTGATGCCGAGGGCCGAGAGTTTCTCTTGGAAATGGACCGGTTTCTGTCCTTTGCGGGAGCGGAACTGCAGCCCGTTGTCACTGATCAGCTGCCGCGGCGCCCCGTGCTCCATGACAGCTTTTTCCATCGCAGCCCAAGCTGCCTGGGCCGTGAAGCGGCGGACCGCGTGGGCGCCGATGGAGAACCGTGCGTGGTCATCGATCAGATCCACAATCCAGGCCTTGGAACCGTCGGCCAGGGCGACCTGGGTGCCGTCGATCTGCCACAGGTCGTTAGGCGCCTGCCGCTCGAACCGCTTCCACACCTTCGGTGTCCGGTGCTCCTGCGGTGTGACCAGCCCGTGGCGTTTGAGGACCCGGTGGACCGTCGATACCGCAGGCACGGGATCCAGCCCAGCCTGTTTGAGTTTGGTCTGCAGGATCCGGGCGCCCCACCGCGGGTTATCCACCCGAAGCCGGACGACCAGGGACTCCACTTCACCAGCAGTCCTTGCCGGAGAGCGTGCCGGGCGCCGGGACCGGGGTTGAAGCCCCTCGGTTCCCTGCGCCCATAGGCGCCGCCGGTACTCGTAGAAGCTCTGCCGCGAAATGCCGTAGCGGCGGCAGACCTCCGCGACGGGGATACCGTCACGGGCCGGTGCCAACAGGATTTCCAGCCAACGATCGTTCACGCTCATCACTCTCATCTGATTAAGAGTGTCAGCGATGTCCCGCCAACGGACTGTCAGCTATGTGTCAGGACCGTGCACCTTCCATAATGGTCGGTGGCCCTATTTTCAGTTGGCGTTCCTGGCCCTATTTTCGGCTGGCGTTAACACCAACCGGCGCCTGCTCCTGCGGGCCGGGGACTCGCTCTCGGACCGGGCCCGGGACAGGCTCAGCGGGGTGTTCGCGACCGACGATGCCACCGGGAAACTGCAGGCCGCCTGGCTGGTCAAAGAACAGCTCCGGGCACTGCTCGCCACCGGATCCCTCGCCGACGCGGCCGCCGCGAAAGACCGCCTGCAGGTCCTGGTCCAACGGGCCGGGCAGCCGGAAACCAACAGGCTCTGGCGCACAGTCTGCCGGTGGTGGAAAGAGATCGAAGTCCTCATCGTCACCGGCGCAACAACGGCGAAAGTGGAAGCCAACAACACCGCCATCAAGCACATCAAAAGGACAGGCCGGGGATTCACCAACGCACGCAACTACAAAACGCGTATCCTGTTGCGCAGTGCCGCCAGAACAGTGGCATGAATATTCATCACGGCAGAACATTCACCACGAACCGTGAAGAGCCGCCAAAGGCGCCTAGCATTTCCAGCAGTTCAGTCAGGCCGGCAGCTGTATCTTCGATTCTTCGCGCGGCCAGTAGTTGGCCTTGTTGGTCCACGAGTGCGATGTCGTGATGTCCTTCTGCCCAGTCGATGCCGCAGAACACTTCCGTCATTTGGCTGTTCCTTCCTCTGTCGTCGGTACATGCAGAGGACCGGTTGCGACGTGGGACAGTTGCGACCTAATGGAAGAGCTCAGCGGCTCGACATCTGATTGGCATTCTCATCCCTGTCGGACGCTGCCGGGGTCGAGTCTTGAGGCGAGAACTCTAGGGTTCGCGTTCACGGTGGAGACGCTGACCGGCAGCGAGGCCCCCGGAAGTCAACCTACGTTCCCATGGGGTGAGGGAGCCAGAGGGACAATCTTTTTCGACGGCTCCGGGCCACGGTAACGGGAAGACCTCAGCTGACTCCCTCAAACCCCATTAGACAACGGGGCAGTCCCAACTGAGCACGCATAGCGCCTGCGAGTTGATCGTCAACGATGCTGTTGCGGATCAATCTATTCGTACCGATTGCCTGGATCTCACGCCTACGGGGCGCCGCGAGCTAGTCTTTTCGGCCCGTCTCCTCCCGCTACGACCACGCTTCACTGATTCTGGCGTCGTTTTTCCCCTAAGTATCTTCGCGACGCGTACGTAGCCCGGCACGATCTGGAATAGCAGGACGCCGCTCGCGGTGGCCAATAACGGACCGGCGGCGCCGAGATATGGCGCCGTCAACCAACCAGCGGCTAAGGTCCAAATGCTCAGAATGACAATACAGATGGCTTGGAACCATAGGCCTGATGTATCAGTCAAGAACATTCCCGGAACCTGCTGCAAGCTTTGGACAAACAACAATACTGCGCTGGCCATTAACACGCTGGATCCCAGCTCAATTTTGCCTTGGGACACGATCCCTCCAAGCCAAGAGCCAAAAAAGGTAAGAAGTAGTGCAAACATTGTGCCCAGCGAACATAGTATTAAGGCACTGTGCAACACTTTCTTGCCCTGAGCCTCGCCGCTGCTCCGCCCGCGAGAGAAGACGGGCCACAGGCTGGTTGCCGCTACAGATATAAAGGACCACAATGGCAAGTAGAACTGCATTGTGAGGCTATACTCGGACAATTCTAAAGGGCCTGATCTCAAGGAAAGCAAAATCCTGTGAGTTTGAAATGCAAGCGGTATGCCGATCATGATCACGATCATCGGAGTAGCTTGCCGAAAAAGCCCTCCTATTTTTATCGACCTAAAATTGCTCGATATTCCCTCTGTACCGAGCATTCGCCATGCCAGAATATATGTTGTTGCTGCGGCGACAAGACTTGCAGCGGCGGGGCAGACGGCCAAGAAAACTGGGTTAGCCGGGGTTATAGATATTAACCAAGTTAGCGATAGGGCGGTAAGGCTCGTGACAAGGGCTAGTGCCACGGCAATGTGATTCTTTCCGAGTCCAACCAAGACTCGCTGTCCGAGGCCGAAAGGGATAGATAATCCGAAAATGGCGACGACAATGGACGTCACCATATCTACCTCATGAGGAGACGTTCCAGTGACACCGAGTAGAGTTGCCCAAGAGAAGAATGTGGAACCCATCGGTGCTGCCAGAAGAACGACCACCATCGGTATTAGTAGCCTTTTCGTCGCCGTGTAAAGAACGGCTTTTCGTCTGCTCGCATCTGTTGTGCTAGAAATTTCATTAACTACAGCAGCGCCAAGGCCCAAATCTGCGAACGGAACCAGTTGCACGAGTGTGGAAATGAGCGCGATGATGCCGAAAAGCAATCCACCAGCCGACTGAACAACAATAGATGTCGTTACCAAGGCGGCCAAGGCCGTAACTGGGAATACGACCACTCGCGTAAGCAAGCTCTTGCCCATAGGGCCGACTATTGACATTCGTGTCTCGCTCTCTCGCGCTAAGTGTATTGGTTACGTGCCAACGATCCGGATCCCAGACTTATAAAGCAGATGAACACTTTGAGGGAAGTCAGGCAGGAGTGTAGTCAAATTCCCTGGACGAGCTGCTTCCAACAAGGGACATCTGGATTTTCTTCGGGCTAGTCCCGTCATCCCAGCCGATCTGTTGCGGACACCGTTGAACGTGTCTAGACGACGCGACACGCATTACGGGGCCGGCCAGGGCGGAACCCACCCTCATAAACCGAGAATCCTCCGACTAGCTTGGCACGGAGAAAGAAGGCAAGGTGACACAGCGGTCGAACCTAATCGACCTTTCAATCAGTCCCTTATCCGACGGCGTCATCTTCCACTCGCTGATAGGCGATCGTGTAAGGCTTTCCGTTCACCACAGGCGGCGCCTTATACGGCCATCGCCGTATTAGGGCGTAAATCAACCGATCTGACATGACAGTGACACGTCTAATGAGCGGATAAAATCGTCCCGCATGTCGGGCACGAATGCGTTCGCCCTCGTCGGCGCCCTCATTGCCTTTATTTACGGTGATGTTCGATTCATGTATGCGGAAAGCAGCCACCTCCTGCCGTACGTAAGCGGAAGGACCACATTCCAACAAACGCGAGAACAAGTCTTGATCCATTGCTGATTTGCACGCTTCGTCTATTCCGCCCGCAGCCATCACGAAAGACTTGCGCAAGAGGCTACCTTGTTGCGGGACCAGGTTCTTGCCGTACGGAAGATACCATGCGGCGAACCGCCCAGGCCTTTGCAGCCACATAGAATTTCCGGCGGCATCTATATAGCGTACTGCTCCGTAAACCATGGGCGCGTTGGGGCGGGCAGCAAGGGCGGCGCTCGTTGCAGCTAGCGACCCCGGGGCGAGTAGGTCGTCATCTCCTAGCCAAGTGAGGAATTCGGCCTCTCCTGTATCCTTCCAGCCCTCATTTATTGCCACAGAAAGGCCCTTCCGGTCGCACTCGACTAGCTCAGCCCCGAGCTCCGTGCAGAGTCCTCCGAGCGACGCTTCAGACGGTGCGACTACGCGCACTCTGACCTCCACTCCTTCTTGACTGAGAATGGAGACGATGCTGGCGCGCAGCCAGTCTCGCCGAGTTCCAAGGGTAGGGACGACTATTAGAATTAAGGGGAACAAACAATTCTCCAAGGGTTTATTTGACCATTCTGCTCTAAAGCAGATGATTCTCCGTCGCATGGTGATGTCCGCTCTATACAGCGGACCCTTCGTAAAAATAGGGTGGAATGGCGAAAGCCAGCCTACGAATCGTCCTAGCAGATCTATGAATTGAGCGGAGACAGCCTATCCCACAGATCAAAATGATCCATAACCGCGCGAAATTGCAAGTCATTCTGGCCAGCCTTGACGTTTTCATGGTGTAACGCCAGCTTCTGAGCGGACCGGACAACAGGAAAGTTTCCGGATTCGTTGCCGATCTTGGCGACCGGAGTGTCGTTTATAAGTGTCATCGCCTTAAACCAAACATCATCCGCTGTTGGGCATAGCTGCATTGCTAAACTCGCGTCGCCGGTTATCGTCGGCAGCGCGCCGGGTGGATAGAGTATGCCGCCCATCCCTGTTAGAAAAACGTGGGAGGAAGGCGTCTCCTCATTGGCCCGGGACCAGTCGATATATGGGGCGACCTCCATGCCTTCTCCGGTAATCGACGCACCGCGGTGCCCCAATACGTAATCTGGGCGATCATTGTGCGCTTCGACAAGCTGCTGGAGCCATGAGCGAGGATAGATGACATCGTCATCAGCCGTGACAATGACTTTGTCTGCGTAATTATCAAGCAGAGGTAAGAGTTTCTTGAAGCTCCGTATATTGCCTTTATGGAAAACGATCTTCAGACCGCGACTTGCAAAGGCCGAGACGCTCGAGGGAATTCGGTGGTCAGGAAATTCTTCTTCGGACAGAACCAGTACAACCTGCTCGGGCGCTAGTTTTTGCCGATAGATAGATTCTAAGGATATCCAAAGCGTCTCGATGCGCCCCGGAAATGACGTCAAACTGACAATGACCCCAGGGTGACGTCGGCCTGAGGGGACAAAAGACTCAGGCAGGCGAACCATGACATTCGCCAAAATCATGCGGTTGGCGCGGCCGATTCTCTTGAGAGGGTTCAGGAAAGTCAATATGAGACCGTTTGCGGACCTCAAACGCGGTTTGAACTTGATCATTTTCGAAGCGCCTATCTGACGGTGAGCCAGCCGAAATATTGCTAGTGACTACAGTGTTGGTAGAGGAGATGCCTCTGCCATCTTCTGGGCTGGCAAATGGGGGTGGGAGGCACTCCCAGAGGCACAGCTTCGTGCGCGCGAGATCAGCAGTCAGGCGGTAGACCATCTCACACTGGCTGCTGACAGCTGCCCAGTTTTTGGAAGAAGTGCACGGGGTCGACGAGATCTTACTTGGACCTGGGGAAGCGTCGAGCTGGCTGTGGACCCGAGGCTGAGATGGCAGAATCGAACTCATCGAAGTCATGGCCGGAGGCGCTAAGTCTTTCCTCTTCCGTGCTTTGGGAACGACCCTTGCTTCGAGGCTCATTGGTGGCACTATCGGCACTGCTGTAGTAGCCATATGAATACGCATCTGGACCCTTAGCCGGGAGACGGTTAAGTACGATTCCAAGAATGTTCGAGCCGACCATTTCCAAGGCTCCGATGGACTTTTCGAGATCCTGGTGACGTAGCTTTTGGGACCCGACCACCACAACAACGCCTCCGACATGCTGTGACAAGACAGCGGCATCTGTAACAGGCAAGAGCGGCGGAGCATCAATCACGACTGTGTCGAAAACTTGCTCGAGCCGGAGAATTAGGTCTTTCATTTCGGCGGAGCCGAGAAGTTCACTAGGGTTCGGTGGTATCTGCCCGGACGCCAGTACATAGAGGTGGTCTTCACCCCAGGGCTGGAGCAAGTCATTGACGTCGGCACGCCCGATGAGTGCTGTCGTGAGGCCCGCGCTGCGATCGAGGCCCAAGTACTCGCTTATCATCGGCCGTCTGAGGTCGGCGTCAACGAGACAAACGGACTGCCCGGCCTGGGCTAGGGCGATTGCCAAGTTTGTTGCGGTCGTGCTCTTGCCCTCGCCGGGGACAGATGACGTAATCAAGACGGTCTTGGCCTTGTCGGAAACGTTTGCAAACTGAAGATTGGTTCGCAGTTGCCGGAATGACTCCGCCCGGGGACTCTGCGGTCCAGCCTGGGTTAGCAGGGGCTTCTTCTCGGCATCTTGGTCGTAGGATATGCCTCCCAGCAACGGAGCAGTCGTCACATGTCGGAGATCAGCTTCGCCCCGTATGCGCGTGTCTAGGGTTGCCCTGAGGACTGCAGTTAGTATCCCGAGGGCAAGCCCGATAAGGAGTCCCAATACCAGGTTCAGTCGTGTGTTCGGGGCAGAAGGTGCTGCCGGCGCGGTCGCCGGTTTGATGACCGATAGACTCACTGGGGAAGTGCCACCGACTCGTGGTTTTTCCAGGGAGTCAACGCCTGTAATGAGACTCTTTGCGACGGCCTGTGCGATTGCTGCCGCCTGCACTGGGGATTCGTCCGAAACGGAAATATTAATAAGCACTGTATTTAGATCCGAGCTAGCCTCGACGCGACTGGACAATTGTTGTGCAGTCAGAGAGAGTCCCAGACTGTCTATTGCCGGCTGAAGCACCATGGGAGAATTGACCGTTTTCACGTATGACTGAACCCGCGCTTGACCAAATGTGTTGCCCTGCTGGAGCTCCTGAATCGACCCGGAACCCTGTATAGCTACGAATAGCTGGGTTTCAGCTGTGTAAGTTGGCTTGGCAAGCACGGATACGGCGCCACCGATGAGAAGGCCTGCCAGTGTCGTGGCAGCGATCAATATCCAATTGCGGCGTAGAAGGCGCAGATAGTCGCGTAGGTCCAAACCGGTGTCCCCCTGTGTCGATTACCGAGGCGGCTCGCGGCCAACCCCCTGAACGGCGGTGTTCGCGCGCTCTCGCCAATTGTACCTGTGGAATTTTGGGTGCGGCTTCGACGTCTGCTCGTGTGACATGGCCCCGCCTGCAGCTCCTCCGATGGCCGCCCTCGCCCACTGGCAGGGCATACCTACACGCGGTTTGACTCTCACCTCCATTGGCCTGTCGCTTTACAACTGGAGTCCAGCTCACAGAGGGTGATGCCTACTGGACTTTTCCGCTGGTGCTGGTATGCCACGACGGAACGCATGGGCGACTCCTTCTCTCCTGCAATTCGCACTGACAGTCGGGCGTTCACAGTGAAACAAGTTTGCGGTCGAGATTACTAACGCGTATCCAAATCCTCAAACACCAAAAACGTCTGCGTATCCAGCACCCCCGGCATCGACTGCAGCTGATCAAAAATCACCCTCCGGAGGTCCACGTTGTCCACGGCCCGCACCAGCAAGATGACGTCGAAATCCCCGCCCACCAGCGCAATGTGATGCACTTCGGGGATGGCCCGCAGCAACTCCCGGAGCTCCCGCCAGGAGTGCTGGCGCACCTTCAGCGTCACGTAGGCGGATGATTTCAAACCGGCCTTGATGGGATCCACCAACGCCGTGAACTTCGTCAGCACGCCCTCGCCGGTCAGCCGGGCAATCCGCGTGTAGGCGTGCGCGCGGGAGATGTGGACGTTCTCCGCCACCTGCGTCACGGACATCCTGCCGTCCCGTGTGAGCTCGGCGATGATGTTGCGGTCCACGTCGTCCAGCGGCACCGCAGCCTGCTCCGGCTCGGCTCCTGCCATTTGTCCACAACCCCTGTCGGTAATCCAGCTCACAGTTACGATTTGTCTTTCAGAATAGGGTAACGGCCCGTACTTCTCCATGATTCGCCGCGGGACTGGATACGAAACATCGTCCGGGACCATACTGAAAGCGAATAGTGGCTACAGAAGGACGGACCAATGACGATCTCCGCGGACCACACTGCGCCCGGTCAGACGGCGCAGGGCCGGCAGTCGCCGGACCCCATCGAGAGCTCCCGGGGCGGCGGCCCCGTAGCCGAGGCGGTGCGCAAATTCGGCATCACGGCTGAGGACTACATGCTGCCGGCCCGCCACCAGATTCAGATGGTGGACCAGGACGGCCACCTGAAGCCGCACTCCGAGCAGGGTGCCGAGCCCGGACACGAGTACCCGCTGCCCGGCGACCAGGAACTTCTCGCGGCGTACGAGCAGCTCGTCGTCGGCCGCCGCGTCAACGACCAGAACTCCGCCCTGGTCCGGCAGGGCCGCATGGCCGTCTACCCCTCCAGCCACGGCCAGGAGGCCTGCCAGGTCGCGGCTGCCCTCTGCCTGTCGGAGGGCGACTGGATGTTCCCCACCTACCGGGACTCCGTGGCCGTCATGACCCGCGGCGTGGACCCGGTGCAGACCATGACCCTCTTCCGCGGCGACTGGCACAGCGGCTATGACCCCGCCAAGCACAAGGTCGGCATCCAGTGCACCCCTCTCACCACCCAGCTGCTCCACGCCGTCGGGGTCGCCCACGCCGCCAAGCTGCGCGGCGAGGACACCGTGGTCCTGGCCATGTGCGGCGACGGCGCCACCAGCGAAGGCGACTTCCACGAAGCCCTGAACTTCGCCGCCGTCTTCCACCTGCCCGTCGTCTTCTTCGTGCAGAACAACCAGTACGCCATCTCGGTGCCGCTGGCCCACCAGTCGGTGGCACCGTCCCTCGCCCACAAGGCCGTCGGCTACGGCATGGCCGGCGAACGCGTGGACGGCAACGACGTCGTCGCGCTGCTCGCTGTGCTGGACCGCGCCGTCAAGCTCGCCCGCGAAGGCTCCGGACCCCTCCTGGTGGAGGCGCACACCTACCGCATGCAGGCGCACACCAACGCGGACGACGCCACCCGCTACCGCCAGGACAGCGAAGTGGCCCAGTGGGTGGCCCGGGATCCGCTGACGCGGATGCGCACCTACCTCACGGACAAGGGTCTGCTGGACGACGACGGCGAGTCCCGGATCGCGGAGAAGGCGGAGGCAGTTGCCACGCAGCTGCGCAACGGCCTCAGCGAGGACGTCCCGGTGGACCCCCAGGACCTCTTCAAATACGTCTTCTCCACGCCCACGCCGCAACTCACGGAACAGTCCGCCCTGCTGGCCGACGAACTCGCCCGCGAGGCCAGCGCCGGCGCTTCAACCAACCCGGAGTCCGCAAAATGAGCACCGTCACCTCCGCAGTCAACGGCAACGTCAGCTCCGCCACCGCCCGGGCAGCGGCCTCGGCCGCGGCCACCGCGGAAGCGGCAGGACCGCAGCCCGTCACCATGGCCAAAGCCCTGAACACCGCCATGGCCGACGCCATGCACGCCGACAAATCCGTCCTGGTCTTCGGCGAGGACGTCGGCATGCTGGGCGGCGTCTTCCGCATCACCGACGGCCTTACCAAGACCTTCGGCGAGCAGCGCTGCTTCGACACCCCGCTGGCCGAGTCCGGCATCGTGGGCATGGCCGTGGGCATGGCCATGAACGGCATGCGCCCGGTCATCGAGATGCAGTTCGACGCCTTCGCCTACCCGGCCTTCGAGCAGATCGTCAGCCACGTAGCCAAGATGCACAACCGCACCAAGGGCGCCTTGAAGCTGCCCATGGTCATCCGCGTTCCCTACGCCGGCGGCATCGGGGGAGTGGAGCACCACTGCGACTCCTCCGAGTCCTACTACGCCCACACCGCGGGCCTGAAGGTCTTCGCCCCGGCCACCGTGGCCGACGCCTACCGCATGCTCCGCGAGGCCATCGACTCGGACGACCCCGTCATGTTCATGGAGCCCAAGAAGCTCTACTGGTCCAAGGACATGGTGGACCTGGAAGCCCTCCGCGACCAGCACGCCGCGAACACTGCAGCCGGAACCTCAACTGAAGGCCGCGCTGCCGTAGCCCGCCCGGGCACCGACGCCACACTGATCGCCTACGGTCCGTCCGTCCCCACTGCTCTCGCTGCGGCTGCTGCTGCCGCCGAGGAGGGGCGGTCCCTGGAAGTCATTGACGTCCGCTCGATCGTGCCGTTCGACGACGAAACCGTGTGCGCGTCCGTCCGCAAGACCGGCCGCGCCGTGGTGATCGCCGAGGCGCACGGGTTCGCGTCCGTGTCCTCCGAGATCGTGGCCCGCGTCCAGGAGCGCTGCTTCCACTACCTGGCGGCACCCATCCGCCGCGTCACGGGCTTCGACGTCCCGTACCCTGCCCCCAAACTCGAGCACTACTACCTGCCCGGCGTGGACCGCATCCTCGACGCCGTAGACGACCTCCAGTGGGAAGACTGATCAGATGAGCGAAACGAAAGTGTTCCTCCTGCCCGACCTCGGCGAAGGCCTCACCGAAGCCGAGCTCGTCAACTGGCTCGTGGCCGTGGGCGACGAAATACGCGTCGACCAGCCCATCGCCGAAGTGGAGACGGCCAAGTCCATTGTGGAAGTCCCGTCCCCCTACGCCGGCACCGTGGCGGAGCTGCACGGTCAACCCGGCCAGACCCTGGACGTGGGCAAGCCCCTGCTCTCTGTGACAGCGCTGGACTCGCTGGATGAGCCGTCCGAAACCCAGCCTGTCAAGACCGAGCCTGCCGAACCCAAGAGCCCGCTGGTTGAGCCCGTCGAAACCGAGGCACCCGAGATGGCCGCCGAAACCTATCGGGAAGAAGAGAAGGCCGGTTCAGGCAACGTTCTGATCGGCTACGGAACCCCGGGGGGAGCGGCTACGGTCCGCCGGACCCGCCCCCGGCGCTCAACATCGCTGGTTGAGCCTGTCGAAACCAAGCTCACCACCTCCGCCGACGATCTCCTTCTTATGCGCACCCGCGTCCCCGGCAAGCTCGGGGCGGTCATCTCACCGCTGGTGCGGCGAATGGCCAAGGAGCACGGCGTCGACCTAGGCCACCTGCAGGGCTCAGGCGATAGCGGGCTGATCATGCGCCGCGACGTCGAAGCCGCCATCAAACCGCTGGTTGAGCCAAGTCCGTTGGTTGAGCCTGTCGAAACCAAAGCCAGTCCGCTGGTTGAGCCTGTCGAAGCCCGGGTCTCGACAAGCTCGACGGCCAGCGTGATCGACCCCCGCACCGGACTCGGCATCGCCAGCCGCACTCCGGTCCGCGGCATCCGTAAGGCAGTCGCGACCAACATGTCGCGAAGCCGCTCCGAAATTCCGGAAGCAACGGTGTGGGTGGACGTCGACGCGACAGCTCTGGTGGAGCTTCGCGCCGGACTCAAGAAATCCGACGCCAACACTCCGGGCCTCATGGCCTTCATCGCACGTTTTGTCACGGCCGGGTTAAAAAGATACCCCGAGCTGAACACCCGGATCGTCACCACCGAGGACACTGCAGGGGGCGAGCAGCAGGAGATCGTCGCTTTTGACGGCGTCAACCTTGGATTCGCCGCACAGACGGAGCGCGGCCTCGTTGTGCCGTCCGTTCGAAACGCGGACAAACTCAGCGCTCGCGAACTGGACGTGGAAATCCGCCGGCTGACCGCCGTCGCCCGCGACGGCAAGGCGACCCCTGCTGAACTTGGAAGCGGAACTTTCACGCTGAACAACTACGGAGTGTTCGGCGTCGATGGTTCGGCGGCGATTATCAACTATCCAGAAGTGGCGATACTGGGCGTCGGCCGGATCATCGACAAACCCTGGGTCGTGAACGAGGAACTGGCCATCCGCAAGGTCGCAGAGCTAACCCTGACGTTCGACCACCGCGTCTGCGACGGCGGAACAGCAGGCGGCTTCCTGCGATACGTGGCCGATGCCATCGAGAATCCAGGTTCAATCCTGTCCGACATGTAGCGGACCAATTGCGTTTGGGTGGCCAGGCCGGGCTGACGGCCGGGCCACCTGCCCTCATGATCTATAGGGCGTAGCTCCCTGACTTGTTAGGCCAGCAGGTCCGAGTGCTCCGAGCAGTTGACTCTTGCAACCAAACCGCTGCCCTCTTGGCTGTATGAAGTGACGTGGTTGGTCGTTGTGTTGCACTTTTCACAGAAGTGCCGCTGTTGTTTTATCCCCATGGAACCAGATCATACGCAACCGGACATTTCGGCTGGGTTACTTTGAAGCAAAAAGCATGGGTACACAGCGGTGGCGCCGAGGTCCTGCAGCGGGCAGTGGGTGGGAGAAAATGCCGGATTGACCTACCAGAGGCGCGGGCAGCTGATGCGCCAGAACGACAGTCAGTTCCCTGATAATCCCAAGCTTGATGGGTAGAATCGAGGCCTGAACAACGCAACTGCTCCCCGGAATTACGGAGAAGAAATGTCACGATGGCTCGAAGTCGGCGCGGACAACTATGTGCTGGTGACCGAAGGTTCGAAGCTCAACACCGGCCTGATCGTAGGAACCGAGCGGGCCATGGTGGTCGACACCGGGTGCGGCCCGCGGCAGGGGCAGGAAATCCTTAACGCCGTGCGCGACATAACTCCCTTGCCGCTGGTGGTTGTGAACACGCATGCGCACTACGACCACTTCTTCGGCAACGCGGTGTTCGCGGAGGCTGGCGCCACCGAGTTCTGGGCGCATGAGAACTGTGCTGAGGAGATCAGCGAAAACGGTGACGCGCAGCGTGCCGCCGTGGCGGATCTGGAGCCGGAGATGGCCGCCGGCGAGGGCGATAATGTGGAACTCGTGGTGCCCAACGCGATCGTCCGGGACCAGCCAGTCCTGGTGGACCTGGGTGCGCAGACCGTAACGTTGTTTTACCTCGGCCGAGGGCACACCGACGGCGACCTGCTCGTCGGCACCTCCACCACTCTCTATGCGGGCGACCTCGTGGAGCAGGGCTCGCACCCGTCCTTCGAAGATTCCTACCCGGAAGAATGGGCCGACGCCCTTCGGCACCTGTCCGCACTCCGCCACCGTTACGAGTTCCTGGTTCCCGGACACGGCGAGCCGTGCAGCGACCGGTTCGTGAAGACCATGGCGGACACGATGACAACCGCGGTGCGCCAGGCCCGGCAGTCCATCCGCGACACCCCTTCTGATGCCACCAAAGCCATCCCTGTCCTTCCCTACGGGCCGGAACAGTCGCGCTGGTTCATCAAGCGCCTGCAGGAGACGCGTCCGCAGCACTAAGTCCAAGTAGTCCGGGTCAGCCGCCTGAAAAAACAGGTAGCGACTACTCTTGGGGCGCCATTCGGCCCACCCTAGGTTGGGGTCATGAAGACTGGTATCAGCGCAGCCATCCGACGCTTTATCGAGCAGCACATCGTCGCCGACGATCCCTACCCTGAGCGGTCTTGGCTCGACCGGCAGGACATGCCGCGCGTGCAGCTGCCGTCGCCTGTGGCGCTTGCAGGCCTTCCCGCGGAGCCGCTGCCCCCGCTGCCCCCGCTGCCGCAGCGCTTCGGGCACGGCCGCGACCGGCGCACGCACTACCGCGTCTGGGGAAGGAACCGTACAGCTGCGCATCAATCCGGCGGCACGCCCGCGGACGACAACGTGCCGCGCTGACGGCTGGTGCGTCACAATCGACTTGACTGGATCTGATCCCAAGGGTGTGCATGTAGCATCGCCGCCATGGGGAACTATTCAGGCAGTCAAGTCACCAGGGAATCGCGGCGGGAATCCCGCCAACGGACGCTTCGAATCCTGGCCTACGTAGGACTGGGCGCGCTGGCCGTGGCCACGGCAATCGTGGTGGTGATGGCGCTCCGTCGATAAGACGGCGCTTGGGCCTCTGAGGCGAATGGTTGAGGTTTGACAGGATTTGTCGAATCTGTGACTGGTGAGTAGGGTCTCTGTAGATCTGATTTGGGGGATCCCACCACCAGCTACTGTCGACGCGGCCAGGGCAACACTGCCTGTGCACGCGTCGAGAGTGTAACCGCGTTCCGGAGGTTCTTCCGTGGCTCTCACCGATTTTGTCCTCGCGCTGTCCGGCTTGCTCGGCAGCCTGCTCATTCCGTTTGCCGGGCTTTACTGGATGCTCCGGCTCAAGCGCCGCGCAGTACCCGCAGCTATCGCCGCCACGTCAGGACAGGCGAAGTAGGCGTGCCGTACATTGACATCAACCCGCACCGCAACCGGCCCAAATGGTGGAGCTACCTAGTCCTAGCTGTCCTGCTCATTGCCACCGTCGCCGTGGTGGCAACGGCCCTGATGCGCGGCTGAAATCGGTCATCGGGCTGCCAGCGCCTAGACTTGCTGTTTGAACCAGACCAATCGAGAAGCGCAGCGGGACGCCGCCGCGAGTCCTGGGGGACCAAACATGCCCAAACCAGCGGATAACCAATTGACCGACGCCGGCACCGAAGCGGAGCAGCCCGAACTCCGCCGCCGCCGCTCCCGCCGTCGCGATGGTGACGGCTCCGACGACTGGACAGGAATGTTTCCCGCCGTGACACCCGACACCACTTCAGTGCCCGTCCTCCCGGTCAGGAGCTCTTCCTGGGCGGAGGCAGCCGCCGCGGCGGACGCCCTCGCCGACGCCCCACCTGCTCCGCCGGCCCCGACCCGCACGCCGGCAGGAGCGCCGCCGTCGTACGCTCCGGAACCTGCGCGCGAACCCGAAGTGCCGGTTGCGGACCTCACGGCCCTGCCGACGTCGTTCGTCCGCGAGCAGAAGCCCAGGCCCAAAGGCGGATTCCGCGGTTTCCTGTACCGGGCCACCGGCGGTGCGTGGAACCTGGGCCCCAGCGCACAGGAGCGCGAGGAAGACGAGCTGGCACGGCGCATCTCCCGCCAGCTGCAGGGGAGCTTCAACACCGCCGTGCTGAGCCTCAAGGGCGGCATCGGCAAGACCTCCACCACAGTGGGCGTGGGCCTCACCCTTGCCGAGTTCCGCGGCGACCCGCCGTGCGCCATCGACGCGAATCCAGACTCCGGCGACCTCGTGGAGCGCGCGCTGGGCGAGGGCATCTACCAGCAGGCCACCCCGCGGACCATCACCGACCTGCTCAAGAACATCGACTCGATCGACTCGCTCACCGGGCTATCCCGCTACATGCACCACTCCGGCCGGCTGCACCTCATCGCCGGCGAGCAGGACCCCGAGGTCTCCGACTCGCTGACGGCCGAGGAGTACCTGCGCATACGCAAGGTCATCTCCGCCTACTACTCCGTGGCCCTCACTGACTGCGGCACCGGCGTGACGCACAACGCGATGAGCGGGATCCTGCAGTCGGCGGACAACCTGATCATCGCGGCCGGCTACGCGGTGAGCGGGGCCAAGCGCGCCCGCAGCACGCTGCAGTGGCTTTCCAGCCACGGGTACGAGGACCTGGCCCGCAACGCGATCGTGGTGATCACCGACAAGGACGAAGTGTCCAGCCGCGTGGACAAGGATGCGATCGAGGACCACCTCGCCGGCATGTGCAGGCAGCTCATCGCGGTGCCGCACGACAGGGGAGTGGCCGACGGGGACCTGGTGACCCTTGACCACTTGAAGCCGGAGACCCGGCGTGCGTACAAGGAGATTGCGGCCGCTGTTGTGGACGGGTACCGGTAAGGGTTCCGGCGGACATTTGGCTGGTTGGTTGTTTCCGGGCTAGCCCACGTTTGATGCCACGCGATCAGAACAATCTGGTAGCCAGATATCGCTCCAGCTTGTTCGGAGAGTATGGGCACTAAACCGGGTCTTGTCGGCCCCTAATCGGGCCGTAGAATGTTGGCAATCACATCTGCTCTTTGGGGGACTCTTGCGCTGTTACATTCGTGGTTTGAAATTGGGGGAAATCTGATCATGCCTAGGCCCAGCGAGACGGAGGCAACCCCGACAAGGCCTTCCGTCCTAGTCCGCCGGCAGCCGAAGCCCCGCTCCAAGACGCCGAAGGATGCGCCGAAAAAGACGGAGGTGCTCGTCAGGTCGCTTCCAAAGCCCGCATGGGATACATCTACCAGACCGTCTTTCCTCATCAGATCGGCTTCAGGCGCCGTAGAAAAGGCTCCGAATATGCCGTCCGCTCTGGTCAGCCGGCGTTCAAATCCTAAGCCTAAGGTCCCGAGGCGGAAACTTGATCGCGGTTCCCTAGCGATGATCGCGATGTTCGCCTTTGCGGTTCTTCCAACCGCATTTCATAACCTGACCACGGTACGCACGGCGTCCCAACTGACCATTGAGGCATCAGCCAGGACTCACGACCCTCTGTCGAGCTTCTACGTCTATGGCCTCGTGGCGGTGTTGGCTGCGCTCGTGATGGCGAGCGTTGCCACCATCCGACTGCCACGGACGTTCTGGCTATATCTGGCTCCATGGGTGGCGGCAACAATTGGCACCTATGCGTCCGGTCAAGGCATCTCGGTGGCTGCGTTTGTCTACCCAATCCTCGGCCTAGTGATCTTCTCACTCCCTGGCGTCAAGCAGACCCTGCGCACAACTGGCGTCCTCGTGTTCATCCTGGCAACATTCAGCCTTGCGACAGCCTTCATCACCCCAAGCACTGCATTCCTCACACTGGGTGGGGAAGCCAAGGAAAGCCTGTTCACCGGGCAGGCGCTGGCCGGACCGGTTTCGCACCCCAATACGCTGGGGCAGATGCTCGCACTCGGCTTGCCTTTCGTGTTGTACATCCCGTCGCGGCTGTGGCGCATTGCTGCCATCGTGCTTGTCCCTGCTGCCCTCTTGGCAACAGGGTCAAGGACTGCTCTGACTGCCGCTGCAATGGGGCTGCTGGTCATGATTTTGTGGAAAGCAAAGGCATCAGGACTCACCGTCCGCGGACTCCTAGCACCCCTCGGCCTGGTCATCATTTACCCAGTGGTCCTGCTGGCATCGCCATGGTTTATCGCCACCTCGGATCCTGAGAGCTTCACCGGCCGCGGGTACATCTGGGCGGGGAGCCTTGACCTCTGGCAACATTCGCCAATCTTCGGGAATGGTGCACGCGCTTTCTATGTAGCGGCTGGCTTCTACAACGATCTTGGTGTCGGAGCTTTCCACGCGCATAACGAGCTGCTCAACATGCTGGTCACGGCTGGAGTAGTGGGCCTCCTGGCCACACTCGTACTCGTCATCGCTCTACTGCGCGAGAGCTGGGCGGCGGGATCCGCAGGGCTCATCCCGTTGGCCGTGTGGCCCATCGTATTCCTCGCGGATGGCTGGTTCGAAGCTCCCACTGACTTCTATGCAGTTGCCGGAGTTGCATGGATGACCTGGATTCCGTTTGCCTTGGTTCTGCGGGCAAACGAATCAGTTCGGAACGCTGCGGCTCCGATAACAGAGGGCAGCACGCCCGTACCTGCGGCCCAGCGCCGCAGCCTGCTTGTCCGGCGGGCATGACCGGTGCACTTGAACCGACTAACTGGGGGAGATAGTAGTGACGTTTAATGATTTCCGGGATGGTCGGTTCATTCCTGGTCTAGATGGGCTCCGAGCAATTAGCGTTCTCCTCGTGTTGAGTTGGCACACTGGCGACGCACTCTGGCAGCCGGCGCGAGGGTACCTCGGGGTAACACTCTTTTTCGTGATTTCCGGTTTCCTAATCACCACTTTGCTGCTGCGCGAGGAAGATACCTTCGGGCATGTGTCGATATGGCGGTTCTATGTGCGGCGCCTATTCCGGATCACTCCTATGTACTACTTCACTCTGTTGCTATACGCGGTGCTCGTGCTTGGGCTCGATATGGCTGGGCCCTCGGACTCATTCGGCAGCCGATCGCTGCTGCTCGCTACCTTCAACGGTGAGTTTGCCGGACCGGGCACCTTCAGTCATGCGTGGTCCCTGGGAATTGAAGAGAAGTTCTACGTACTGTGGCCGATCCTGGGCTTTGCGATCGTGCCGCTGATGCGTCATCGGCTCTGGACCGCACTCGGCCTGCTCGCAGTCGCACTCGCCTCCTCTTCGTTCGCCGGATGGGACTACCTCGCGATCTATGTTCCGATCATTGCGGGAGTCGTTCTAGCCACGCTCATGCACAGGGAATCCACTTTTCGGGCCGTTGCTTGGCTGACAAAACCTGTGGTGCAAGTGCCCGTCCTGGTTGCCCTGGTCTATGCCGCAATCATCAATAGGGAGACCTCGTTTGTGCATATTCCATTTGGTCTGCTTGCCACCCTGGCAATGCCTACTTTCATCCTGAGTAAGGGTTTAGTCTCGGCAGTGCTCCAGTGGAAGCCGCTCGCATACATCGGGACTCGCGCATACGGCATCTATTTGGTACACATCATTGTCCTGCTGGCAGTTAGCCGTGTGATCCCAGAGAGTGACGGTTCGGCCCCCCTGGCCATTCTCCGCTTCGTCGTTGTGGCATGCGTGGCGCTCGGCGCGGCCGAGATACTATGGCGGCTCCTTGAGTCCCCCATGATTATCGTGGGCCGCAGGTTGACCACCAAGAAGTCGCCGGCAGACATGCCCTCCCGTTCAACGGGAAGGCATGTTGGCTCGACGGCATCCAAGTCCTAGGGCAACTGGCTGGCCCGCCGTCGGGTAAATAGCGAAACGTTCCGGGTAACGTTCCGGATGGTCGCCCGGTCAATGTCGATGGTCTGCGCGCCGCTGAACACGATCTGCAACTGCATCTGAGTCGTGGCAGCAGGCACCGCCAACGGCTCCGTTTGCGCGAGTCCGTACATGTCGAACACCGCCTGATTGTCGTTCCCGAGCGCCCATTCCATATCGGAGATAGTGGTGTTGGGGCCCACGGCCTGCATCTGCATAGAGAGGCCAGATGTGCCCGCAGACGGTGCCTGGTCAATGAGGGTCCGCCGGATCTCCACCCTGTGGGGGGCGTGTTGTCCGCGATGGCCCCGGCGCTGAACCGGTTGTAGGGCAGGACGTTGGATGGGTCGCCCTCATCGGAGCCAAGGTCAAGGGCTGAGGGCGTGAGTGGGCCGATGATCTGAGCGAACGCATCAGCGATGGCCTTGCCTGCGGCTGGTGCTGACTTGTTGCCGGGGTGGATACGGTCTGCGCTGTAACCGGAAAGGTATCCGGTGCCGGCAGGGTTGACCACGGCGGAGTAGATGTCAGCTACGCGGAAGTTCCGGCGGCTCCTGCCTTGGAGCCTGATCCATGCGTTGAGGGCGGGGGTGTCTGCGAGCTGGGTGCCGGTGTAGGAGTTGCGCGGGGGATGGTGGTCGCCACAACCCGAATGCCTGTCGCGTCGAGCATTGACCAGATCGCGGCGAGGTTCGCTTTGATCGTCGCCATGGGGATGGCCTGCGCGACATCGTTCGTCCCTGCCGTGACGTAACCGGGCTTGTAGGAGAGGACTCCCGTAGCCACTCTGGCAAGGATCTGATCGGTGCGTTCCCCACCAACACCCGAGTTGCGGAGCAGCTGCAGCCGCTGGCCGCTGAAGAACTGCGCCCAGGTCAGCATCCCGTAGGAGCGGTGGCTGACGGCCACGGGAGCGCCGCCACCCTGCTCAATGAGGGAGTCTCCCAGCCCGACGAGGGTGTTTGGTCGCAGCAGGGGTGACAGTGCGGGTGCGTCGAGGATACCCATTTGGCTCACCACAATCTGGGGGACTTTGGTTGCCGCGCCGGCGGTGTTCCGGGTGATGGTCGGCTGCGTGAAGGTCTTCGTGACCGGCGAGCCGTAGGTGATGTTGTAGTCGAGGACAGCGCCGTTGGTGTCCCGGCCGGTGATTGTCAGCGTTCCTGGTGTCCCGTCAGGCCACTGGACAGCGGCGCTGGTGACGAGGTTGTTCGCATCGACGGTGACCGCCCCGGCGATGAGCGAATCCGGGTTCTTGGCAAGCTGAACGAGTCCGGCATAAGTGGCAGTTAGTGCCGAGAAACCACCACACCGGAATGTGTCGCCAGCTCATCGCCTTTCCGCACAAGGGATGGGGGTTGGCCGGCAGTGAGCTGGCGGCGTGGACGTAGAAGGCGGCGACTCGGTGCTGGCGAAGCCTTGCCCGGGCGCCCCGTGGCGGCGCCAATTAATTCTTGACGGAACCTTGACGGATTCCGGCATGGAGTCCTGAGTAAGTTGCGGCAATCTTCTTGCAATAGGCCCAGGGGACAGCCGAAGTCTCGTTCTTTCGAAATCCGGTGATCTTCCTCGGTTCCAGCCACAGCGAGGGGACACGTCGTGAGCATCTCGATTCCACAGGTCTCCGGACAGCTGCGCGGGGTGTCCGGTGGCTGAGCCGAAAGGGGGTCCGCGGACGGGGGATTCCTTCGCGCCGAAGGCCGCAGGAATATCACGGCCGCAGTTCGGCATGGACACCGGCGGTCAACGCGGCAGCCGCCGCCCCGTCGAGGTGGCCGAGAAGCGTGGAGGGCCCGGGCTGGGGGCGGCCGGCGGCGTCGCCGGCCTGCTGCTGATGTTACTGATCTTCGCCGCGCTTGCCCTAGTCATCGTGCCGCGGGCCACCGGATACCGGACCTACACCGTGACCACGAACTCCATGGCTCCCAAGTACCCCGCCGGAACGTTCCTGACCGTGAAGCCCGTGGCATTCAGCGAACTGAAATCCGGCGACGTCGTCACCTTCCAGCCCAACCCGGACCGGCAAGACGTCGAAACGCAACGGATCGTCGGGTTCGGCATCACACAGTCCGGCGAGAAAACCCTGATCACCAGGGGCGACAACAACGGCGCCACCTCCCCGACACCCGTCCACCCAAGCCAGGTCAAGGGGAAGCTGTTCTACGCGGTGCCCTTTGCCGGCTACCTCGCCGACAACCTGGGGCACGCGGACCGCGAGCTGTGGATGACCGTGGCCGCTGCGGGCCTGATCGGCTTCGGCGCGCTGTTCATCTTCCGGGCCTTCCGCCGCCGTCACCGGGCCGCAGGCCGAGGCTGACCTCCCGACTCCCGGCTCCCGGCCCGCCGTCGTCGTCCGTCTTTGAAACGCTGACAGTGGGCCCGGACTCTGAGACTGAGCGCTGCGTCAAGGGCCGCTGGGAAGTCCTGCTCGCGTACGGCGGCGAGGATGCGCCCGACCCTGTCCGGCAGCAGGCGCAAGAACATGGCGGCGTAGCTGATTGCGACGGCATCGCTTTCGACGTCCTCAGCGAGCCGAAGCAGCCGGGAGGAGGAGAACACGCCTCCATTGCCTTGTATGATGGGCGGTCACCGCCGTCTCACAGGGAGGAAGGATGGACCATAAGCCCACGCGGCTGGATTCGCTGACAGGATTGCGGTTTCTGGCCGCGATGCTCGTCGTCTCGTATCACGCGTCCGTGACGCTGGTGCCGGAGATGTTCCCGCTCGTGTCCGTGGGGCAGACCGGTGTGACGTTCTTTTTTGTACTTTCCGGATTCGTGCTCGCCTGGTCCATGAAGCCAAACGCTCCCAAAAGACAGTTCTACTGGCGCCGGTTTGCCAGGGTGTGGCCGTTGCATGCGCTCACCCTGATTGCTGCGGTGGTGCTGATCCAGGCCACCGAGGGGGAGCAGTCCGTTCCCCGGTTCATGGCTTCGCTTCTCCTCCTACAGTCCTGGCACGCGGACCCGACCTGGGTCTATGCGTACAACGGGGTGTCCTGGTCGCTTTCCTGTGAAGCCTTTTTCTATGCGGTGTTCCCGTTCCTGGCCGTGTGGCTTTCGCGTTTTCGAGCGAAACGACTCCTTCGTATTTGCGTGTTGGTTTTCGTGGCCGTGGCCCTCTTGTCGGCACTGCTCCCGCTGGTCCCGGCGTTCGATTGGGGAGCGCTGCTGTACGCCTTCCCGGCGTACCGGGTGTCAGAGTTCATTGTGGGTGTGTGCCTGGCCATGGCGTTCAGGAAAGGCTGGAAGCCCAAGTTCGGTGTGTGGGTCGGAACGGCCGCAGCCGTCGGTCCTGTCCTCGTGCTCGAGGTCGTGGCCGCCAACGTCCCGTGGCACATCGCGCCGGCGCTGGCGAGCACGCTCTGCATGCCAGGCTTCGCCCTCCTGATCGCGGCCTTCGCCCACCGTGACTGCACCGGAGGCCGCCGCACCTTCGCCAGTTCTCCTGCCATGGTGAGGCTGGGCGAATGGTCGTTCGCCCTCTACCTGGTTCACGAGCTCGTGCTGCGCACAGCCCTGGAACTCGGCCCGGTGACCCTTGGCGAACGCGCGGCCTTTGCCGCCTTCGGCGTTGCAGTATCCATCCTGCTATCCGCGCTCCTCTTCACACTGTTTGAACGCCCCATTGAGGCGTGGTTGAGGAGCATGTTCCTGCGTGGCGGCGGCCCCGTGCCGAATAACCCTCAACCCGAGGAAAGTCTGGGGGTGAAGTAGCCTGATCAGGACTGTTCCGGGGCGGCGAGGGCTCCGGCGATCCTCCGCCAGTGCTGGGCTTGGACCGCCGGTCACGGCTCCTTGCGCTTTGAGTCCTCCAGGTCCTGCCAGCCTCGGAGGAATTCCTCGAGAGCCCGTGTCAGCGGCAGGCAGTCTTTGGCTACTTCGCCCGCGGACCGGGCCGCGGCAGCGAAATCTCCGCTGCGTAAATTCGCTTCCAGGGTGCGGCAGTCCCGTTCCATCGCCAGGCCGCCGACCATGTGGGCACGGACTCTGAGGCTGAGCACTGCGTCAAGGGCCGCGGGGATGTCCTGCCCGCGCACGGCGGCAAGGATCCGCCCGACCCTTTCCGGCAGCAGGCGCAGGAACATGGCGGCGTAGCTGATCGCGACGGCATCGCTTTCGACGTCCTCGGCGAGCCGCAGCAGCCGGGAGGAGGAGAACACGACTCCATTGCCTTCAAATGCCATTGTCTTTCCGTTCGATGGGAACAGGACCAACAATGCCCGGGGCCCCTCAGGAAAGAGTCCGCTTCAGGTCAATAAGGGATCAGCAGTTGATCAAGGATTGATCAAGACAGGACGGCGAGCAGTGTCTCATCGGACCTTGAAAAGGAGGCTGGGAATCATTGCCCGGGGAGGCCTATGCTGGTGCCAGCCGTCGGGGCCTCTGAACTCCGAAGATTCCTTATGCGGGTGTTTGCCGACGGCTGCCGGACAGGTCCGTGAGAGAAGGACACGATGGGCTGGAAGGCCAGGCGGAGGGCGGGCAAAGGTGCCCGCCGGGGTGCGCAGTGGCTCGCCCTTGCGGTTGCCGTCATTATGTCCGGGGCGGCCAGCCAGCCGTCGCCGACCCCGCAGACCGCGTCACGCCCCGTTACCGCCGCCGCTCCTGCCGCGGCGCCGCTGCCGGATGTGCCTGCGCTGACCCGGGCAGCGAGGGCCGGCCACGTCTTTGTGATTAACCTCGAGAACAGGGGCTATGGCGCGGTCTGGGGACCGGCGTCGAAAGCCCCCTATCTGTCTAAATTCCTGCGCGCCCGCGGTGTCCTGCTGTCCCAGTACTACGCGATCGCACACAATTCGCTGCCGAACTACCTGGCGCAGATTTCCGGGCAGCCATCGAACGCCATGACCCGTGCCGGCTGCGGGACCTATGCGCGGTTCAGGCCCGCCGGTCCTCCGTACCGCGGCGTTTTCAGGGGCGCAGGCTGCCTCTACCCACGGTCCGTTCCCACCGTCGGCGGGCAGCTGACTGCGGCCAGGAAGAGCTGGAAGGGGTACATGGAGGACATGCGGATCCCGTGCCGGCATCCGCCGCCCGGCGCCCAGGACGGGAGCCAGGGGGCCCGGCGCGGTGACCAGTACGCCACGCGGCACAACCCCTTCGTGTACTTCGAAGCGATCACGTCCTCGCCCGACTGCCGGCGGCGGGTGGTTGATTTCCGGGCGCTCGCCTACGATCTGAGGTCATACGCGGCGACGCCCAACCTCTCCTACATCACCCCCAATCTGTGCAGCGACGGGCACGACAGCCCCTGCGTTGACCGGCGACCCGGCGGCCTGGTCACCGCGAACGCCTGGCTCCTGCGGCACGTGCCGCCCATTCTGCGGTCCCCGGCGTTCCAGCGCGACGGCGTCCTGGTCATCACCTTCGACGAAGCCGAAGGCCGCTCGGCCGGCCCTCCGGGCAGACCCGGCGGGACTGCAGGCGGACAGGTGGGTGCCCTGGTGCTCTCGCCCTTCGTCCGGGGCGGCACCACCTCCCACCGCTTCTACAACCACTACAGCCTCCTGGCCACCATCGAGGACATCTTCCGGTTGCCCCGCCTCGGTATTGCCCGCGGCGCAGGGGTTAACAGCTTCGGGCCCGACGTCTTCAACGCCCGCTGACGGGATTGGTTGAACGCATGGGGCGCCGGGCCGCAAGCCGAGGCTGACGGCCCGGCTCCCGGGCCGCCGTCGTTCATTTTTGAAACGCTCACAGCCCCCTCACAGCAGCGCAACAGGCGCACACTAGTCCCGCGTTCAAGTATTGGGTCATAGCCTCCGAGCAGTCGGAGCCGAACCCAAGGAGCACGATCATGAACGCCAGTGCAGGCACCGAGAGTCAGGCAGCCGCGACGCCCGCCACCCGCCGGAAGGCCGGGAAACGGGTCGGGCCGGCGGTCTTTGTCACGAGCCTGGTGGCCGCCGGTCTCCTGGGCGGGGGCGCCGCAGCCGGGGCCGCAACCCTGTGGGGCGCGCCGACGCAGGCGGCCTCCAGCGCGCAGGCTGCCCAGTACACGCCGGTGATCGTCAACAACACCTCCAGCGTCAACGCGGTGACCGCCGCCGCCCAGAAGGCCTCGCCCAGCGTGGTGACCATCAGCGCCAGCTCCGGCAGTTCCGGCGGCACCGGCTCCGGCATCATCCTGGACGCCGACGGCCACATCCTGACCAACACGCACGTGGTCACTCTCGACGGGCAGGCCCAGGCAGCGGCCATCGAGGTCCGCACCAGCGACGGAAAAGTCTATGCGGCCACCATCGTCGGCACGGATCCGCTCTCGGACCTGGCCATCATCAAGATCACCGCCACCGGGCTGGTCCCGGCGACCCTGGGCGACTCCAGCGCAGTCAACGTGGGTGACGCCGCCATCGCCATCGGCGCGCCGCTGGGACTCAGCGGCACCGTCACGGACGGCATCGTCTCGGCCGTGGACCGCACCATTGAGACGGAGTCATCGGCAGCCGGCAGCTCCGCTTCCGCAAACGCGGCGCAGGACTCCATCAGCATCAACGTCATCCAGACGGACGCGGCCATCAACCCCGGAAACTCCGGCGGCGCCCTGACCAACACGCAGGGCGAGATCATCGGCGTCAACGTGGCCATCGCCTCGGCCGCTTCATCCTCCTCATCCTCGGCCCAGTCCGGCAACATCGGCGTCGGGTTCTCCATCCCGATCAACGTGGCCAAGCGGGTGGCCCAGGAGATCATCGCCAACGGCTCCGCGACGCACGGCCAGCTGGGCCTGTCCGTGCAGGACAAGGCGCCCGGCACGTCCGAGTTCACCACCGGGGCCGAGGTGGCCGCCGTGACCCCCGGGTCCGCGGCAGCCAAGGCGGGACTGAAAGAGGGCGACGTGGTCACCGCGCTGGCCGGCCACACCGTGACGGACGCGTCCGAGCTGACGGCGGCCGCCCGCGAACAGGCAGCCGGGAGCACGGTGAAGATCACGTTCCAGCGGGGCGGCCAGGATCAGGAAGCCGACGTCACGCTCGGTGCGGCAACGGCAGGCTGACGCCGGCTCGCTGACGCGGCAGGGGCCGGTTATTCGACGCCGGTCAATTCCGGACCGCTCGCCGGACATTCTGTTCCGGCGCCACCTTGGCCAGCAGCGTCCGCTCGGCCATCTGGGCCATTTTGCGTGTTGCGGGGGAAAGGTAGGCGGACTCCCGCTGGATGAGGGCGATGGTGTCGTACAGCGGTTCGGCAAATGGAACGGCTTTGACGTTTTTCGGGAAACCGGGCCCGTTGACGATTGCCTGGGGGACAATGGTGTCCGCCGCCCCCGTGGCCACAAGGCCCAGCGCCGTATCGACATGTTCCACTTCAATGGCGGGATCTATCTTCAGGCCTTTCAGCCGCGCGCGCTCGAGAATCTGCCGGCGCGTGGGATCACGCCAGCCGGCGAAGGCGTCATAAAGCACCAGCTTGGACTGCGCGAGTTCCTCGATGGTCATGGGGCCGCGTGACGGATCGCGCTGGGCGGAGGCGTAAAAAACTTCGTCCCTGAAGAGCGGCCTGACCTGGAGCCCGGTTTCCACAACGGGGAGAACAATGAGACCCGCTTCAATTTCACCGGAAGCCACGGATTCGGCCACGGCGACGGAGTTCAACCCCACAAGACGCACTTTCACCTTGGGATAGCGACGGTGGAAGCGCTGCACGAGGTCGGCAAGATCGTAGTGCGCTCCGTAACGCAGGACGCCGAAGGTGCAGACGCCGCCCTCCAGCGATGACATGGATTTCAGGGCCTCCACACCGTTGTCGAAAGAGGTCACGGACTGCAGCGCATGGACCTTGAGTTCGACTGCTGCGGTGGTGGGAATGAGCCGTCTGCCGCCGCGGGTGAAAAGGCTGTGGTTGAGCTCGTGTTCCAGCCTGCTGATGAGCTCCGAAACGGATGCCTGGCTTGTTTCCAACTTTCGTGCCGCGGCAGTGAAGGAGCCTAGCTCATACGCGGCGAGGAAGGCCCGGAGTTGCGTGAGTGTCATGACTCATCCTATCGGGCAACCCTATTGCAGGCACGTGTTTACGTCCCGTTGTGCGATGGGTCGCCTGCACGTACCTTTAGCCCATGCAACTTACTGAACGTGACCGGGTCCACATCCGGGGCAACTTCTCAACACTGAAGGGCCCCGCCGTAGGGGGCGTCCCGGCCCAGCGTTTGCCGGAAGTTATTCAAACGGTCTCCGAGATGCTTGGCGACATCGAGAAAAACGGTATGGACGCCGTCGTCAAATACTCGAAGCAGTTAGACGGCTGGCAGGGCGCAAACATGGAGATCGGCCAGGACGATCTGGCCAGGACCGGCGACGCACTGTCCCCGGAACTGCGTGAGGCCCTGATGGCCAGTGCCGAACGGACCAGGCTTTTCGCCGTCGAGCAGCGCGAGCACCTCACCGACTTTGAGGCCGAGCTCCTCCCGGGCGTCTTCACGGGACACAAGTACGTTCCGGTGGCCCGCGTCGGGGCCTACCTGCCCGCGGGCAGGTTCCCCATCCTTGCGAGCGCCTTCATGACGGTGGGGGTGGCGAAGGCCGCCGGCGTCGGCAGCGTCATCTCGTGCACTCCGCCGGCCGGCCCGGACAGGGGACACCCGGCTGTTCTGTACGCCGCGTACCTTGCCGGAGTTGACCGGGCCTTTGTCCTCGGCGGCGTGCAGGCCCTGGCCGCTATGGCCTTCGGCCTTCTCAGCGAGGAACCGTCGGACATCCTCGTCGGCGCAGGTAACGCCTACGTCACCGAGGCCAAACGCCAGCTGTTTGGACGCGTCGGCATCGACCTCCTGGCCGGCCCGTCCGAGGTGGCCGTCATCGCCGACGAAACCGCGGATGCGGAACTCGTCGCCGCGGATCTCCTGGGCCAGGCAGAACACGGCCCGCAGTCACCAGCGTCCCTCGTGACCACGTCCCGGGAGCTGGGTGAGGAAGTCATCAGGCAGATCGACAAGCAGTTGCGCTCGCTTGCCACCCGGGACATTGCCGGGCCGGCATGGCGCGACTACGGCACCGTCTACCTTGCGGAGGACCGGGAAACGGCAGCGCAGATTATGGATCTGCTGGCCCCTGAGCACCTGGAAATCCAGACCTCGGACGATTCCTACTATCATGCCAACCTGCGGAATTACGGCTCCATCTTCCTGGGGCCGTGGTCCACCGTGGCTTACTCAGACAAGGGCGCATCCGGCACCAACCATGTGCTCCCCACCGGAGGCGGCGCCCGGTCATCAGCAGGGCTCTCCGTCTCCAGATTCCTCAAACCCCTCACCTACCAGCGGGTGGAAAAGGACGCCACGCCACGTCTGGCCAACTACGTGGCGACGATTTCCGACGTCGAGGGCATGGAAGCCCACAAGGCCACAGCCACCCTTCGGCTCGAACGCTTCAACCGATAAAACCCATCACTAGCAAAGGCACTTCATGATGAATACAAAGATGCTCCGCAGGCGCTTCGCTGCCCTGGTGCCCATGGGCATTGTTGTTGCCCTGGCGATGACGGCTTGTGGCTCAGGAGCCAGCAGTGGAGGGAGCACGGGCGGCACTGAACAGAAAACCCTCACCATCGCAACGTCCAACGATGCTCCCTTCTCCTTTACCGATCAGGCGTCCGGCGATCTCAAGGGTATTGACGGCGACATGATCAAGGCCATCGCGGACGCCAAGGGCTGGAAGATCAAGGTCTTCACCTCAGAATTTGCCACGCTGATCGCGGCGCTGAACGCAAAGAAGGCCGACGTCATCGTTGATGCCATGTACATCACGGACGACCGGAAGAAGCAGATCAACTTCACCGACCCCTGGTACACCGAAGGCGAGGCAATGGTGGTCCCGGCGGACTCCACTCTGGCCTCCCGGGACGATGTGAAGGGCAAGGTCCTCGGGGCGCAGACGGGCACCGTATTCAAGGACCTCGTGGACAGCCTGGGCGGCAGCCAGGTCAAGCTCTTCGACTCGCAGGCTGCCCTGCTGGCCGCCGTGGAAAACAAGCAGGTTGACGCCGTCTTCACCGACAGCGCCGTGATCGGCTACAGCCTGGTCCAGAAGCCCAACCCCAAGCTCAAGCTCGTTCAGCCCTACAAGCCCTACTACCCGGGCATCATCGGCGCCGGAGTGCGCAAGGACGATTCGCAGCTGCTGCAGGACCTGAATTCCGGGCTCGCAGACCTGAAGAAGACCCCGAAATACCTCGAGATCCTCAAAAAGTACGGTCTCGGCGAAGCCAACATGTCCAAGTAGTATTCGGCACCGGGCCGGGCCGGCGGACACCGCTTCATGGGAGTGATGACCGCCGGCCCGGCCTCAATCTAGGGATCCTTAATGGACTTCATCAACAACACCTTCGCCGTTTTTCCGGCATTGCTGGTGGCCGTACCCGTCGTGGTGCAACTGGCGCTGGGCGCAATGGGGCTGGCGCTGGTTCTGGGCCTGCTGATTGCCTTGGCGCGCATTTCCTCGATCAGGATCCTCCGCGGGGTTGCGACTTTCTATCTGGAGGTCATCCGGGGAACACCCCTTCTGGTGCAGCTGGTCTACATCTTCTTCGTCCTCCCCAGCATCGGCGTGGACATTGAACCCGTTCCCGCCGGCATCCTGGGCCTGGGGCTCAACTACGCCGCCTACCTCTCCGAGGTATTCCGCTCCGCCATCCTGTCGGTGGAACACGGCCAGACCGAAGCAGCACTGTCCCTGGGCTACACCCCCACGAAGACCCTGTGGAAAGTGGTGATCCCGCAGTCTTTCGTGGTCTCCATGGCGCCGATCGGCAACTACTTCATTGCCATGGTCAAGGACACCGCTCTCACCTCGGTGATCGCCGTGACCGAAATCCTGAAGACCGCCAACATCCTGAACAGCCAGACCTTCCAGACCACAGCCATCTACACCGCCGCGGCGATTCTCTACCTGATTATCAGCCTCCCACTCTCACGCGTCGTGGTAGTGCTTGAACGAAAGGCACGGGCCAATGGCTGACGAGACCATCATCGACGTCCGCGATGTCCACAAGACCTTCGTCTCCGAGACGAAAAGGACACTCTGGAGCCGGCTTACAGGCCGGCCGCATGTGGAAAAGAGGGTCGAAGTGCTCAAGGGCGTGGACCTTGTGGTTCATCGCGGAGAGACCATCGCCATCCTGGGATCCAGCGGCTCCGGCAAGAGCACGCTGCTGCGCTGCATCAACAAGCTCGAAACGATCGAAGCCGGCCGCATCTACGTCAACGGACACCTGATCGGCTACGAGGAACGCGATGGCGAGCTGATCGCGGAAAAAGCATCCGTCACGGCCCAGAAGCGCACCGACATCGGCTTCGTGTTCCAGCACTTCAATCTGTTCCTCAACAAGACGGCCCTTGGCAACGTGATGGCTCCGCTGCGGGACGTCAAGAAGCTCTCGGCCGCCGAGGCCCGGAACGTCGCTGTGCCCAACCTGGAAATGGTGGGACTGGCCGACAAGATGGACAACTATCCCAGCAAGCTTTCCGGTGGTCAGAAGCAACGCGTTGCCATCGCCCGTGCCCTCGCCATGGAGCCCAGCGTGATGCTCTTCGACGAGCCGACATCCGCCCTGGACCCCGAGCTTGTGGGCGAAGTCCTCGCCGTCATCAAGAAGATCGCCCAGCAGGGCACCACCATGGTCATCGTCACCCACGAGATGCAGTTCGCCCGGGATATCGCGGACCGCATAGTTGTCATGGATCAAGGGGTCATCGTGGAGGAGGGGCCGCCAAGCCGGATCTTCACCTCGCCCCAGCATCCGAAGACCCGGGCCTTGCTGAGCCGGTCGGGCATTCTGCCCGCGTAGAGACGCGTGCCGCCGGCTTCCTGGGGAAGCTGGCGGCAGCACCGGCGTCGTAAGCTTTCTTCCGCTGCCTCATGCCTGCCCGCCTTTTGAGCCCCCCTGGTCCTGCCAGCCTCGAATGAATTGTTCCAGCTCCCGGGTCAGCGGCAGGCAGTCGCTAGCCACCTCGCGGGCGGACTGGGCCGCGGCAGCGGCTTCCCCTTTGCGCAGGTTCTCTTCCAGGATGCGGCAGTCCCGTTCCATCGCCAGGCCGCCTGCCATATGGGCCCGGACTTTCAGGCTCAGCACCGCGTCTAGTGCGGCTGGCAGGTCCTCCTGGCGAACAGTGGAAAGGATGCGCCCCACTCGTTCCGGCAGCATTTGCACGAACATTGTGGCATAGGTGACGGCGATAGCGTCGCTTTCGACGTCCTCCGCGAGCCGAAGCAGCCGCGAGGAGGAGAATACGGCTCCATTGCCTTGAAGTGCCATTGTCTTTCCGTTCGATGTGTCTTGTAGCTTCGGCTCCCTTGGAATGTGTGGGGTTGGCCGGTGTTCCGCATCAGCGCCCGGTGGCCGTGGCCGTGCAGACCTTAGCCCTGGTAACGGGCGTGACTGGCTCGGTTCGCTCTCTCATCTCGGTCCTCTTGACGACATCTGTACTAGCAGCGGCGACCGGGGAATACGGTCAGGACGTGGTGGTGTTCGCTGTGCGGACCTGGCTGCGCGAGACTGTGACTCCTATGGTGATGGTTGAATCTCGTTGGATAGCCGCGGTGATCCGGACGCGCAGTCGAATTTTGGTTCCTGTGGCCGCAAGCGGAGCGTTCAACGCCGTAGGGGAGGCCCCCGTATTCATGACGGTCGTGATAGTGCCCGACGGACAGGTTCCGGTGGACTCGTCCCAGGTGGTGCTGCACCTTTCCACCGCGGCTGAACTCCTTGTGGTCGTGGCAGTAAAGGTCTCCCCGGTGAGAGAGAGTGTGCCGGTGTTGACCACGTTGAAGTACTGCCGGTCTGTTCCTGCCGCCGTGAACGTCAGTGCCAGTGCCCCAGTGCCGAAAGGGGCGGCCCCGGCGGTGGTGGCCACGGCGCTCCATTGTCCCGAGCCGGCTGCCTGAGTGCCGGACACCGCCCCTGCCTTTATTGCAGCGTGGGCTGGAGCGGCGACCAGGCACGGCAGCAGGGCCGCGGCAATGATGACCGCCACCCTGCTGCTGTGCCTGTGCGTCATGGTAGTAGCAGGTCAGTTGGTGGTGGTGGAGGCCGTGCGCTGGGTGTCCGTGAACGTCCAGGTCAATGACGAGGAGAGGCCCTGGATGGTGGCGCCGGGTACTACGCCGTTCGTCGTGGTCTCTGTCTGGTCCGGCAGGGTGGTGGAGATCTGCAGGTTCAGGACCGAACCCTTGGCCACGGCGCCCCCAACGACGGATGCCGGCGTGGTGATCAGGGTACTCAGGGCTGCGTTGGTCACCAGAACGGCCGGGGTCCCACTGCAGATGCCGGTGCCGGGAGTCCAGGTGCCAGCATTGCACTGGGTGACAGTGACGTGCAGCCCGTTGGTTGCATCTGTGGTCAGCTTAGTGGCCGCTGCGGCGCTGACGCCCAGCGTCAAGGCTTTGCCGTCCAGGCTGCTGCCCTGGGTGAGGTTGACGTACCGGTTCACCGTGTCGCCGGGAGCCAGGTTTGAGATGGCTTGGGTAAATCCCGCACCATTGTCGGCCATGGTCAGGCTCAGGATGCCGCTGGTGGCGTTCTGTGCGGTGGTGTTGGAGGCGGTTGCGTTCAGTGCGGCGAAGACGCCGCCGCCGGTGATGGCCAGGCCGGCGGCGCCCACTGCAAAGGCGGCGAGCAGACGGGGGTTGGGGCGGCGAACGGAGGGGGTTGCGATAACAGACATGACAGATCCTTACTTTGGCTATGGAAAAGGTTTAGGCGGTGGCAGACGAGCTTGATTGCGCCGGCGGTTGCGACCGGAGGATCCAGCGAACGCTGGCGCCCGTGACAGCCAACCCGAACAGAGCAGTGAGGATGGCCCTTTGGGCCGGGTTCTGCGCCCAGAGCAGTACGTTGCCGGCATACGGAACAGCGGTTACCACCACCGGTACCTGGTCCTGGTTCAGCGTGGCCCGCCAGTGATCCGGCGCAGGATTAGCATCACCTTTGGTGGTGATCACCGGATGCTCGGAACTTCCGAGGACGGCGGTAATACGGTGGGCGAAGGGGGTACTTTCTCCGGGAGGAGTGAAGACCGCTATCTGTCCCGGCTGGAGACTGCTGACCTGCGCCGGGGCAGTGATCAGAAGGTCACCCGGGGCGAAGGTGGGACGCATACTGCCTGTCAGGACCGGGGAGAACCCGAGGTGAAGCAGCGGGGCCGCGACGCAGACGCCGACGAACAGCAGCGCGGCTGCCGCGCAGATGACGAAGTTGACGGCGCGGCGAACCGCTGCATACAATCCCGTGACCGGCGTCGTGCCCGCTGTGGCTGAGCTGGATGCAGTGCCCATGGGATGTTTCCGTTTCCGTCGAGACCGTTGGTGGAACAAAACCAACGATGCCCGGGGCTGCTCAGGAAAGCGTCTGCTTCGGGTCAAAAACGGATCATCAGTTGATCAAGGTTTGATCAAGGGCAAGCGGTCAACAGCGCGTCCATCAAGATAGTCCATCAGGGTGCGCCTTTAGCGCCTCGTGGGCAGGGCGGACAGCCGTGCCCCACGGGCGCACTCAATCGGGATCACAACGATGGCCTCCGCGGCTGGCAGTTGGCAATAGCGAGGGCTCAACCCGGGTCAAGGAAAGTCAGTCGACGCCGGCCCGCTGCGTGAGGCGGCGGAAGTCCCTGGACAGGTACAGGGCCATGGCAGCGGAGTTGGTGCTGTGGACGGTGACGGCAACGGTCCTGTGCCCCAGCGTGTGCAGGACATGCATGGCATGGCGCAGGAGGTCCTCGGCGAGGCCCTGCCTGCGGTGGTCCGGGTGGGTGAAGAGCTCGGCGATGTAGGCAGTGCCCGGCGTGGCGCTGCCGACATGGCGGTCCGTGACGAGGATGGCCGCGGTGATCTGGCCGACCGCGTTGACGATCGCCAGGGAGGCCTGGGGGATGGGTGTTCCGTGCGTTCCGGCGAAGATCCGGCTGATCCTGCCGGCAGCCTTTTCGGCGTCCAGGCGGTCCGCTTCGGGATGGTAGGACCGGAGATACAGGTCCGTCAGTTCTGCCAGATCCGTGGATTCCACGGGCCGGGGAACGCTTGTGCCTTGCTTGGCTTCCTGCGGGCTGAGGAGGGCCGCCAGGGAGATGAGAGGGACCATGATTGATCTGCCTTCCGCCGGTGGGGGAATGACTCTTGCGCTAAGTGTGCGGCATTCCGGACTCCGGGGGAAGACCCGGAGTTGGGGCGTTTCCCCAAGCTCTGAGCGAAGCGGCCTTGGACTCCGAAGCGCGGCCGTACCAGAGCGCCAGCTATCGTTTTTGCCCGGATGCCAGCCAAGCGCCGCCCCTATGGACTGCATCACAAAAAGTCACCCCCACCGGATACACTCGGTTCTGGACGCGGCGGGGGCCGCGCCTCTTTTCTGCGTCCCAGCCATCAGTGGTCAGGTCGCCGCACAGGATGGTCTCAATGTCTCAGACGCGCCGCACTTACTTGTCCTCATTCCTGACCTCGGCTGGAGTTGCAGTCCTGGTTGCGGGCGCGCTGTTCGCGCCGCCTGCCTCGGCTGCTGACGATCCGGCCGTGCCGCCCGCGGTGCCGCGCCGGGCTTCGTCCCCCGCTCCGGTGACCACGGACCAGTTCATCGTTAAGTTCAAGGACGCCGCCGCAAAGGTCCCCGCGGAGCGGGCCAGGGCCTACGGCAAGGCCGCGGCCAGGCTCGGCGCCCCGGTCAAGGACCTCCGCGCCACCTCGAGCGGAGCCCGGGTGCTCAGGACCGACAAGAAGCTGGGAACCGCTGACGCGGCGAAGCTCCTGGCCTCGCTGCGGGCCGACCCCGCCGTGGCCTATGCCGAGCCCGACGCCCTGCTCCAGGCCAAGGCCGCCGACCCGAACGATACCTACTTCGAATTCCAGTGGAACCTGTCCGAACAGCCGGGCGGCATGCGCGTGACCCGGGCCTGGGACGTCACCCGGGGCAGCGGCGAAGTGGTGGCGGTGGTGGACACCGGCATCACCAGCCACGTCGACCTGGACGCCAATGTGCTGCCGGGCTACGACATGATCAACGATCCGGCCAATTCCCGCGACGGGGACGGGCGCGATCCCAACCCCAACGACGAAGGCGACTGGACCGACATCGGCCAGTGCGCCGACGGTACACCGCAAATGGCTTCGTCATGGCACGGCACCCACGTGGCCGGCATCATCGCCGCCGTCGCCGGCAACGCAGAAGGCATCGCCGGGATTGCCCCGCAGGCCAAGATCGTGCCGGTGAGGGTGCTGGGCCCCTGTGGCGGCCGCACCTCCGACATCGCGGACGCCCTGGTCTGGGCATCGGGCGGCCACGTGGCGGGGGTGCCGGACAATCCCAACCCGGCCCGGGTCATCAACCTCAGCCTCGGCGGCACGGAAGCCTGCTCGCAGGCTTTCCAGGACGCCATCAACACCGCCACCGGCAGGGGAGCGGCCGTGGTGACGGCCGCAGGCAATGAAAGCGTGCAGGCCGCCTCCTCCAGCCCCGGCAACTGCCAGAACGTCATCAACGTGGCCGCCAGCGGACCCAGCGGCGCGCTGGCCCCCTACTCCAACTTCGGGTCCGCCGTGGACCTCACGGCCCCCGGCGGCGACATGACGCCCCTCCCCGGCGGCACCGCCGACAGCGGCGTCCCGGGCGGCATCCTGTCCACGGGGAACGACGGCCCCACCACGCCCGGGCCGGAGGCCTACTACTTCGCCGAGGGCACCTCCGCGGCTGCCCCGCACGTATCCGCCGCAGCCGCGCTGCTCATGGCCCAGATGGGCCCGGGCACCACCCCCGCCGCCGTCGAGGCACGCCTCAAGCGCACCGCCCGGCCGGTGCCCGGAGGCTGCCCGGCAGGTTGCGGGGCAGGCCTGGCGGACGCCGCCGCCGCGGTGCTCCACATCACCATGGTGGTGGCCGCCGGTGACATGAACGGCGACGGGAAGCCCGACGTCCTGGCCCGCGACAACGGCGGTGTGCTGTGGCTATACCAGGGCAACGGCCGCGGCGGCTGGCTGGGGCGGATCCAGGCGGGCAACGGCTGGAACGGCATGACGTCGATCGTCGGCGCCGGGGACATGAACGGCGACGGCCGGAACGACGTGCTGGCCCGTGACGGGTCCGGCGCACTGTGGCTGTACCAGGGCAACGGCCGCGGCGGCTGGCTGGGGCGGACCCAGGCGGGCAACGGCTGGAACGCGATGACCGCCGTCGTCGGTCCCGGCGACATGAACAGCGACGGCCGGAACGACGTGCTGGCCCGCGACACCGCCGGCGTGCTGTGGCTCTACCCGGGCAACGGCCGCGGCGGCTGGCTGGCACGCGTGAAGGCGGGATCCGGCTGGAACGCGATGACCGCCGTCGTGGGTTCCGGCGACATGAACGGTGACCGGAAAGCCGACGTCCTGGCCCGCGATACCGACGGCGTGCTCTGGCTCTACCCGGGCAACGGCCGCGGCGGCTGGCAGGCACGGACGAAGGCCGGCACCGGCTGGAACACCATGACCACCATCACCGGCCGCGGCGACTTCAACGGCGACGCCAGGAACGACGTCCTCGCCGTCGACACCGCCGGCGCGCTGTGGCTCTACAAGGGCAGCGGCAACGGCGGCTGGCTCGGCCGCGTCCAGGCGGGAAGCGGCTGGAACTGACCCCTTTGGCCGGGCATCTCGACGAGGCGCGGGGCGTGGCCCGGTTGGCCGAATAGGCACCCGGTTACCGGCTAACAGAAAGCCGGACTGCCGTCCACGACGGCGGGCCGGCGTCCATTTTTAGTCCCGCCCG
The DNA here is from genome assembly GCF_039748055.1 of Burkholderia sp. RS01. Taxonomy (NCBI): domain Bacteria; kingdom Pseudomonadati; phylum Pseudomonadota; class Betaproteobacteria; order Burkholderiales; family Burkholderiaceae; genus Burkholderia; species Burkholderia sp. RS01. The sequence continues at coordinate 172,379 of NZ_JBDLAK010000007.1, forward strand.
TCAGTGCCCGGCCTTTACCGTCAACACTTTCAGTGCGGCGGCATTGACCTCGGCCGCGAAGGCGGGGTTGCGCTGCGCGAGCTGCAGCACCGCGGAGGACATGACCGGAATGTCCCGCGGGTTGGCACACAGCAGCATGGTTCCGCCGGCATGGATGAAGCCGGTGGCCCGGGCGCCCTTGGCCCACGGAGCCAGCTGCGCGGCGTTGCACAGGTCATCGGACAGGATGACCCCGGTGAAGTGGAGGTCTCCCCGAAGCATGGTCCGCATGACCACCGGCGACAGCGGGGCGATGTGCCCGGCGTCGATGCGGGTGTAATAGGCGCTGGACACCATGACCCAGCGCGCCCCCGCCTGGATGGCCGTCCGGAACGGCGACAGGTACGGATCTGTGCGCGTGGTGACGGTGTCGCGGACGTTGCGGCTGGTATCCGTGTTGAGGGTGACGCGGCCAAGGCCCGGGAAATGCTTGACCACAGGCGCGACGCCCGCCTGGCGCATGCCCGCAGCGAAGGCCCCGCCGTGGCTGGAGACCGTCTGCGGCGTGAATCCGTATTCGCGGCCGAAGAAGCCGATGGGCGCATTGTGCGGAGCGAACTGCGCGCTGGGGACGGTGTCCATGACCGGCGCCAGATTCACGTTGAGCCCGGCGGCGCGCAGCTGGTTTCCCCAGGCACGCGCGTTGGCCTGCAGCACCGCAGGTGCCTGCCTGCCCTGGGCCACCCCGGTCGGAATCACGGAGAAGCCCGGACCGCCGAGGACCTGGACGAAGCCGCCTTCCTGGTCGGTGGCGACAGCGAAGCGGATGCCCCCGGTGGTGGCCGCTGACACGGTTGCGGTCATCCGGCGGACGACGGCGGCCGTGGCGCCGGTTCCCGCGCGGCTGCGCCCCGCCAGGTACACGCTGCCCACGTGGTACCTGGTGATATCGGACATGGTGTTGATGTCGGCTCCGGTGGCCGCAGCGGCCACCATGAACAGCTGGCCGACGCGCTGCGGCAGGGTCAGCCGGGCCAGCTGCTGCGCGGGTGTCAGCGCCGCCGGTGCCGCGGCGGTGGTGGCACGGGCCGGGGGTGTCAAGGCTGCCGGTGCAGCGGCGGAGGTGAAGAGGGCGGGAGTGACACGGGCGGGAGCGGCGATTTGGATGCCGGGGGCCCGGCTCGAACGCTGGGCAGTTCCGGACGCGGGCGGCGGGGCGCACGACGCCAGGGCAAGCAGGAGCGAAGCTCCCAGAACCGAGAGTTTACTTAGGTCACGCATGGTCACACGGCTTCGCTGGGGCACTCATATATCCACCAGCGTACGCCGGTTCCGCCCTGCCCGATTGCCTACGTGAAGATGTCCGCGACATACCTTCCGTGGGCGCGTTCCACCTCGTCCATCCACGCGTCGGCGTCCGCCTCAGAGGCGCCGGTGGCCTCCTGGTAGATGTGGGCGCACGTGTCGCGGACCTCCGGCGCCATGTGCTTGCCGTCGCCGCAGACGTAGACCGTGGCGCCCTGCCGGACCAGCTCCACCACATCGGCGCGGTCCGCCCAGAGCCGGTGCTGGACATACTTCTGCCCGTCTGTGGGTGCGGTGGAAAAGACCGGCCGGAGGTCGAGGTTCGCCTCGTCCGCCCATGATGCCAGCTCCGCCTTGTAAAGGAAGTCGGTGTCCGGGGCCCGGCAGCCGAAGAACAGCATGGACGGCGCCGGTTTGGTGCCCTCGGATTCGGCCCGCAGCGCCCGGTCCTGGACGAAGCCGCGGAACGGCGCCAGCCCGGTCCCGGCACAGACCATGATGAGCGGGACCTCCAGGGACTGGGGCGGGTGGAATGCCGTGTTCGACGGACGCACCGTGACCGCGACCCGTGTCCCGGGCCTGGCCTGGGCGAGATACGTGGAGGCGGCACCCTCGAAGACGCCGCGGCCCGACCACGCCGGCGCCTGGATGACGGCGAAGGTCAGGGTCACATGGTCCGGGCTCCACAGCGGGGACGAGGAGATAGAGTACCGCCGCGGGGCCAGCTGGGTCAGCAGCTGCAGGAACGAGCTGAACGACAGCTTGCACGACGGATACGTTTCCAGCAGGTCCAGGAGGGAGACGCGCTTGTCCAGGATCTCGGCCGCATGGCGCTCGCGGTCCTCCGCCAGCGCCTCGAGCTCCCGGCGCTGGGCGGGATCCTCGGCGACGTCGGCCAGGAACTCGAGCTGGGTCCGCGAGGCCGGGACCGCAAGTTCGACGTAACTGCTCAGCAGCTCGCCCACTGCTACCGGCATGCCCGTGGGCAGGAACGTGTCACCCTGCTCCATGCTCAGCAGGACGTGTGAGTCGTAGTCGAGGTTGAAGCGGCTCAGTGCCCGCTGCACCAGGTCGCTGGGATTCAGCGGCAGCACGGCCAGGTAGTCGCCCGCCCGGTAGGTCATCCCTTCGGGCAGCGCGATCTCGACGTGCCTTTTGGACTTGGCGCCGGGCTTGGCCATGTCCACCAGTTCCCGGTTGGCCACCACGGTGCCGAGGGCCAGCCCGTTCTGCCGCAGCAGCGGCTCCCGGACGTTGCCCACGAACTCAATTTCGAGCTCGGGCTGAGCGGCCGGCGAGACGGTGCTCTGCCCGAGGGCGCCGTCCACGGCCGGCCAGAATCCCGCGTACCACTCGTCGAAGTCGCCGAAGAAATCGCCGCGGGCGTTGGCCTCGCCCCTCTCATAGATCCGCGTGCCGCCGGCGGCCTCGAGCCGGGAGTCGATGGCCTTGGGCACCTCCTGGTAGGTCCGTGCCCAGTCCTTGTTGCCGTTGCCGAACACCGTGTACCGCACCCCGGCGAGGCTGCCCGGCTGCAGGCCCTCGGTCCAGGCCATGAACTTCCGGGCGTTATCCGGCGGCTGCCCCTCGTAGGAGGAGGCCACGATGGCGACGAGCCCCGCCGTGGGGAGCCCGCCCGCCGCGTCGTCCAGCGGACCGATGGTGGGGCTGTAACCCCGCCGCCCGGCGTCGTTGGCGATGCGTTGCGCGAAGTCCTGGGAGGTTCCCGCGTTGGAGCCATAGAGCACGCGGACAGGGACGCCGTTGGCGGCTGCCGCGGCCGCCGTTTCGGCCTGCCGGGCAAGTTCGACGGCGGGCCCGCCTGGCGCTTCGATCCGGATGTTCCGCCGGCGCACGTTGATGTACAGCCCCTCGGGCTTCATGGTCAGAGTGTGGTGGATCTTCAGTTCATAGCCGGGATCCGCCGGCGTGATGTCGAAGCGCTGCAGCAGCTTGGCCAGGAACAGCATGGCCTCCTGCAGGGCAAATCCGCGGCCGATGCAGGAGCGCTGCCCGTTGCCGAAGGGCTTCCAGGCATTGGCCGGGATGTCCGCGGCCCGCTCCGGGGCGAACCGCTCCGGATCGAAGGTCTCGGCGTCCTCGCCCCATGCCGCCTTGTCCCGGTGCAGCTGCGGGATCAGGACCAGGATGCCCTGCCCCTTGGGGACCTCGTACTTGCCGCCCAGCATCGTGTCCTCGAACGGGGCGACGTTGAACCCCGGGGCGGTGGGCCACAGCCGGAGCGTTTCCTTGAGGACCTGGTCCAGGTACCCCAGCCGGGGCAGGTGCTCGAACCGGGCGCTCTCGGTGCCCAGAACCTCGTCCACCTGGGCGCGCGCCTTGGCCAGCACGTTCGGATGGCGCAGCAGTTCGTAGAGCGCAAAGGACAGCAGGCCGCTGGTGGTCTCGTGCCCGGCCACCAGGAACGTGACCATCTGATAGCGGATGTTTTCCTCGTCCAGCCGCTCACCTGTCACCGGATCCGCCGCGTTGAGCATGGTGTCCAGGATGTCCTCGCTGCCCGGCGGACTGGGATTGCGGCGCCGGTCCCTGATCATCTGATCGGCCACCTCGAACATCAGTGCGTTGTCTTCCTCGAGCTGGTGGCGTTTGCGCACCATGATCTTGTTCTGGACCGGGAGCCTGCGCCCCCGCTGCCCGGATTCGACCAGGGCACGGACCATGGCCCCGACGAAGGGGTGCAGTTCCTCCCGGTAGAGGCTGTTGAAGCGGTAGCTGAACGAGCACAGGGCAATGGTGTCCAGGGTCAGCCGGGTGGTGTTGTCCGGAACGTCGATCCTGGTTGTGGGGCCGAGCCGCTCCCACTTGAGGAGCAGCTGCTCGGCGATGTCGTCCATGCCGGCGAACATCCGCTTCAGGGCCGCGGGACCGAACGCGGGCATCAGGATGCGGTGCGCCTTTTGCCAGTTGGGCTCTTCTGTCCGTGCGGTGAACAGGCCGTCGCCGATGAACTCCCGCACCTCCCTTAGGGATACCCCCAGCACCTTGCCGAAGCGCGACTCGTCGCACACTTCGTTCACGAGTTCCTGGGAGGAAATGGCGATGACGCTGCGGTTGAAGAACTGGATGCGGACAATGGGGCCGTAGCGCTCGGCCACCTCGGCTATTCCCAGGATCCCCTTGCTGGAGTCGATGTCCGGCAGGTTGCCGACCACCGGCTTCGGGGGAGGCTGCGGTATGGGGACGCTGGGCGAAGTCATGGCCCCTCCTAGGCGATCGCCATTGATGCTGGTGAGCTATTGTTTGCTGTCACCGGGCGAGATTGTCCGGGCTCGACACAGAATACTCCGGTCGGAACCCGGGCACTACGGGGAATTTGTTGGACTATTGGGGCCTGCCTACTTGGACTTCAGCCTGGCGTACACCACATAGTTGTCGTTGAACAGGCCGGTTGCCGGGTCATACCCGTCGCACGTGATGAGCCGCACCTCGGGGCCCTTGGTGTTGCCGTACACCTCCAGCGTGGGGAAGTCGCTCTTGCTGTACGCCGCCGTCTTGATGACTGCGAAGACGGCAATGCTGTGGTCCGCGCGCTGAACTTTGATGTCATCGCCGGCCTTCAGGCCGCGGAGGTCCGCGAAGACCCCCGGGCCGCCGCCGGTGGCATTGACGTGGCCCAGGAGCACAGCCGGTCCGGTCCCGCCGGGCGACGGCGAACCGGAGTACCAGCCGGCCGGGGCACCGGGCCCGTCGGGCGGCACCTCGAGCGACCTGTTCTTCCGCAGGCCGAGCTTCACCAGCGGCGATTGCACGCCGATAGCCGGAATGGTCAAAGCCACGGGAAGGGGAACCGGCCGGGCCGGGGCGGTGACTTTCGCTGCCTGGCCGGCAGCCGCCGTCGTGCTTTGCACTGTTGGCAAGGGGGTAGCCGACGCCGGAGTGGCGGGCTGCGATGCAGCTGCTGGCGGGGACTCGCTGCCGGTTGCCGAGGGGTTCGCGGCCGGGGCAGCGGTTCCGCAGCCGCTCAGGACCAAGCTGCCAAGGACCAGCAGGGCAGCAGCCACGGATGCGGCACGGTGCCGGTTTCGGTGCTGGGACGGGGCGTTCATGGCCTAGTGGTGCTCCGTCCAGCACGCCAGGATGGTGGTTGACACCTGGTAGGCGAACGCCGTGGGCGTCACCTGCTGGGGGCCGACGGCGGCCGGGAGCTTGGTGGCGTTGACGTAGAGGGTGCTGTTGTCCTTCAGGAAGACGACGGATCCGTCGTTGGTCTGGTAGGCCGGGAACCCCAGGTTGGAGAGGCCTTTGATGGGCGCAGTGTTCCCGATCTTGCCTTCCAGGGCGTCGAAGTACTTCCGGGCCGAGGCTGGGTCCGGCGATTCCTTCACCGAGATCACCAGGGGGCCGTCGGCGAGGTGGTACGTGCAGGTGTAGGTGCCGTCCGCCCACTTGCTGATGGTGTGGGGCGCCTCGTTCAGGGCCAGGATCGAGGAAACGTCGTCCTTGGTTTCCGGGCCGCAGATCATCTTTGAGGCCTCCGACGGGCCGCTGGCCACGGGGGCGGCTGATGTGCTTTCCGGTGCCGGTGCCGGTGGCGCTGTGGAAGCAGCGGAATCGGTGCTGCCTGCCGCGGTCGCGCAGCCTGACAACAGCAGCGACGCCACGGCCAGCGAGGCCATTGCGGCCCTGGGGTTTTTCATTGCTCTACTCATCCTCGCGTTCTGTCCGTCAGCCTGTTTCCGGTGCGGGGCAGATTCCGGCTGCCGCGGCAGCCGGAATCTGTGCCCGTCCTAGCCCCTGTTGCCCCGGGACCTGGCGGTCCCGGGCCCGGCGGCTATGCGGCCTGTGCGGCCTTGCGTCGGCGGACGATGTAGGTTCCGCCCGCAGCGGCGGCCAGCACCAGGCCACCACCCAGGGCGAGGGTTCCGGTGTCGTTGTTCTGCGCGGCCTGGGCGTTCTGCGGGGTCTGGGCCGCGCCAGTATCGGCGCCGCCCACCGGCATGGCCATCTGGCCCTCGACGAGGGTCCCGCAGAGGGCCGGCGAGGTTGCGGCCAGCGGCAGGCTGGGCACGAGGTCGCTCTTGGCGGCCTGGCCTGCGGCACTCAGGGTTGCGGGATCCAGGCCGTGGACCACCACTGCCGCGGTGCCGTCGTGCAGGGCGGCTTTGGTCTCGGCGTTCAGTTCGAAGGTGCGGTCGATGGTGTACGCACCGCCCTGGCCGGCGAGCTTGAGGTCGAGTCCGGCGGCAGGGCTTGTGTCCCCGCTGGTGGAGAGTGTGGTGCCGATCTTGCCGTAGGAGGGGCCGCCTTCGGTGGTGGAGATGACGCCGTCGCCGTTGGTGTCGGCGGCGGGAGAGGGGCACTGGCCCTTGGCTCCTACGTGGATGTGCTGGACGTGCGGGTACGGGGCGTCCATGAAGGTCGGGGCGAGACCGGAGACTTTGAGGGACACGTGGGCCTGGTTGCCGGTGACGTGCACGACGACGGTGCCGGAAGCGGAGCTGCCGTTCAGCTGGCCCAGGGTGGCCTGGTAGGAGTGATCGCCGTCGTGGGCCATGGCCGGTGCGCTGGACAAGGCCAGGGCGCCGAGAGCGAGCGTGGGAACAGCCATGAATCGCAAAGTCTTGTTCATCGGAAGAGTTCTCCTCATGCAAGTGGTGGTGGATCTCCCATGGGTGGGACACATGCAGTTCGGAGCGGTGATGGGGCCGGATGGGTGGATAAGTGATTCGCCTCACTCAGTTGTTGCCTGGGGACGCACAAGGCCCGCCCAGAATCATCTGGGCGGGCCTCGTTTGCTAGTGGTTGCCGGTGACCGCTAGACGACCGTGACCGTGGCCGCCGACGTTCTGGCGGCGGCGGTGTAGCCCGCCTTTGAACCCGTGACGGTGACGGTCAGGATCTTGCCCCTGACCGTTGTTGTCGGTTTGAAGGTGCTGGCGGTGGCGCCGGTGATGGCGATGCCGTTCGCTTTCCACTGGTACGTCAGCGTGACCGGTGCCGGCCCCCAGACGCCCGGAGCCGCCGTCAGGATGGAGCCCACCTTGGCGGTGCCCGTGATGGCCGGTACCGGAGCCGTTAGGGTGCCCGCTGCCACCCTGAGGGTTGATGCGCTGGTCTTGGCCACTGTGGTGTAGGCGGCCTTGACTCCGGTGACGGTGACGGTAAGGGTCTTGCCCACCACCGCCGGAACCGGCTTGTACGTGCTGGCGGTGGCGCCGGTGATGGCGATGCCGTTCGCCTTCCACTGGTACCTGAGTGAGACCGGTGCCGGGCCCCAAGCCCCGGTTGCCGTCAGCGTGAAGCCCACCTTGGCGGTGCCCGCGATGCCCGGTACCGGCGCGGTCAACGTACCTGCCGCGACCCTGGCCGTTGCCGCGCTGGTCCGGGCGACGGCGGTGTAGCCCGCCTTTGACCCGGTGACGGTGACGGTGAGGGATTTGCCCAGCATCGTGGCTGCCGGCCTGTAGGTGCTTGCGGTGGCGCCGGTGATGGCGATGCCGTTGGCCTTCCACTGGTACTTGAGCGTGACCGGTGCGGGTCCCCAGGCCCCTCCGGCGGTCAGCGTGGCGCCGACCTTGACGGCGCCTGTGATGGCAACTGCCGGGACTGTCAGGGTGCCTACGGCGACCTTGGCTGTTGCGGCGCTGGTCTTGGCCGCGGTGGTGTAGCCGGCCTTGGTTCCGGTGACAGTGACGGTAAGGGTCTTGCCTAGGTCAGCTGCCGCCGGCTTGTACGTGCTGGCCGTGGCGCCCGCGATCGCGATGCCGTTCGCCTTCCACTGGTGGGTCAGCGTAACCGGAGCCGGTCCCCAGGTGCCCGGTGCCGCGGTCAGCGTGGAGCCGACCTTGGCCGTGCCCGTGATGGCGGGCACCGGTGCGGTGAGCACCGGGTTGAGGGCCATGACGGTGCCGGTGCGCGCTGACGTAGTAGCCGCCGTCGTGTACCCGGCCTTGGTCCCCGTCACGGTGACGGAGATGGTCTTGCCGACGTCGGCCGCCGTCAGCTTGTAGGTGCTGGCGGTGGCGCCGGCGATGGGGAGCCCGCTGGCCGTCCCGTTCGCCTTCCACTGGTAGGTCAGTGCCACCGGAGCCGGACCCCAGGTGCCCGTTACTGCGGTCAGCGTGGAGCCGGCCTTGGCCGTGCCCGTGATGGTGGGCACCTGTGTGGTCAAAGCGGGAGTAACGCCGACGTAGGAGAGGTTGTGCGTCGTGGCGGCGCCGCTGACGACGGCCACGGGAGTGGATGCTGCTTCGGTGACCACGTTGCCCGAGTAGAGGTCGCCGGCCACGAAGCCGCCCAGCACCCGCAGCGTGTAGTTTCCGGAGGTAAGCCCCGCGATGGTGTACTTTCCGGCCGCGTCTGTGGACGTGGCGCGGGTAACGAGCGAGCCGTCAGGGGTGTAGGCCTGGAGGAACGCGTTGGCCATCGGTTGTCCGGCCTTGTTCAGCAAGGTGCCGGTGATGGATCCGCCGGCAGCCAGGGTCGCGTTGATGTCCGGCACCTGCTGGCCCGTGGTCACGGGGATGGCCTGGGCCTGCCCCACACCGGCGGACTCGGGCTTGTTCTGGAAGAACTGTGCCTCCTCCTGTGCGTACCCGCTGGAGCGGTTGAACGCTACCTTGTAGGAGCCTGCCGCGAGGCCCACCACACTGTAGTTGCCGGCTGCGTCCGAGTGGCCCTCCTTGACACTCTTTCCCGCGGCATCCAGCACGGAAACAGGGTATCCGTAGACGCTGCTGGTGCCCGTGATCTTGCCCTTGATGGACGCTCCGGTGATCACAGTCATGTCCACGCCCGTGACGGTCTGCGCGACCGCCACGGTCACAGGGGTGGCGCTCGCCGCCGTTGTTCCGCCGTGCCACGTATCCGCGGCGCCGCTTTGCCCGCCGGAGAACTGCACCGTGTACGTGCCGCCCTCGAGCCCGATCACCGAATACGTGCCGTCCGGATTCACGTAGCCGTACGCGGGGGCCGCATTGGTGACCCCGTTCTTCGTAGCGATGACGCGGGATGAGTTGAGGTTGGTTCCTGCAGGCGCCGTGATCTTGCCGCTGATGACGCCGCCCTTGAGCAGGGTTGCGTCAATGGCGGTCAGGCTTTGGCCCTCGGTCACCGGCACTGCGGTGGCGGTCTCCATGGATGAGGCGTTCTTGTACCACTGCGGCAGCGCGCCGGTGCCGTAGGTATCGAAGGAGATCTTGTAGCTGCCCGGGGTCAGGCCGCGGATTGAGTACGAGCCGTCGATGTTCGAGTTGGCGGAGCCTGCCCAGGTGCTGTCGCTGGCGCGGAACGCAGTGACGTAGACGTTGGAGGAGCTCTGCGTTCCCGGTACCGTGATCTTGCCGCTGATGCTGGCGCCCTTGGCAAGCGTGGCGTCGATGGCAGTGAGGTCCTGGCCGGCCGTCACGGTGAGCGGGGTTGCCTCCGCCTGGGTCTGGACGTTGTTGTACCACTCGTCCAGGCCGCCGGAGTTGTAGTTGGAAAAATTGACCTTGTAGGTGCCCGCGGCAAGTCCCTTGACCGCGTACGTGCCGTCTGGGTTTACCCGGCCATAAGAGCCGTTGGCGGCCCCCTCTGCGGTGGCGGACACGTTGACCATCGTCAGGTCGACGCCGGCCGGAGCCGTGATCTTTCCGGCGATGGATGCTCCCTTAACCAAGGTCGCATTGATGCCTGTCAGGTCCTGGCCCGCCGTCAGCGGCAGCGCGGTAGCCGTGTCCATGCTGCTGCCGTTCAGGTACCACTGGTCCAGCGCCCCGGAGCCATAACCCCTGAATGCGACTTTGTAGTTTCCGGCGCGGAGCCCGGCCACCTTGTACGTGCCGTCGGTCTGCAGCTGGGCTGCCACGCCGTACGCCCGGAAGTTGTCGGCGTTGTAGACATAGGCCGTTATTGCGGACAGATCGATGCCGGCGGGAGCTGTGACCTTGCCGCTGATGGACGCGCCCTTGACGAGCGGCGTGTCAGTCAGGGCCAGGTCCTGGCTGTCCGCCACGGGGACGGGCGCGGCCTCGGCGTACGACAGGCCGCCGTACCACTGTTCCAGCGCCCCCGAGCTTCCTCCGCTGAACTGGACCTTGTACGAGCCGGCCGCAAGACCGGAAAACGCGTAGGAGCCGTCCGCGGCGACCTGCGCCGATCCCGCATAGGAGTAGCTGTCCGACGTATAGAGAGTGGCCTGCACCGCGGGCAGGTTGACGCCGGCCGGGGCGGTGAGCTTGCCGGATATGGACGCGCCCTTGACCAGGGTGGCATTGATGCCCCCGTGGTCCTGGCCTTCTGTCAGGGTGATGGGCGTTGCGGTACTAAACGATGAGGATCCGGCGTACCACTGCTCCAGCGTGCCGGTGTTGTACCCGGCGAACTGCACCTTGTAGCTGCCCGTCGGGAGCCCGGCCACCTTGTAGGTGCCGTCGGCGTTGACTTGGGATGAAGCCACGTAGTTGGGATTCGTTCCGCCGGCCTGGTAGACCGTGGCCTGAATGGAACCGAGGTTCACGCCCGCGGGGGCGGTGACAGTTCCGCTGACTGACGCGCCCATGACCAGGGCGGCGTCGATGCCGGTGAGTTCCTGCCCGGCTGCGAGGGTCAAAGGAGTCGCTGTCTCAAAGGAACTTGCACCGGCGTACCACTGTTGGAGGATGGCGCTGTTGTACCCGGAGAAACGGACTTTGTAGCTGCCCGCCGGAAGGCCGTTGACTTTGTACGTTCCGTCGGCGCCGAGCTGGGCGGACCCGCTATAATTTCCGGTGGCCGCGGTGACGTCCGCCTGCAGGGAACCGGGATCCACGCCGGCCGGAACCGTGACCTTGCCGCTGATGGAGGCGCCCATGACGAGGGCCGCGTTAATTCCGCCAAGATCCTGACCGTCCGTGAGCGTTACAGGCGTGGCGGTCTCGGAGGACGAGGCGCCCGAATGCCACTGGGTAACGACGCCCGAGTTGCCGCCGGAGAACTGGATCTTGTAGCTGCCGGCAGGCAAGCCGAGGACCGTGTAGCTGCCGTCCTGGCCGACCTGCCCATACGCGGAATACCAGTCGGGGCCAAAGGTGGTGCTGCTGACCCAAACGCCGACTGACGTGGGATCGATGCCTGCGGGGAGCGTGACGCGGCCGCTGATGGAAGCGCCCTTGACGAGGGCTGCGTCGATGCCGCTCAGGCTTTGGCCCGCTGCCAGCGCGACGGGTGTGGCTGATTCAAAGGTCTTGGCGCCCGAGTACCACTGGCTCAGCGCGCCGGAGTTGGAACCACTGAATTGGACCTTGTAGGAGCCCGCCGGAAGGCCGGTGACCGTGTAGCTTCCGTCTTCGGCGACCTGGGCCGAGCCAGTGTAGGAATACGCCGCGGCGGTGTGGACTGTGATTCCGACGGAGGTGAGCTGGACACCCGCAGGCGCCGTCACCTTCCCGCTGATCGAAGCGTCTGACAAGTCCGCTGCGTTGGCCGGCGTGATGCCGAGCAGCACCAGCGCTGACAGAACCGTTAATAAAACGGCGACTCGGAAACGGAATCGCCTGCTCAAAGCGAGCATTTTTACCCCCCATGGGTCATGCAGCAGCTGGGCCGCATCATTTAATTGTCAAAGAACGCCTTAGTGTAACCGTTATAAACGGGATTCAAAGCACGCGCTCCTGAAATTATCGCCGTATGTCCAATTGAGTTAGTAACCGCCCATTCATGTCAGTTGACATGGTCCTGCGTCAGACTAGGCGGTTATATTGGAGTGGTCTCCGCTGAAAGGTCACCCACCCGCGCATGAAGCAAGCGATTACCCGGCTGCCCGGGCTCTGCATCGTTCTGATGGCAGGGTCCATCCTGGTGTTTCAGCCCGGAGGCCTTTTCAGGTTCGTCTGGATCAAACTCGTGGTGGTGATGATCGGTGTCCTCGCCGGTGTGGTGTCTCCGCTGCGGGCCCGGATTCCCTTGGCGGTGCAGGCGGCGACCGCCGCCTGCGTGGTGTGGATCGCCGCCGCCATGCTCTTGTCCGATACCCCGCTGGCCAGCCTGGCCGGGCGCTGGCCGCGCTACGAGGGTCTGTTAACCCTAGGGGTGTACGTGGCCGTATTCGGGGTGGGCGCGAAGGTCCTGGGCGGTGCCTTGGCCGGCCGGAGTCGACAGCTTCTCAGCACATCGCTCGCCGCTGCGGCAGTGGTGCTGCTGCTCGTTGCCGTGCTGGAAAGCAATGGTTTGCGCCCGCTTGGCGGTGCCGCGGACGTGCGCCCGGGCGCCACGCTGGGGAACGCCACGGACCAGGGCCTGATCGGGTTCATCATCGCGGGGGTGCTGTCCGCCGGCGGTGGCCCTGAGCGCGGATGGCAGTTTTGGCTGAGGCGGGCTGGGCTGATCGCCGCTGCAGGCGTGGCGATCCTTTCCGGCTCCCGGGCGGCACTGGCCGGGCTGCTGATCGTGGCCCTGTTTGGCTCCTCCGTGTGGATGCGGAGCCGGTCCTGGGCGCGGCCAAAAATCGCGGCGGGTGCCGTGTTGGCGGCCGCTGCCGTGGCGTTTGGCGTCCTGCTGGTTCCCGCTGCGCGTGACCGCCTCCTGTCCGCGGGAACAGTGGACGGACGGTGGCTGCTGTGGGACCGGAGCCTCGGCCTGGTAAGTGCCGATCCGGTCTTCGGCGTTGGGCCGAGCGGCTTCGTTGACGCGCTGCCGGCGTACCTGAACGCGGAGTGGGCCAGATCCGTGGGCGACTCTTTCCCCGCCGATTCACCCCACAGCTGGCCGCTGCAGCTGCTGGCGGCAGGCGGGGTCCCGCTGCTTTTACTGGTCCTGGTTCTCGGCGCGGTGGCCGTGGCCGCTGCGGTCCGGCGGATGAAGGAAACCCAGCACGGTGCGGACCGCCGGTACATGGTTGTGGTGCTGGTGACCGTGGCCGCCTACGGACTGGCGCTGCTGACGCACTTCACGTCCATCGGCACCACGGCCCTGGTGGCCTTCCTGTGCGGCGGGCTGGTGGGGCGCGAGGGCACGGGCTTCCCAGCCGTCAGTTCGCCGGCGGTGGAAGGGATTCCGGGAAAGCTGACAGCAGCATTTGCGGGCATCTTCCGGCCCGCGGTTTCGACGGCGGCCGGTGCGGTTCTCGTCGCGGCCGGCCTTGCCGTTGCTGTCCCCGCCGCCATCGCCGAATGGCCGATGGGTGCCGGTGCCAAGGCTGCCGCGGCCGGGGATGTCGCCCTCGCCGAGCAGGCATTCCAGCAGGCGCGCCAGCTCCGGCCGTGGGACAGCGACACCGCTCTGCTCGCCGCCCAGGCGTTTGCCGGCCCGGCGACGGCGGGTGACCAGCAGGCGGCGCGGCGCGCCGTCGAATGGGGGAGCCTCGCCCGCGAACGCACGCCGCGCTCGCAGGAGGCCGGATCGGCGCTGGCCATCGGCTACCTCTACAGCGGGGATCCGGGTGCCGCCAAGACCGTGCTCGACGGCCTGGTCCGGGATGCCCCGTATTCCACGGGGCTTTACGTCCAGCGCGGCGTCGCGCAGTTCGGCATGGGGCGGGCCTCCGACGGGATAGCGGACCTGGAGCACGCGGCAGCCCTGGACCCCGGCCTGGACACGCCTTGGCGCATCCTCTCGAACATCTATCAGCGGATGGGCAATGCCGAAGCGGCCCAGGCTGCGAACCGGCACGCAGAGAGCCTGTCCAAACACTAGGGTGTACGGGATTCCCCGCTTGCGCTCTTTCGGTAACGCATTATCACCGGCTCGAGGAGGAATTCACTGCCGGCAAATCGAATTCTTCACAAACATTCCGGAACGAAAAGTTCTTAAGCTAAGAACAGCGCAAGATTGGATCAAGAAAAGCGCAGTTTTTTGGAAAACAAACGTTATTCCATCGTGCGGTGGTATTGTCCGGGCGCCGCTTCCGGCGGAGCCATTTCCACGCGGTGCGGTCTTGCGCCCAGCTGGAAACAGCGCAGACACACAAGGCGCACTATTTTGAAACCCTGCAGAAAACTTCATCGTGCAGGCTGGGCTTGCAGAACCGGATCGGTGAAAGGAGCCCAGTGATGATGACGGATGAGGACCTTGAGGTGCGTTCGTGTGGGGAGCTCTCTGCAGGGGAGGAGATCGAGGCCTGGCACCGCGGGCGCCTCGCGCACCGCGGGACGGTGGCCAGCACGCTCGAAGAGATTGACCTGTTCTGGATCATTGATGCCCGGACCGGCGCACGCAGGCTGCTGGACCTCGAGCAGCTCAGCGTCAGGCGGATCCCGGTTGTAAAGCCGGCTGCCGCCGTCGCTCGGAAACCGGGGGCCGCCGTCGGGGATCTGCCGCCGGCTGCCGCCGCCGCGCGGAAGCCGGCTGCCGCCGTCGCCGCCGCCAAACGGAAGCCAGTCGCCGCCGCGAAATCGAAGCCGGCCGCGAACCTGAGGCAGATCGCGTTCATCGAGGCGGGGTGACGCCCGTCAGCGGATGTTGCTGAATCTCTCCGCCTGGGTCTTGCTGCCCTGGACGATGATCTGGTCCTCCTCGTAGAGGACGGTCTGCGCCGTGGTGTGGCCCCAGATGCCGCCGGGGCGCTTGACGGCCACGATGGTGATTCCGTACTTGTCCCGGAGCCCGAGCACTCCGAGCGGGCGGTCCTGAGCCTCCCTCGGCGGGCTGGTGCGGATCATCACGAAGTCGTCCTCGAACTCCACGTAGTCCAGCAGCGAACCGCGGACCAGGTGGGCCACGCGCTTGCCCATGTCGTGCTCGGGCCGGATCACGTGGTCCACGCCGAGCTGGTTCAGGATCTCGGCGTGCGGTTCGCTGATGGCCTTCGCCCAGATCTGGGGTTTGCGGAACGTGAGGAGCCGGGACGTGGTCAGGATGCTTGCCTCGATGTCCGTGCCGATGCCCACCACGGCCCTGTCGAACTCATGCACCGAGAGCTGGCGCAGCACCTCCTCCTTGGTGGCATCGGCCCGGACCACGTGGGTGAGCCGGCCGTTGTAGGACTGGACGATCTCCTCGCTCGCGTCAATCCCGAGGACCTCGGTGCCCTGCGCCTCCAGCTCGAGCGCCAGCGCCCCGCCGAAGCGGCCCAGCCCGATCACCACCACGGAGTCGGCCTGGGCTGCGCGGTCGGGGGAGCGGGAGAAAACATTCTTAGCCAATGAGGGGCCTTTCCTTGGGGTATTCGTAGAGCGGCGGGCGTTCCCGCAGCGCCAGCGCCGCGCCCAGGGTGACCGGGCCGAGGCGGCCGATGAACATCAGCAGGATCAGCACCACCTGGCCGGCCGGCGGCATGGCCGCGGTGATCCCGGTGGAGAGCCCCACCGTGGCGAACGCCGAGACGACTTCAAACAGGATCCGCTCCTGCCCGAAGTCCGTGATGAGCATGAGGTACATGGTGGAGCCCACCACCAAGGCAATGGCGAGCAGCACCACGGTGATGGCTTGACGGTGCACGGCCCGCGAGAGGCGCTTGCCGAAGATGTTCACGGCCGTCCCGCCCCGCAGCTCCGTGGCCAGGATAAAGAACAGCACGCCGAACGTGGTGATCTTCAGGCCGCCCGCGGTGCCGGCCGGACCGCCGCCGATGAACATCAGGATGTCCATCCCCAGCCAGGACACGGGGTACATCTGCGCGATGTCGATGCTGTTGAATCCGGCCGTGCGCGTGATGACCGACTGGAAGAATCCGGCCAGGACACGCTCGCCGGGCCTGAGGCCTCCCAGCGTTGCCGGGTTGGACCATTCGACGGCGGTGAGGAAGACGGTGCCGCCCGCGAGGAGCACCGCGGTGCCCACGAGGACCAGCTTGGTGTTCATGCTCCAGTGGATGGGCTTGCCGTACTGCCGGCCGAGTTCGAACAGCACCGGGAACCCAAGCCCGCCGATGATCACCGCAGCGGCGATGGGCAGGCAGATCCAGGGGTCCCCGGCGAACCCGATCAGGTTGTCCGAGTACAGGGCGAAGCCGGCGTTGTTGAACGCGGACACGGAATGGAAGACGCCGTGCCAAAGCGCACGGCCCGGCGGATACCCGTACCCGGCCGCGAACCGCGCCGCGAGCATCCCGGCGAGGATCACCTCGACGGCCAGGCTGATGCTGAGCACGCCCACGAGCACCCGGCGCACATCGCCGAAGCCGGTGCTTTTGGTTTCGGCCGCCGCCGACAGCCGCGAACGGAGGCCCAGCCTGCGGGCCATGAGCACGCCGAGCAGGGTGCCGAAGGACATCACGCCGAATCCGCCCACCTGGACCAGCACCAGGATGACCACCTTGCCGAAGCCGCTCCAGTACACCGGCGTGTCCACGGTGATTAGGCCCGTCAGGCACACTGACGACGTGGAGGTGAACAGGGCATCAAGGAAAGGAGCGCCCTCCGGCCCGTTCCGCGAGACCGGCAGCATCAGCAGCAGGGTTCCAGCGGCAACGGCCGCCGCGAAGCCCAGCACGATCACCTGGGCCGGATGCTGGGGCGCAAGGATGTTCAGGATGGCCGGAAACGCCTTCGACCCCCGGTGCCAATGGCCGTGGCGGACTCCGCTGGCGGCGCCTTGCCGCGCCTGGGAACCCGCAACGTCGCGCATACGCGTCACGCTACCACCGCGGAATCCGCGGCGGACTGCCTGAACAGGGGCGTTAAGAAAGCGTTAGGATTCCGGGTTCCGGCCTGCCGCGCGGAGCGGCCGGTGCTAGGCTCCCGTGGTCATCAGCAAACTTTCCATTTCGAATCGAAGGACCCCGTGGCCACCAGACGCGCGCAAGCGGAGACCGGCCATGCTCGCTGATCCCACCTCCTTGCTCCTGCTGATTCTGGGCTGCGCCGTGACGGGGTACATGATCTACCGGTTCATCAGGGCCACCAAGTAGCCCCCGCCGTCGTCCCCCAGCCTGAACCGACGCCCCCGGAACCCCCAGAAAGACACTTCATGACCGCACCCGCCCAGTATTCCGTTCCCGCGAGTGTCCCCAGCCCGGAGCAGGAAGCGCCGCCAAGCAGCCCGCTGGCCCGGTGGCTGCTGGAGCACAAGGTCCACCAGCCGGTGGGGCCGGAAGTGGCCGAGGCGGGGGCGCACCAGCAGCCCTGGTGGAAGGTCATGTGCCTGACCGGCGTGGACTACTTCTCGACGCTGTCCTACCTGCCCGGCATCGCGGCGCTCGCGGCCGGCGCGCTGTCCCCGCTGGCCACGCTGCTGATCGTGGCCCTGACGCTGTTCGGCATGCTGCCCATGTACCGGCGGGTGGCGCAGGAGAGCCCGCACGGCCAGGGCTCGGTGGCCATGCTGGAAAACCTGCTCCCGTTCTGGCGCGGGAAGATCTTTGTGCTGGTGCTGCTCGGGTTCGTGGCCACATCCTGGATCATCACCATCACCCTCTCCGCCGCCGACGCCACGGTCCACATGCTGGAGAACCCCTACCTGCCGCCGTTCCTGGAAGGCCAGGCGGTCCCCATCACCGTGGTGCTCCTGCTGATCCTGGGCGGGGTCTTCCTGCTCGGCTTCTCCGAGGCCGTGGCCGTCGCCATTCCGCTGGTGGGGGTCTTCCTGGTGCTGAACGCCGTCATCATCACCACGGGAATTTACGACGCCGTCACGCAGCCGGGTGCGCTGTCATCCTGGACCGCCGCACTCACCTCGTCCGGCGGCTTCGGCAGCATCGCCGGGCCCGCCATCCTGGCGTTCCCGCTGCTGGTACTGGGCCTGTCCGGCTTTGAAACCGGGGTCAGCATGATGCCCCTGGTGGCGGCCTCGGGGGCCACGCCGGAGGAGACCCTGCAGAACCGGATCCGGAACACCCGCAAGCTCCTGACCACGGCCGCGGTGATCATGAGCGTCTACCTGCTCGGCAGCAGCTTCGTGACCACCCTGCTGATCCCTGCCGAGGCGTTCCAGGAGGGCGGCGCGGCCAACGGCCGCGCGCTGGCGTATCTGGCCCACGAACGGCTCGGCAACGGCTTCGGCTCCGTCTACGACGTCAGCAGCATCCTCATCCTGTGGTTCGCGGGTGCCTCCGCGATGGCCGGGCTGATCAACATCGTGCCCCGGTACCTGCCGTCCTACGGCATGGCACCCGACTGGACCCGCGCGGTCCGGCCCGTGGTCCTGGTCTACACGGCAATCAGCGTCCTGATCACCATCGGTTTCAAGGCCGACGTCAACGCCCAGGCGGGCGCCTATGCCACCGGCATCCTGGCCATGATGGTCTCCGGGGCGGTGGCCGTCAGCATCTCCGCGGCGCGGCAGAAGCGGCGCCGTGCCGCCGTCGGCTTCTCCGTCCTGACCCTCATCCTGCTGTACGCGCTGGCGGCGAACGTGATCGAAAAGCCGGACGGCCTGGCCATCTCCGGGTTCTTCATCCTGGGCATCGTGGTGGTTTCGCTGGTCTCCCGGATCAGCCGCACCACGGAGCTTCGCGTGCACCGGATCGAGTTCGACGACGCCGCCCGCGGCTTCATCACCGACACGCTTGAGTTCGACGGGCGAATTAACCTCATCGCCAACCGCGTGCAGGAAGGGGACGCCGCGGAGTACGCCGCGAAGGAGGAGGAGCAGCGCGGCATGAACCCGGTGCCGGGATCCGCCGACGTGATCTTCCTGGAAATCGACGTCACCGACCCCTCCGAATTCAGCGACGTCCTGGAGGTGGAGGGCGTTGAAGTGGCCGGCCACCGCGTCCTCCGCGCGAAGAGCCCGGCCGCGCCCAACGCGATCGCCGCGATCCTTCTGGCCCTGCGCGACGCCACCGGGGTCATTCCGCACGCGTACTTCGAATGGGCCGAAGGGAACCCGCTGGCCCACCTGATGCGGTACCTGCTCCTGGGCCGCGGCGACACGGCTCCCGTGGTCCGGGAGATCATCCGCGAAAACGAGACGGAGCCGGAACGCCGCCCGCGCATCCACGTGGGCTGACGCCTCCTTCCCGGCCCTTCCTCACCTCCCTTCGGCTGGCGGCGTGACTTCGGACTCCTTACGGGCTTCCAAGGAATACCCTGCACCCCATGGTCCTTGTTCCATGTGGGGCGCCGACGACCGGCTGCCTCGTGAAAGGACCGTTTTGCCCACCGAATTCATCCCGTTCAACATGCGCGCCAGTGTCCGCGAGGACCACAAGCGCTCGTTCCGCACCGACATAGAACGCCTCACCTCCGGCCACCGGGGCTGGGCGCCGCTGGACGTGGTCAAGTCCACCGACACCCAGGCGCTGCTCCGCGGAGCCGTCCCGAAAAGCGTTCACACCGCCACGGACGCGAGCCTTGCCCGCTACCTCCAGGACCGCCTCGTCGCCGACGACGACATCCACGTGGATCTCACCGTCTGCATCGAGCGGTAGCAAGTGGCCCCACCGTGCCCCGGACCATTTTGGTCCGGGGCATTTTTGTGGCCGAAAGCCGGTGACATGTCCTGTTCACCGGGGCGCCAGACTCCGGTGGGGACGCGTTAGCCGCCGGAGGGCAGTGTGGTGGGGCACGCCGTCGGGCCTTCCCAACCGGGAGGCGGGCGGCGGACCCATCCCGCACTGAAGGAGAACCCTGTGCTGATCAAAAGCACCGTCACCGCGCTCGTTGCCCTCACGGCCCTGGCCGGAATTGCCGCCCCGTCAAGGGCGGCACCGGCGTCCGACGCTGTCCTGGGGCCGCCGCACGCCGCAGCCCACGCGCACAACGACTACGAGCACGGCCGGCCGCTGCTGGACGCGCTGGAGCACGGCTTCTCCAGTGTGGAGGCGGACGTGTGGCTGGTGGACGGCGAGCTCCGCGTGGCGCACGACCTCGTGGATGCCAAGGCCGGCGTCACGCTGGAGAGCCTGTACCTCGAACCGCTGGACAAGCTGGTGCGGCAGGACGGCCACAGCGTCTACCCCGGCTGGGACGGCAGCCTTCAGCTGCTGATCGACATCAAGAGCGAGGGCGAGGCCACGTACGCCGCCGTGGAGAAGGAACTGGCGCAGCACCCGGCCCTCATGAGCCGGTTCGCCAACGGAAGGGTGTCCACCGGACCGGTCACCGCCGTCATCAGCGGCAACCGGCCGCTGGCCACGATGAAGGCCGAGACCAAGCGGTACGGGTTCTTCGACGGCCGCTCGGCCGATCTCGCCTCCGGCATGCCGGCGGCACTGATGCCGCTGGTCAGCGACAACTGGACCAAGCTGTTCACCTGGCAGGGCGTCGGCCCGATGCCGGAGTCAGAGCGGGCCAAGCTGCGCGCCTACGTGGAAACCGCCCACTCCAAGGGCTACCGGGTGCGTTTCTGGGCCACGCCGGACCAGCCGGGACAGGAACGCGACGCCATGTGGACCGAGCTGCACAACGCCGGTGTGGACCACATCAACACGGACGACCTTCCCGCGCTGGACAAGTTCCTGAGCGCCCGCGGGCAGTAGGGCTGCAGCCTCCCGCATGCGATGCGACCCTCCCGCACGTGATGTGCGGGAGGGTTCGTTCGTATCTGTCCGATGAATTGCGCTTTTTCTATGGCCGCGGCTGTCGGGCGCCGCTAGGCTACAAGCTCAAGACGGTGATTCAGCCTGTGGTCGCCGGCGTTGAGTTGTGAGTCTTTTTCTCTCGGACGCGGTAGCGGTAAGGGGACCAATGGCTGAAGAACACCACGATGACCTGGTCATGCAGTCACTGCTGCTCGATGAGATCGGGCAGTCGGTCATCGGGATGGACAGTGAGTGGCGGATCACGTATTGGAACCGCGCCTCTGAACGGTTGTACGGGTTCAGCGCGGCCCAGGTGCTGGGCAAGCTGATCACGGAGCTGGGAATCATCGGCGGCGCTGACGGCCCGGGTCAGGATGCCACCGATCAGGAGATTGCGGACAGACTCGCCCATGGCCGGGACTGGGCCGGCGAGCTCTGGATGCACCACCGGACTGGGAGGGAATTCCCGGTCCACGCCACGGTCAGCCCTATCCGCGGACGGCACACAGTGCCCGTCGCCGTCGTAGCGATCTCCAAGGACATCACCGACCGGAAACACAGCGAGGCAATTCTGCGCCGGCTCTCAGCCATGGTGGAATCCTCCGGGGACGCCATCATCGGCGCCGACCTGAACGGGAAGATCACCAGCTGGAATGCCGGCGCTACGAGGATGTTCGGCTGGAGCTCTCGGGAAGCTGTCGGACAGAGCTACAGCCTGCTGACCAACCATGACTCAGCGGACTACGGCAAGGAAGTCACGGCGCGCCTGGGAAACGGGACGTTCGCGACCGGAGTGGAAGCGCGGTGGCGCTGCAAGGACGGGACGGTGATCGACGTTGAGCTGACCGTGTCCCCGGTCTACGGCCAAGACGGCGCAGAGGTCGGAGTCTCCGCAATCGCCAGGGACATCACCGAGATCCAGCGACTGAAAGCAGCGGCCGCCGCCGAGCGGGAGCGACTTCTGGCTGCCCAGGAAATGGCCCATGTTGGAAGCGTCGAATACACGGTCGCGACCGGGGAGACCTGGCACTCGGAGGAGTTTGCCCGGATTCTGGGTCTTGCCGCCGGTACCCCGGCGGCCAAGGTCTCGGTCCTTGCGCTGACACATCCGCAGGACCGCGATCTGGTCCGCCGCGTCTGGAAGGGCCTGGAGGACGGGCGCGGCTTCGCGGATTTCGAATACCGGATTATCCGGCCCGATGGGGAGCAGCGATGGCTGCATTCACGGGTCCGGAGCGTCAACGGCCCGGACGGGAAGCCTGTCAGGTTCCTGGACACAGTCCTGGACGTCACCGAACGCAAGAACGCGGAGCAGGTTCTGGAGTGGCAGGCCCGCCACGACGCGCTGACCGGTCTGCCGAACAGATACATGATCACCGAGGTCCTCCAGAGCTGCCTTGACCGGGCCTCCCGGCCGGTGGTGATGTTCGTCGACGTCGACCGGTTCAAACTGATCAACGACGGCATCGGCCACGGCGCCGGCGACACAATTTTGGTTCTCCTGGGGGAGCGGCTGAGGACGGCCGTCAGGGCCGGCGATACAGTGGCCCGGTTCGGAGGCGATGAGTTCGTTGTGGTCTGCGAGAACCTGCTCAGGCGTGGCGCCAAGACGCTGGCCGAGCGGATCAGGGACGTTACGCGCCGGCCCTTCGAAGTGGACGGGCGCAAGGTCTACTTGAATGTCAGCGTCGGCATCGCCCTGGCGGGCCCCGAGGACACCGCCGAGACGATGCTCAGCGGTGCAGACGCTGCCATGTACCGCGCCAAGTCGGCCGGTGGCGATTCCTCGGCCGTGCATGATGCGCGCCTGACCGGCCGGGCCGCGGGCCGGCTGGATCTGGAATCCGACCTGAGGCTGGCCCTGGACCGCGGCGAGCTTTCCCTGAATTACCAGCCGGTCATGGATATCACCACGGAATGCCCCGTCGGCTTTGAGGCGCTGCTGCGGTGGCACCATCACGAACACGGCCTGATCATGCCCGACACGTTCATTCCCATCGCCGAGGAAACCGGCCTGATCCTTCCCATCGGCACCTGGGTTCTGCATGAAGCGCTGCGTCAGGTGCAGCAGTGGCGAAGCCAGCTTCCCGAGGCGGAAAACCTTTCGGCGGCAGTGAATATTTCGGGCCGGCAGCTCATTGCGGGCGACTTCCCGGACGTCGTGGAAGCGGCAATGCTCAGCTCCGGCATCGATCCGGCCGCCGTCCACCTGGAAATTACCGAAACTGTGCTCATGGGCCAGCCCGACCTGCCCAAGGAAACCCTGCGACGGCTTTCCGGACTGGGGGTGGGACTTTCCATTGACGACTTCGGCACAGGGTACTCATCCCTGAGCTACCTCAAGTGGCTCTCGGCCCGGACCCTGAAAATCGACCGCAGCTTCGTGGAAGAGCTCGGCACGGATCCTCACGGTGCGACGATCATCGAACTCGTCATGGGCATGGCCGACAGCCTGAATCTCGACGTCGTGGCCGAAGGCGTGGAAACCACGGTGCAGCTCGCCGAACTCCGGCGCCTGGGCGTCCGGCACGCCCAGGGTTACCTGTGGAGCAAACCGATACCGGCGGAGGGCATCCCAGGATGGCTCGCAGCCGTTCCGTCCGGCCCCCGCGGGCGAGAACCGGTGCAACCTGTGCGGTAGGTTCCGCCGCCCGTGTCCACTCTCCTCGAGCTGCAGTCCGAGCGTCTTCGCGCATCTACGCGTGGTGTGGAACCCGCATTTTTTCGATCTGCTCCCGCAGCGCCCGGACGCGGAAGGGTTTGGTCATAACGGCGCTGGCACCGGCGGATAGCAGCGTTTCGGCCAGATCATCGTGACCCGTGAGCATGAGGATCTGCACCGTGCTGAAGCTTCTGATCCGCCTGATCACTTCCAGGCCGGTGATATCGGGAAGCCCGTAGTCCAGAACCACGAGGTCCGGGGAGTGATCACGGACGGCCGCAACGCCGTCGGTCCCTGTTGCACTCAGCCGGACCTGCATGCCAGTCTCGGACAGAACTGTTTGAACGAGGCGTCCGATGTCCGCGTCATCTTCAATCACCACAGCGGCGCACGTACTCGGCATTACACGTCCCCCTTAGACTCGCCCCAGCAAAGCCTTAAACGCACTCTACCAAGAGGTGAACGCCCCGGGGCAGTCGCCCGCGCTCCACGGAGAACCCGGCGTCTCGCGGGGACCCGGAACCTGTGGTAATCGCGTCCCAGTGGCGCTCTTGCGCAGATCTTGGGGTGAAGCTGCCTCGGGCGTGAGCCTGATGCGCGAAGGTGGTTACGCACCGTGCGGCAGCGCCGTGGTGCCCTTAACCCATTTCCAGGAAGGCCAGCGATGAGCACCCCATAGCGATGGCACTTCTGTCCCGCGCAATTCTCCAGATCGCAGATGCGGCCGTACGCCCCGGGTGCCAGCAAATTTAGTGGTCGGAACGGCGACGGTACGTTCTTTTTCCATGTAGTCTTCTTTGCAAGTCAGGGCCGACACCCCGGGGAGGTGTTCTTGGCCAGCGCCGGGCTCAGCCGGTGTGAGTACCCCAGAGGAACAGCCGATGTCCAGGGATGAGTCGCTTCCGGCAGCCACCGGCGCAGAACCGGGTCCGGAGCCCGGGGGCCAGTACGCACCGCCACAGGTCGCTGGATCGACTCTCCGCAGCCAGGTGCTGGAGCTGATCGACGATGTTCTGACGGATACGGCCTCGGATGGAAAGTGGGCCAGGATTCAGCTGCGGCGTCTGCTGGCGGCGAATCCGGACGAGCCGGAACGTGCGCTGTTGCAGCACCTGATCACCGTCACCACCACGGACCTCACAGACTCCCTCGCTGATGACGCTGCACCACACGAGGAGATGGGCCGGGACTCGTCGGCGCCGTCGAACCCGCGTCACCTGCCCGTGTCCCTTGACCCGCGGGGCCAGAAACGCGTCAGAGCCGTCTTGGGGACCAGGATGCTCCTGACCGCTTTCCAGCCAATCAGGGAACTGCCGGCAGGAAACGTGGCCGGATTCGAGGCGCTGGCACGGTTCGTCAGCCGGGACGGGGCCGGCGCTGACAGTTGGTTCCGGGAAGCAGCGGCCATCGGTTTGGGTGCGGACCTGGAGATCGCTGCCCTGCATAGCGCGCTGTCGGCGGCCGGCGAGATTCCCGCTCACCTCTTCGTTGCCTTCAATCTCAGCCCGGCAACCTGCACGGACCCGCGCGTACAGGCGCTGCTGGGGAACGGGCAGGTGGCTCTGGACAGAATCGTCATCGAACTGGCGGGCGGCCTGGTCGGCGCGGAGCTGGATGGCTTGATACGGATGCTGACCCCACTGCGTCAGCGGGGTCTGCGGTTGGCTGTCGACGGCTCCGGCGCCGGTGCCGCGTCGCGGGACCAGATCCTGCAGCTGCTTCCCGACATCATAAAACTTGACTGCAGTTTCATCGACGGACTCATGCACCCGGTCGAGGGGCGGCCGGCCGGTATGGCCGTGGTTGAACTCGCGAAGCAAATCGGGGCAGCGGTGTCGGCCGAAGGTATCGAAAGCCAAGCGGGACTGACCGCCGTCACGCAGGCGGGCATCGCAACGGGTCAGGGCTATCTGCTGGGCAGGCCCTCCGTGCATCCCCGTGACTGGTCCGCGTGGATCGCTGAGGCAGCCACTGCCGACGTCGCCGCCTCCACCGAAAGCGGGAATCCTGGCCCCGCTCAGGCGTGAGAGGCTCGCGGTCTGACTCGGCTCCGGGGCCGCCGAGGTTAGGGGGCGGGCGCTATTGGAGCAGTTCTTCGGGGAGATCATATGCTGCAACTGAGGCCAAGGCTGCTGACAGTCCCGCTGATAGCCGTCGAGGTCCACTCACCCGTGCCTGTGGCGACCAACGTCACGGTTAGATCGCCGACTGGCAAAAGACCTGAGTCGACTACCAGAGTCATCTGGTCAGTGAATGTAGGCCCAGAAACCAGTTGAGTGCCCCTTTTGACAGTCCACGAATACCCCGTCCTAGTGGCGCCACCCGTCGGGGGCGCCGCCCACCTGAACGTGAACACGGTGAGCCCACTCTTGGAGCAACTGACCCAGGTCGGCGGCAGCACCGTGCCGGCTTCGAAGGAGCCGGACGCATACTCGGGGAAGGCCCAGGCCGCCGTCGTCGGCTGCGGAGGTGCAGCCGCCAGGGCGGCGGCACAGGCGAGCAGCCCAGTGACGGCAAGATGCCGCCGCTTCATGGTGCAGTCTTATCAAGCTCGGGAGCACGCTCAACGAGAGGCTCCTTCGCAGCCCTCCGCCGACCGCGGGGCTCCCGTTCCTCCCGAGGCCAGAAGGCCCACGTGACTACGCCTGCCATCACCAAGGTGACGCCGCCGAGCACCACCGGATTGGAGGCGGCGCTGACGGCATAGGCGAGTTTGGGCACCGAGCCCAGCACAATCCGCACTGACGTGACCACGTACGGGGCGGGATCGTCAGCCTGATTGGCGTCGCCACGCATGGTGATCTTGACGGCGTCACCCCCAGCCGGAGAAACGGACGTCACTCGGTGCGTCACCGGCAGGGCTGCGCCCCTGTCGATAGTCACGACGTCGCCCACGCGCACTTCCGATGCCGGGATCTTCTTGACCACGGCGAGCGATCCGGCAGGGATGGTCGGCCCCATGGAACCGGTCTTGAACATGATGAGCGTGATGTGGAAGAAGACAGCCAGGATCACGAGCACGATGCAGACCAGGCCCCCGACGGCGGCGACGTTGAGGAGGGCGTTGCTTACTGCTCCCCCGCGGCCATTCCGTTGTTTCACGTCAATTCCTTTCCGCACTCAATCGGACGTTCCGGTGAAGAGCCATGTGACCGTGCCCGTGCCGCCCTGGTAGGTGTTCGACGCTCCAGGCTGGATCCGCACCTCAAAGCAATACCGGAGCTCGCGGCTTGAAGGCGTGACCGCCGATGCCACCGGAGAGCCAGGCACGGATGCCGCCGGCAGATACGCGGATGAGGACCCGGCAACAAATGCCGGGGACCCCGAAAAGGCGGCGGCATCGCATGTGGTGTCGACCGCCGTCGTCCGCACCGCTTTGTACTCAAGCACGGGAACCAACGTGCCCGACGACGTCGAGCTGGCCAACGCGATGGTCCCACCAACGGTGGAAGCGGCGGTGGTGCGGATATTAACCCACGCGTACTGCGAAGCGCCCGGCGACATGGACGTCGCATTGATCATGAGCGACGCATCGGCAGGCGACGTGCTGTCCTTCCACGTCGAGGTGGCTGTGCTGGACTCAAGGCGGAAAGTGCTGGCGGTAAACGTGCCGGCAGCGTATTCCGAGTCTGTCCAGGACGCGAGTGTCATGCTGGCGCCCACGCCAAGGACGAGGGCGCCAGCAAGAACCGCGCGAACGCGGGTGAAGGTGCGGCGCCGCGAGGGCGCCACGTGTTTGCGCACGTGTTACGGGACCATTGGCGCCGATGCGGCGCGGAATTCCCAGGTTGCCGTAGCGGACTTGCTCTGCTGGAGCGGCGCGCCCGCCTTCACCTGAATGCACAGAAAGGTGTCAGCGCCGGGGTCGGTGCCGAGCGCAGCCGACGTTGCCAGCACGAACGGCGTGCCGTCGACCACGGTGCCGATCGAAGTGTTGGGCGGAATAACTTCCGTGCCTGTTGCGGTGGGCGTGCAACCTGCAACTGAATTCACCTTGATGATGCCGTACGTCAGATTGTCCAGTGCATTGTCGTCTCCTGTTGCCGACGCAGTCGCGACGGTAACGGAAGCGGTGTATTTGGAGTCCTTGTCCAGGTGGAGCACATACGGTGCCGCGACGGTCTCGTTAGGGCTCAAGTTGTTGTAGCCTGTCGAGAAACCCAGGGTGGCAGGCGACCCCGAAGCATGGTTCCCAAAAGTCGTGCCGTCCGGGCTACCCTCGATTTCGAAGTGACCGCTGCCGAAGTTGCCGATGACGAACTCCGAGTCGTTCCATGCGGCGAGTGTGACCGCTGCGCCCAGGCCGAGGACGAGACCGCCGGCCAGGATCGCCTTGAATTTCCTGCTCTTGGACCGATCGGTGGCAGGCGTGATTTCAGTGATTGTCATTGTTTCCCCCAAGGACATGTGGAGGCCGGAACGGCCTAAGCGATGACCGACGATCTCGATCATAAGTATGCTTTCATAGCGCTTCGGGGTTTCCGGCGAAAAGTATCTTTTGGGTCCCGCAAGATTTGCTCAGGATTGCATCAAGAAACCGGAAAGCACTCGGCCGCCGCCTTGATGGCTCACGGGGCGTCGCTGCAGGATGCTCGAAAGGGTTTCCGCCTAGCTGTACCCGGCCATGACGTTGGTGACATCAGTCTTGAAGTGAGGAGGGCCCCCGGGGCTTAGTGGAGGTATCTGACATCTTCACGGCCACGGAGGTCCTCATGTCCCACGCT
>NZ_JBDLAK010000008.1:0-203085 GCF_039748055.1 Burkholderia sp. RS01
TTTTTTTTTTTTGTGTTGTATTGGTTTTCTCTTTTTTGCCGTGTTTGTGGGGGGGGGGGGGGGCGGGTGTGGGGGGGGGGGCGGCCGCGGCGGGCGCCCCCCCCCCCCCCACTCCCGGTCAAACGCGGGTTCCTGCTTGCGTGAGCTGGCCTATTTGCGTGAGCCGGCGTCGGCCAGCCGGATGAAGGTCACAGAGCTGGGCTCGAAGGTGTAGGTGAACTTCGGCCCTGCGCCGTTGAAAACGCTCGCCGCGGAGGCGAGGTTCTGCCCGTCCGCAGTCTCGGTGAGCGTCGTTACGGCAGCGCTGGCCGCGATGTTGGCCGCGCCGGTGACGTTGAGGTCTACGGGCGTCCGCTCCGTCGAGGTGTTGACCACCTTGACGATGGTGTCGCCCGACTGTGCGTCCTTGGTGACCACGGAGTAGATGGGATCAGCCGGAGTATCGTCCACGGTGCCCCACAGGACGTTGTCCAGGTACAGCTTCGCGGTGCGCCCGGCGACCTCGATGCGGATGTCGTATTCATGTCCGGTTTCGATGACCGTGTTCTTTTCCAGGACGTTTGTCTTGGCGCCGTTGACGGCCTTCTCGACGACAGACTTCGAGTTGTTCCAGCCGCCCAGGTTCCACCAGAAGTAGTTTCCGGTGTCCTTGACGCCGAAGGAGACCAGGAAGCCTTCGGAGCCGGCCAGCTTGGTGGCCTTGGTGCTCAGCGTGTAGTTGCTCCACTCCGGGCTTCCGGCGGTGACCATGGTGTTCTGGGCGGTGGTGCTTGACTGCACGTAGGCACCGTCCCGAATGGACCAGGAGCCGGTGCCGTTGCCGGTCCAAGCCGCAGCCGTTCCCGAGAAGTCATCGCTGAACAGGGTGGCGCCGTCGTGGCCTGTCACCTTGACGTTGTCGTAACGGGCGGAGGTGGCCCAGGTGGACAGGCCGATCTTGCCGGCAATGGGCGCCACGGTCGAGGCCGGGTTCTCCTGCGTGCTCGGCACCACATGCGTGCCGACGTTGTTCATGAACAGCTTCTGGACCTCGTAGTTGGGGGTGGTCCGGATCGAGGTTCCGTTGAAGAACATCATGTCCGGGCTCCACTGCGTGTTGGCCTCATTTGCGATCAGCGGGGCGTAGGACGCCATCTTGACGACGTCTGCGTTCCGTTCGAGACCTGTCATGTAGGAGGCTTCCGCGAGGGCGTTGACGGGCTTGTTGCCCTGGGAGGCGTACTCGCCCAGGAAGACCTTATAGCTGTTGCGGCTGTAGGAGTCGTACCGGTGGTTGTTGTTCAGGAACCACTGCGGGGTGTTGTAGTAGTGCTCGTCGACGAAGTTCACGCCGGTCTGGGCATTGAATTGCGAGAGGTCGTCGAATTCCGGTCCCTGGCTGAACGGACCCGTGTTTCCGATGATCTTGATCTCGGGGTGGGCCGCCCTGACGGCGTTGTAGAACTGGGTGAAGTATGCCTTGAATTCGGGCTTGTATTCCTCGTTGCCCAGGCTGATCCGCTCAAGTTTGTACGGTGCCGGATGGCCGTATGCGATGCGTTTTGCACCCCATTCAGTGCTGGCATCGCCGTTCGCGAATTCGATGAGGTCGAGCGTGTCCTGGATATAGCGGTCAAGGGTGGCCTGATCGGGAGCGGACTTGTTGTCGCCGCATCCCGTAACGCCAACGGGAACTACCGGCACAGGGACTGCGCCCATATCCTCTGCCCACTGGAAGTACTCCATGTAGCCGAGGCCGTAGGTCTGGTTGTAGCCCCAGAAGTTCCGGTTCGCCGGCCGCTGCTCCACCGGGCCGATGGTGTCTTTCCACTGGTAGGTGCGGGCGCGCGTGTAATTGGGGGCTGAGTAGGTGTCGTAGCTTCCGGTGTTGACGATGCAGCCACCCGGGAAGCGCAGGAAGCCGGGGTTCAGGGCCGCGATCTTTTCGGCGAGGTCCTTACGAAGGCCGTTTGCCCGGCCGTTCCACGTGTCCTGCGGAAACAGCGAAATCATGTCGAGCCGGACCGTTCCGGTTCCCTGAACGACTGTCGCCAGCCTGCCCGCCCCGGTGGACGACTTGGGCGACATCGTCACATCGTACTTGGCCCACTTGTCGCCCTTGATTTTCACCGTGGCGATGTCCAGGCGGGTGCCTTCCGGTGTCTCCAGCGTGACAGCAAGGCTGCTGCCGGCAGGGTTGGAAGTCCGCGCCCAGACTGAGTAGCTGTATTTCTTGTGTGCCTCGAGCTTCTGCCCGGCGTTCCAGCCGCTGTTGCGGACGCCGACCCCCGCGGCGCCGCCGGCGCCTGCACTGGTGGCGTCGATCTGCAGGTAGTTCCGGTTGTTCTCGTTCAGGCGATTGCCGTCATTGACGACGACGACTGTTCCGTCGCTGCCCCGCCGCAGGGTTTCCCAAGCGGTCATGGGCGTGTAGGTGCGGTTGTCCCCCGAGTTGAATTCAAACGACCGGTTCTGGACAAGTTCGGCGTAGATGCCGCCGTCGGCGCCCTGGTTGATGTCCTCGTAGAAGGCCCCGTACATGGTCGGATCGATCGAAGGTCCCGCCTCGGCGGCGTTGATGTTGATGGTTCGGTTCGTTGCCGGCTCTGCATTGGCGCCCAGCGCCGGGGTCAGCGACAGCACCGCTGCTGCCAATGATCCGGCAAGCGCCATGGTGCAGGCCCGCTTTGCGGGACTCGGGGATTTTGATGGCATGGAAGAGATGGCCTTTCTCCATTGAACGGTCCGCCGGCTCGCCGGCGCAGCTCAGGCAGGGCGGCCGCCGACAGTTTCGCGGGATGCAATTCCGTCCTCGGGCGTGGCCGCCGGTGAATGGGTGACAAAGCTGTTAACGCTAACAAAATGCGCGTCGGGAAAAGTATTGGACATCTTTGCGGCGTTGTAAAGAGCCTTGACAATAGCCGCGTGGGGATCGACGCTCGTGATGCGCAAGTCACCAATTTATGACCCGGCACTACTTGACGGCGTGTTTTGTTAGCGTTCACAATGGGTCGCAGAGCGCATCAGCTCACTTGCAGCAATGGCGGTGTTCGAGGTCTCCCGCCTGCATGTAACTACGCTTCCGGGAGGATGTTGTGTTTAAGAAATCCCTAATTGCGGTTGCCGCCGCATCGATGCTCACCCTGACTGCCTGCGGGGGAACCGGCAGTGCTGCCGGCAACGCCGCAGGCAGTGACAAGATCACCATGGGCTTTGCCCAGGTCGGCGCCGAAAGCGGGTGGCGCACCGCCAACACCAAGTCCGTACAGGAATCGGCCAAGAAGGCCGGGGTCGACCTGAAGTTCTCAGATGCCCAGCAGAAGCAGGAGAACCAGATCAAGGCGATCCGCTCCTACATCCAGCAGAAAGTCGATGTCATTGCGTTCTCCCCTGTGGTGGAGTCCGGTTGGGACACGGTGCTGAAGGAAGCCAAGACGGCGAAGATTCCCGTCATCCTCACCGACCGGGCGGTGGACTCGTCGGACAAGACCCTGTACAAGACGTTCCTCGGTTCCGACTTCGTTGAAGAGGGCAAGAAGGCAGGGGCCTGGGTCGTGGAGGACTCCAAGGCAGCCTCCGACACGGTCAACATCGTCGAAATTCAGGGCACCACCGGATCCGCGCCGGCGAACGACCGGAAGGAAGGATTCGAGGAGGCCATCAAGGCCAATCCGAAGCTGAAGATCATCGCGTCGCAGAGCGGGGACTTCACCCGGAGCGGCGGCAAGCAGGTCATGGAGGCTTTCCTCAAGAATAACCCGGACATCGACGTTGTCTTCGCCCACAATGACGACGAGGGGCTGGGTGCCATCGAGGCCATCGAAGCGGCCGGCAAAGTTCCCGGCAAGGACATCAAGATCGTCACCATTGACGCGGTGAAGGACGGCATGACCGCGCTGAGCAGCGGCAAGATCAACTACATCGTTGAATGCAGCCCGATGCTCGGCGACCAGCTCATGGACCTTGCGAAGAAGGTCATTGCCGGCGAGAGCGTTCCGGAACGCGTCGTCACCGAGGAGACGGCCTTCACGCAGGAGCAGGCCAAGCAGGTTCTTGCCAGCCGCCCGTACTGAACCACGGCGCCCCTGAACGTCCGTGCGGCGGCGGATCCCCCCCCCCGCACGGCACACCAATCACAGAAAAGACACGAGGATGAACGAAATCGTTCCGGTCGTCGAGATGACCGACATAGCTATTGGATTTCCAGGAGTTAAGGCGCTCGACGGAGTCAACTTCCGCCTCTTCCAAGGTGAAGTTCACGCCCTCATGGGAGAGAACGGCGCTGGCAAGTCCACCCTGATCAAGGCCCTGACAGGCGTGTACGCCATTGATTCCGGCACGATAACCGTACTCGGCGAGCACCAGCAGTTCTCGACGCCCGCCGCATCACAGGCAGCGGGCATCAGCACCGTCTACCAGGAGGTCAACCTCTGCCCCAACCTGACCGTTGAAGAAAACGTGCTGCTGGGACGCGAGCCGCGCCGCCGCGGTTCCATTGACTGGAAGGGCGTACGGTCCAGGACCCGTGAGGTCCTCGCAGAACTGCACCTGAACCATGTTGATCCCGGATCCCTGCTCTCCTCTCACTCCATCGCGGTCCAGCAACTCATCGCCATTGCCAGGTCGGTGGAGATCAACGCCAAGGTCCTCATCCTGGATGAACCAACGTCGAGCCTGGACGCCGACGAAGTCAAGCAGCTCTTCCGCGTGATCCGGGACCTGCGGGACCGCGGAGTAGCCATTCTCTTTGTCTCCCACTTCCTCGAGCAGGTCTACGAGATCTCCGACCGCATGACGGTGCTCCGCAACGGCAAGCTCGTGGGCGAATACCTGACCCGCGACCTCTCCCGCATGGGCCTCATTTCCAAGATGATCGGCAAGGAAATGGAGGCTCTCGCGGAGCTGGACCAGGCACCGGCCCGGACACGTGCCAGGACAGGCTCCGGGGTGACGCCGTTCGTTGAGGCCCGCGGACTCGGGAGGAAGGGATCGGTTTCGATTGTGGACCTCTCCATCTACCCCGGGGAGGTCGTGGGCCTCGCAGGCCTGCTGGGAGCAGGCCGGACCGAGATCGCCCGGCTCCTTTTCGGCGCCGACAAGGCCGATGAAGGCTCCATAAAGGTTAAGGGCGTCAGCCAAAAGATCCGCTCCCCGCGGACCGCCATCGATAAGCGCATCGGGTTTTGCTCCGAGGACCGCAAAGAAGAAGGCCTCATCGGAGACTTGTCCGTCCGCGACAATCTCATGCTGGCCATGCAGGCCAGCAAAGGCTGGGCACGCCGCATTCCGCGCCGTGTCCAGGACGAGCTCGTCGCCGAATACATCGCAACCCTCGACATCCGGCCGGCGAACCCCGACGCGCTGATCCGCAACCTCAGCGGCGGGAACCAGCAGAAGGTACTGCTCGCCCGCTGGCTGATCACATCCCCTGAGCTGCTGATCCTCGACGAGCCGACCAGGGGAATCGACATCGGGGCGAAGACCCAGATCCAAAAACTCGTCAACAAACTCGCGACCGAAGGGATGTCCATCCTCTTCATCTCCTCGGAGCTCGAAGAAGTCCTGCGCCTGAGCGACCGCGTCGCCGTCATCAAGGACAGGGAAATGGTCGCTGAAATTCAGAACGACGGCGTCTCAGTGGAAGACGTCATGACGGTCATCGCCGGAGGTACGCAGTGAAATCCCTTATGCAGAACCGCCTTGCCTGGCCGGTAATCGCGCTGGCAGCGCTCGTGCTGCTGAACCAGGTTTTCCGGCCTGACTTCCTGAGCCTGAGGATGCAGGACGGACACCTCTACGGCAGCATCATCGACATCATGCGCAACGGCGCCCCCACCATCCTCATCGCGCTGGGAATGACCCTCGTCATCGCCACCCGGGGCATAGACCTCTCTGTCGGCGCGGTCGTGGCCATCGCCGGAGCGGCATCGTGCGCCTACATCGCCGCTTCCCCGGAGCCTGCCTCGCCGGTTACGGCAGCCATGGCAGTTCTCATCGCGGTGTCTGCGGGGCTTCTCCTGGGTGCATGGAACGGGTTCCTGGTCTCGACGGTCGGTGTGCAGCCGATCATTGCGACCCTGGTGCTGATGACCGCCGGAAGGGGCATAGCCCAGCTCATCACCGGCGGCCAGATCGTCTCCGTCTCGAATGACTCCTACAAGTCAATCGGCGCCGGGTACCTGTTCACGCTTCCCATCTCCATCCTGATCACCGCTGCAGTCTTCCTCGTGGCGGCCGTCCTCACCCGGCGCACGGCGCTGGGAACCCTGATCGAAGCCGTGGGCATCAACCCGGTGGCCAGCCGCCTCGCCGGGCTCCGCTCGCGGAACATCATCTGGATCGTTTACGTCTTCAGCGCAGTGTGCGCCGCAATCGCCGGCCTGATGATCAGCTCCAACGTCACCGCGGCCGACGCCAACAATGCCGGGCTTTACATCGAAATGGACGCGATCCTCGCCGTCGTCATCGGCGGCACGTCACTCGCCGGCGGGCGTTACACCCTGGCAGGGACGGTGATCGGGGCCTTCATCATCCAGACCCTGACCACCACCGTCTACACTCTCGGAATCCCGCCGGAAGTGACTTTGGTTTTCAAAGCCCTCGTCGTCATTACCGTTTGTCTCCTGCAGGCACCCAAGGCCCGGAACCTGTTGAGGAGCCTCAAAGCCGCACCCAACCCCGGCACCAAGGAAAAGGTCGCAATCTGATGTCTTCCCTGTCCACCCTCACGCCACTGACCGTCAAGGAACCGTCGCCGCTCCGCAGCCGCATGCGCGGAGGCGCCCGCTACGCGCCGACCCTTGCGACCTTGGGGCTCTTCATCGCCATGTTCGCCGTGGGTGCCGGAATGTACCCGAGCTTCCTCTCCGGCCAGGTGTTCCTGAACCTCTTCATCGACAACACGTTCCTGATCGTGCTCGCCGTCGGCATGACGTTCGTGATCCTGACAGGGGGCATCGACCTGTCAGTCGGCGCCGTCGTCGCACTGTCCATGATGGTCAGCGCCACACTTCTCCAGCAGGGCTGGAATCCGTCCGCCGTCATCCTCCTGGTCCTGGTGATCGGTGGCGGCCTGGGCCTCCTCATGGGACTGATCATCCAGTACTTTGACATTCAGCCCTTCATCGTCACCCTCGCCGGCATGTTCCTCGCCCGCGGCCTCTGCTACGTCATCAGCCTCGACTCGATCCCCGTCACCGAGGGATTCTTCACCAGCGTTGCCCAGGCCCAGATCCCGCTTCCCGGCGACCTCTTCGTCTCGCCCGGTGTAGTTCTTGCCCTAGCCATCGTCGCCGCAGCCTTCTTCGTCCTCCACCACACGCGCTTTGGCCGGACCGTCTACGCCATCGGCGGCAACGAGCACTCGGCAATGCTCATGGGGCTGCCGGTCACGAGGACAAAAATCCTGGTCTACGCACTCAGCGGCCTCTGCTCCGCCGTCGCCGGAGTTCTGTTCTCCTTCTACAGCCTCTCCGGCTACAGCCTCGCAGCACAGGGAATGGAGCTTGATGCCATCGCCGCCGTCGTCATCGGCGGCACCCTGCTGACGGGCGGAACGGGCTACGTCCTTGGATCCGTCGTGGGAGTCCTCGTGCTGGGAATCGTCCAGACATTCATCGCCTACGACGGAACACTGAGTTCCTGGTGGACCAAGATCGTCATCGGCGGCCTGCTCCTCGTCTTCATCCTGCTGCAGCGGCTCTTCGCCAGGAAGACGGCCTAACAGGCCAGGTGCCGCCAGTTCCGCACTCCCCTTAACCACCGATTCATCAATGAGTCCTCTCTCCGCGCGCGCGGCCTCCCGCCTCCGATGAGGCGCGCCCGCGCCCGCCCGGGGAAGGAAATCCAGGAAGGACGCTTCACCATGAATGATCCCCTCAACCGGCAGTTTTCGCGCCGCTCGTTCCTCGGCTCCGGAACCGCCGCGGCCGCCACCGTAATACTGGCCGGCGCCGGTGCCGGCACGCTGATGACGGCCCCTGCCTCCGCCGCAGCCCCCGCACCATCGACGCCGGTAATCAACCCCGTCGTTTCGCAGCGGGCGGACCCGTGGCTCATGAAGCACACCGACGGCAGGTACTACTTCACCGGATCCGTGCCGGAATACGACCGGATCATCCTCCGCTCTTCATCCACCATTTCCGGGCTGGGCGGCTCCGCTGAGGCTGTGGTGTGGACCCGGCCTGCAACCGGGACGATGGGCGGCTACATCTGGGCTCCGGAGCTGCACCACTTTGACGGGAAGTGGCACATCTACTTCGCCGCCGGCGACAGCGATGATGTTTTCCGGGTGCGGATCTACGTGATATCCACGGCCGCCGCGGACCCGACCACCGCTGCGTGGGAACCACCGGTACGGGTGTACACGCATGCAGACACGTTCTCCCTGGATGCCACCACGTTCGAGCACGCGGGCACGCGGTACCTGCTGTGGGCGCAGAGCGATACCGGCGTGAATTCGAGCCTGTTCATCGCCTCCATGTCATCTCCCTCCACCCTGTCCAGCGCACCGGTGCGCATCGCCGTCCCCACGCTGGCCTGGGAAACCAAGGGGTACAAAGTCAACGAAGGGCCTGCCGTGATCAAGCGGAACGGCCGGATCTTTGCAACCTTCTCCGCCAGCGCGACCGACTCCAACTACTGCATGGGCCTCCTCACTGCGGACGAAAACGCGGACCTGCTCGATGCGGCGTCGTGGACGAAGACCCCGACGCCGGTATTCGGCACATCTGAGGGGTCAAAGCAGTACGGACCCGGGCATAACTCCTTCACAGTGGACGAAGCGGGCAATGACGTTCTCGTGTACCACGCCAGGTCCTACCGCGACCCGATCGGCAACCCCCTCTTTGACCCCAACAGGCATGCCCGCGTTCAGCGTCTGCACTGGAAGGCAGACGGAACACCCGATTTCGGCGTTCCCGTGGGCGACGGCGAACTCCCAGTCAGGCTGGAGTCCGCCGCTGCCCCGGGCGCCTACCTCGTTCACGACGGGACAACCGTCACGGCCTCGTCAGCGCCGGCACTGGGAGCGTCCCAGTTCCGCATTGCGCCCGGCTTTGCCAAGAAGAACTCTGTGGTCATCGAACCTGTCCTGACCAAGGGACGTTACCTTCGGGTCCAGGGCTCAAGTGTCGCAATCGCGTCCACCGACGGATCGTCGTCGGGGTTCATCCAGCGGGGCGGACTTTCGGATCCGGCCGGAGTCTCCTTTGAGTCAGTCGATGTCCCCGGCTCCTATCTCCTGCTCCGGCAGGGCGTCCTCACCCTGGCGAAAGCCGGCAAGAACGACAGGGCCGCGGCCACCTTCTTCCAGAGCACGTAGCCGCACGGCACGGTTGCAGTCAGCATCCCCGCAGGGCCCGGCAGGCTTCCCAGCTGCCGGGCCCTGCGTGTACCAACTCAAAGAAGTGTGCCGCCAAAGAAGTGCGGCCGCGCCAGCCACCGCTCCCCCGGGCTCAGTGCGCGGCGTGTGGCGGCGCAGTGGTGGAGCGAACCACAAGCCTGGGGTTGACCACCGACGATGCACCCGAATGACCGTTGGCCATATCGAAAAGGAGCATTTGCATGCAGCGGGCCCCGAGTTCCTTGAAACCCTGGTTGACGGTGGTCAGGGGCGGCACAAGGTAGGCGGCCTCGGGCTGGTCGTCGTAGCCAACAAGGCTGATGTCCTGCGGGACGCGCAGCCCGGCTTCGCTGAAGGCGCGCAGGGCTCCGAGTGCCATCTGGTCGTTGGCGGCGAACAGCGCGGTGACGTTTCCTGCGGCCGCAAGTTCAAGCCCGGCGCGGTAGCCGCTCTCGGCGCTCCAGTCGCCGCGGATCAGCACGGAGTCGTCCAGTTCCGCCTGCGCGAGGGTGCGGCGCCAGCCGTCTATGCGGGCGGCGGCGTCAATCCAGTCCGGCGGCCCGGAGACGTGCGCGATGGCTGTGTGGCCCAGGTCCACAAGGTGCTGCACGGCTAGGGTGGCGCCCATCCGCTGGTTCACCGCGGCGACGCTCAGCCGCTCATCGACGCCGAAACCCACTGCGACCAGCGGGACGGCCATGCTGATGGTGCTGAGCGATTCGAACATGGCCTCGTGCGGAACAATCACCACGATGCCGTCCACTGACTGCATCATGAAGTATTCGAGGGCGTCCTTGATCGCCACGGGCGTGACTTCACTGAGGCTGGCCACGCTCACGAAGTAGCCCTTGTCCCGGGCTGCCTGCTGCACTCCGAGCAGCGTATTGGCGGGCCCGTAATGGGACATGTCGCTGCCCAGGACGCCGATGGTCTGGGACCGCCGGGTGACCAGGCTGCGCGCTGCGGTGTTCCGGCGGTAGCCCAGGTCCCGGATGGCCTGCTCGACGCGTTCACGGGTCTGGGCGCTGACGTTGGGATGCGCATTGAGGACCCGCGAGACGGTCTGGTGCGAGACGCCGGCCAGTTTGGCCACGTCCTCCATCACGGGAGGACGCCTGATCTCTGATCCTACCGACATTCCCCCTCCTTAGTTAGCGCTAACAATCAGCTTACCAGCCAAGGCAAAGATCAGGCTGCGGGAATATTCGGGGGCTCAGCCAAGGGCGGAGGTGCTCCGCCGCACCACCAGTTCGGCAGCCACCACGGTGCTGCTGACGCTGTCGCCGTCCTCGATGGCGGTGAGCATGAGGTCAATGCAGCGCCGGCCCAGTTCCTCGAAGTCCTGGCGGACGGTGGTGAGCGGCGGGGTGAAGTAGCCCGATTCCGGTTGGTCATCGAACCCGACGACGGAGACGTCGTCGGGCACGCGGACGCCTGCCTCATTGAACGCGCGCAGCAGGCCCAGCGCCATCTGGTCGTTGCCCACGAAAATGGCCGTGGCCGTGCGTTCGGCGGCCAGCTTCCTGCCAATCTCGTAACCGCTGCCGGCACTCCAGTCGCCGGTCATCAGGAGGTCGTCCTCAAGGCCCGCGGCCCGCAGGGCGGCGCTCCAGGCCTCGGCCCTCGCCACGCCGTCGATCCAGTCCTGCGGTCCGGCGACGTGACCGATCCGCCGGTGGCCCAGTTCAATCAGATGCCCGACGGCGAGTTCGGCCCCCCGGGTCTGGTCCACCATGGCGCCGCTCACGGCGTCGTTTCCCAGCGACCCCACCGCCACCACCGGCACGCCGACTTGCAGTTCCGCGAGGGCGAGCAGCGTGTCGGAATGCGGCACGCTCACCACGATGCCGTCGACGGACTGGTCCATGAAGTGCCTGACGGCATCGAAGATCGCCTCGCGGCTGACGGACTTCAGTGCCGCGATGCTGACAAAG
Source organism: Burkholderia sp. RS01 (assembly GCF_039748055.1). Taxonomy (NCBI): domain Bacteria; kingdom Pseudomonadati; phylum Pseudomonadota; class Betaproteobacteria; order Burkholderiales; family Burkholderiaceae; genus Burkholderia; species Burkholderia sp. RS01. The sequence continues at coordinate 11,257 of NZ_JBDLAK010000008.1, forward strand.
TAGCCGGCGTTCCGGGCCGCCTGTTCAACCCCCAGCAGCGTGTTGGCCGGGCCGAACTGGGAGAGTTCGCTGGCCAGGACACCGATGGTCTGGGACCGGCGCGTGACCAGGCTCCGGGCCGCGGTGTTGCGCCGGTAACCCAGCTCGGCAACGGCCGCCTCCACCCGCTCGCGCGTCGCTTTGCTGACATTGGGGTGGTTGTTGATCACCCTGGACACGGTCTGGTGCGAGACGCCGGCGCGCTCCGCCACGTCCTCAAGCCGCGGCAGCCGCGCGTTGCTTTTAGTCATGGGGCTATTCTGCGCGACGCCGCGCCGCAACACGAATGCCGCACGCCCGCCAAGCGCAGGGACGCAAAAAAGTCCCCGGCTCCTGTCGCCAGGAACCGGGGACTTTCCACTCTTCGCTAAAAGAGTGGGCCCTGTGGGGATCGAACCCACGACCCACGGATTAAAAGTCCGATGCTCTACCAACTGAGCTAAAGGCCCAAACTGACTGTCGAAATGCCTGCCGCAACGGCCTGCACAGCGGGTGTCAGCTCCAGTCCATTTCTGGACGTTAATACTGTACCCCAGTCCGGGGGTGACTTTTCGCACGGGGCCTTCCGCCGCCGTCGTCCGGGTCACTTCACGGACCGGCGACGGCGGAAACCGCGCGACTCCGCGGAACAAAGGCTCCGGAAGCGCGCTCGATTACCGCACGGACCAGGAGTAGCGTGGGAGCATGAGCGAGAAAGCAGGAACCAGCGGCCCGGGCGGGGCGGAGCGGCACCACAAACCAAAGCCTTTTGCGCCCATTGATTTCGAGCCATTCGCAGGCGGTGCGGATCCGGCGCGCGTGTCCGAAGCGGCACACCTCGCTGCCCAGGCGCTGGTGCGCCACGGGCGGGACAGCGACGATCCCGTCATCACCAAACGCCTGGTGAAGCTCGCCGACGAACAGGGTCTGGAAGCCATCGCAGAGATGTGGGCCGAGAGCCCTGCCCGTTCACTTCCAGGTGCGCTGTGGCGGCTGTATGCACTCCGCGCGGCGACAGTCCAGGACCCGGAGCGCATCTCCGTGTACTTCAAGGCGGGCAAGGACACGGCACAGGTGTCCAACGTGGTTGCCGGCGCGGCCGAACCGCCCGGCGCCGACGAAATGAAGACCATGGCTGATGCGATTCTGTCCGGCGCGTTCGACGGCGACTTCGACGTCGCGCTGGAGCGTTCGGCCGCGTTCTGCCGCGTGGTTGCGCTGGGACAGGCCACGCTCGCGGACGGCGCCGACCACAGCAACGAGGTCCACGCCCGCAAGCTGACGCGCAACTCCCACCTCCTGGTGAAGACCGCCGAGGACCTCGAACATGCCGCCAACGCCTGGCGGCTGGGCGAGCTTGACTGACCCATTGGGGCCGATCTGTCAATGTTGACTTGGCAGGATCAAAGTAGAACACTGAAACTGGTGCCGAACCGCGAAACCCCCGGGCTTCAAAATTTAGCCGCCTAGAGCGGCCTACCGCCGAGAGGCGTATCCGGTTCGGCACCATTTTCATGCCCGGTTGCCGGTGCCGGTAAAGTACTGACTAGCTGCGGGGGCGCGACGTCAAGTCACACGATCCGCAGTGCCCAGCCCTGACGATCCTCCGGAGACCGGTACTAATGAAGCTGCGCCTTTTTCCGCAGGAGCCCGCCGGGCTGAACCTTCTCTCACAGCTGGCACGGCAGATCGTCCTGGCCAGCGCCACCATGGCGGAGATCTTGGGAGCACCGGCCACTGAGCATCACCGGCTGGTCGAGGACATGCACAACCACGAGGCCAAGTCCGCCGAGCTGCACTTCGCCCTCCTGACCCACATGCGCACCAGCTTCGTGAACCCGCTGCCCCGCGAGGACATGTACAGCCTCTCCCTGTGCCTCAACGAAGCAATCGAGAAGCTGGACGCCGCAGCCGAACTCGTGGCGCTCTACAAGCTGGACCGGCTTCCGAAACGGGCCGCCGACCAGCTGGAAATCATCAGCCGCCAGGCCGAGCTCACCGCTGATGCCATGCGGCGGCTCAACAACCTCGATGACCTTGAGGACTACTGGATCGAGGTCCTCCGCCTGGCCAAGCGTGCCGAGCGGACGCACCGGATCTGGGTGGCGGACATGCTCAAGGACATGAAATCCACGCAGTACGCCCGGAACAGGGACATCGCCAACCAGCTCGTTGACGTCACCAAGGACATGCGGCGCATCGCCACCCAGGTAGGCAGCATCATCGTCAAGGAATCCTGACGTGACGCTGTTCATCTTCGCCCTGGTGGTGGCCCTGGCCGCCGCTTTTGCGTTCATCAACGGCTTCAGGGACGTGTCCACCTCGGTGGCCCTTGCCGTCCGCACCCGGGCGCTGACGCCCACGGTGGCCGTCCTGCTCGCGGCCGCCTTCAACTTCATCGGCGCCCTGCTCAGCGCCGGCCTGGCCGTGGCTATCAGCCAGACCTGGGTGACCCTCCCCCGCGGCGACAGCGGCCTGACCATCCTGGCGGCCGGACTGGCCAGCGCCTGCGTCTGGGGCCTGTTGCTGTGGTGGCGCGGCATCCCGTCGTCGTCCACGCATGCCCTGGTGGGCGGCCTGGCCGGTGCCGGCACCGCCAGCGTGGTGGTGGGCGGCAACTCCGTGGGCGGCGTGGACCAGTCACTGCTGTTCCAGGTGGTGCTGCCCTTGGTCTTCTCGCCGGTCATCGCCTTCATCGGCGCGTACCTGCTGGTCTTCCCGGTCACCTGGGCCGCACGGTATGCGCAGCCCAGCGTCATCAACAAGCGGTTCAGGACAGCACAGTCGATAGCCGCCGGGGCCGTCGCCTTCGGCCACGGGCTCCAGGACGGCCAGCGCATCAGCGCCGTCCTCCTCCTGGCCCTTTTGGCGGCCGGGTACAGCGGCGGAGGCTCGATCCCGGTCTGGGTGGCCATGCTGTCAGCCGTCATGATCGCCGTGGGCACGCTCTTTGGCGGCTGGCGGATTTCGCACACTGTCGGCTACCGGCTCACCCGGATTGACCCGCTGCGCGGCGTGGTGGCGCAGGGATTCAGCGCCATACTGCTGTTCCTCGGCGCCATCGGCCTGCACTGGCCCATTTCCACAACGCACACCGTGACGTCGGCTGTGCTCGGCGCGGGGGAAAACCAGAGTTTCGCCACGACGCACCGGAAACTCGTGACCCGGATCCTGTGCCTCTGGGTTCTTACGCCGGCCGCTACGGCGGCCGGCGCCTTCGTCCTTGAGCTCGCGCTGTCGCCGCTGATCACGACCTGACTCATCGCCTCGAGCTTGCGAGGCTAGGGCGGCGGCGGGGACTATCCGAAGCGGCCGGAGACGTAGTCTTCCGTGGCCTTCTGGCTCGGGTTGTTGAAGATGGTGCTGGTCTCGGCAAATTCGATCAGCTTGCCCGGCTTGCCGGTGCCGGCGATGTTGAAGAATGCCGTCTTGTCCGAAACGCGGGCGGCCTGCTGCATGTTGTGGGTCACGATCACCACCGTGTACTGGTCCTTGAGCTCGTTGATGAGGTCCTCAACGGCCAGGGTGGAGATCGGGTCCAGTGCCGAACACGGCTCGTCCATGAGGATTACCTGCGGTTCCACGGCGATGGCGCGGGCGATGCAGAGTCGCTGCTGCTGGCCACCGGAGAGGCCGGAGCCCGGCTTCTCGAGGCGGTCCTTGACCTCGTTCCACAGGTTGGCGCCCTGGAGGGACCGCTCCACGAGGGCATCGGCCTCGCCCTTGGACATCTTCTGGTTGTTCAGCTTCACACCGGCCAGCACGTTGTCCCGGATGGACATGGTGGGGAACGGGTTGGGCCGCTGGAAGACCATGCCGATCTGGGAGCGGACCGTGACGGGGTCAACGCCGGGGCCGTATAGGTTGTCGCCGTCGAGAAGCACTTCGCCCTCGACGCGGGCGCCCGGAAGGACCTCGTGCATGCGGTTGAGCGTCCGCAGGAAGGTGGACTTGCCGCAGCCGGAGGGGCCGATGAACGCCGTGACGGACTTGGCTTCGATGTTGATGCTGACGTCTTCGACAGCCAGGAAGCTGCCGTAGTACACGTTCAGGTCTTTGACGTCGATGCGCTTGGACATGAGGTTCCTTTAACTTGCTGGTATGGATTGAGTCTAGATCCCGGCTGTTCGTTCCGGAACGGCCGGTGACCTGCCTAGCGCCCGGTCTTGGGGGCGAAAATCCTGGCGATCAGGCGGGCCCCGAGGTTCAGGAGCATCACCAGGATGATGAGGACCAGGGCGGCGCCCCAGGCCCGCTGCGAGGACGGGTCCGGGTTGGACGGCGAGGTCGGGTTCAGAATCTGGGTGTAAATGAACGTGGGCAGGGAGGCCATCCAGCCGCCGAACACGTTGTTGTTGATGCTGGTGGCGAACCCGGCGGTCACCAGGATGGGTGCGGTTTCGCCGATCACGCGGGCGATCGCCAGGGTGACACCGGACGCGATGCCGGAGATCGCCGTCGGAATGACCACCTTGAGGATGGTCCGCCATTTGCGGACGCCCAGGGCGTAGGCCGCCTCGCGGAGTTCGTTGGGGACGATCTTCAGCATTTCCTCGCTGGAGCGGACCACCACCGGGATCATCAGCACGGAAAGCGCGACGGCGGCGACGGCGCCGGTTTTGGTGCCGGGCCCCACCACCGCGAAGAAGAAGGCGGCGGCAAAGAGGCCGGCCACGATGGACGGGATGCCGGTCATGACGTCCACGAAGAACGTGATGGCGCGGGCCAGCGGGCGGTCGTTGCCGTATTCGACGAGGTAGATCGCGGTGAGCAGGCCGACCGGCACGGAGATGACCGTAGCCAGGAGGGTGATCTGGACCGTGCCGAGGAGCGCGTGGTAAATGCCGCCGAGGACCGGTCCGCCTCCTTCGGCGGCCCTGTTGTCAAAGACGCCGGTGACGCCGTTCATGGACGTGCCCAGGAACCCCGGCGTGATGATGCCCGGGATGCCGTTGACCAGGACGGTCCAGATGACGGAGATGAGCGGCAGGAGCGCGATGAGGAAGGATCCCACCACCAGGCAGGTGGCCAGCTTGTCCTTGGCCTTGCGTGCTCCTTCGACGGCGGCGCTCCAGCCCACCAGTCCGGCGGCGAAGAGGATGGCGGAGACGATTCCCCAGCCGAAGGCATTGAAGCCGATCAGCGCGAGGATGGCCGCGCCGAGGACCAGCGCTACGGCGAGGACCGCGTACGGGGCGAACTTGGGCAGCTGGCCCTTGGTCAGTGCCGACCTCTTGCGGGCCGGGGTAAGGGTGGAGGTCATTTAGTTGGCTCCCGAGAATTCTTTGTGCCGGCTGATGATCCAGCGTGCAACCATGTTCACGGCCAGGGTGATCACGAACAGGATCAGGCCGGCGGCGATCAGTGTGCTGACCTTCAGGCCGCTCGCCTCAGGGAAGTTCAGGGCGATCTCGGCGGCGATGGTCTGGTTGCCCGACTGGATCAGGCTGGCGGTGAGGGCGCCGGAGGAAAGTACCAGTGCAACGGCCATGGTCTCGCCGAGCGCGCGGCCGAGGCCCAGCATGACGGCGCTGACGATGCCCGGGCGGGCGAAGGGCAGGACGGCCATCTTGATCATTTCCCAGCGCGTGGCGCCGAGGGCCAGGGCGGCTTCCTCGTGCAGCTTGGGGGTCTGAAGGAAGATCTCGCGGGAGAGCGACGTGATGATCGGGAGCACCATGACGGACAGCACGATGCCTGCGGTCAGGATGGTCTTGCCCGTGGCCGACGCAGGACCGTGGAAGATGGGCAGCCAGCCCAAGTTGGCTGCGAGCCAGTCGTAGGCCGGCGCGATTTCCTTGGCCAGGAACGCTGCGCCCCAGGCGCCGTAGATGACGGACGGGATGGCGGCCAGCAGATCGACAACGTAGCCGAGGCCGGAGGCCAGCTTGCGCGGCGCGTAGTGCGAGATGAAGAGTGCGACTCCGATGGCGACCGGGGTGGCGATGACCAGCGCGATGACGGCGGCGATTAGCGTGCCTACGACGATCGGCCAGATGTAGGCGAAGAAGCCCTTGCCGCCCTGGATGTCGGCGGCCGGGGCCGTGAAGGCAGGAATTGCCTGGATGACGAGGAAGAGCGCAACGCCGAACAGCACGGCAAGTATCAGGCACCCTGCTGCCAGGGTGGCTCCGGAGAAGACTTTATCCCCGGCGCGGCCTGCGCCTCGGGAACTTGTCAGGGAGGTGGTGGTCATACCTGGCCCTTCGGTGTTGGTGTTGCGGAGGTGTTGAACATGGTGAAACCGCGCCTGACACGCCTAAGTTCCCCGCCCTGCCTTGCGGCTGGGCGGGGAACTTCAGCGTTCAGTTCAAACCTTACGACTTGACCTTGATGGACTCGATGGCCTTGGCAGCCTTCTCAGCCAGGGCTGCGGACAGCGGAGCCGACTTGGCGGACTCAGCGGCAGCCTTCTGGCCTTCCTCGGAGACTACGTACTTCTCGAAGGCCTTGACCAGGTCAACGGTTTCCTGCTTGGGGTAGGTGGTGCAGACCAGGTGGTAGGAAACCAGGACGACGGGGTAGGCGCCGGATTCGGTGGTGGTGCGGTCCAGCTTGATGGCACCGTCGCTGGTGGCGCGGCCTTCGACGGCCTTGCCGGCGTCAACAGCCTTGGAGGCGGCCTCGGGGGAGATCTTGACGAACTCGGAGCCGACCTTGATCTGGGCGGTGCCCAGCTTGCCGCCGACGGCGGAATCATCGGCGTAGGTCACGGCACCCGGGGTGTCGGTGACGGTCTTGACGACGCCGGACGTGCCCTTGGCGTTTTCGCCCTTCAGCGAAGCGGGCCAGATGCCGTCGGCCTTGTCCTTCCAGACGTCAGGCGCTGCGGCGGACAGGTATTCGGTGAAGTTCTTGGTGGTGCCGGAGTCGTCAGAGCGGCTGACCGGGGTGACCTTGAGGTCCGGAAGCTTGGCATCCGGGTTCAGGGCGACAATGGCGGGGTCGTTCCACTTGGCGATCTCGCCGCGGAAGAGCTTGGCGGCCGTGGTGGCGTCCAGCTTGAGGTCCATGACATCCGGAACGTTGAACGCGATAGCGATCGGGGAGATGTAGACCGGGATGTCGATGGCGCCTTCGGGACCGCACTTGGCCTTGGAGGCCGCGAGTTCCTCGTCCTTCAGGTAGGCGTCGGATCCGGCGAACTGTGCCGAGCCGTCGATGATGGCCTTGCGGCCTGCGCCGGAACCGTCCGGGGAGTACTGCACGGTGGCGCCCTGGTTTGCGGCGGCGAAGTTGGTCTTCCAGACGTCCATGGCTGCGCCCTGCGCAGAGGAGCCGATGCCGGTCAGGGTTCCGGTGACCTTGGTGCCGGCAGCGGACTGGGTGCCTGCGGGAGAGTTCGTGGCGTTGTCTGAACCGCACGCGGTGAGCGCGAGCGCGCCAACGGCGATGACAGCGATAGCCGCGTGGCGGCCGAAGCGGAGTGCCTTCACTGGGTGTACCCCTTCCAGGGTTTTCTGATGCGATCCGAACCGGAGACGTCCGGACAGGGGGATGCGTACTTTTTGTACCTTCAATGAAGGTATGGGCCGCAGGTAACGAGTGTTGGGGTCCAAGGTGAACGAAAGGTTAACGACGGCGGGACATTTGCTTACACCTGCAGGGTCACCATTGCGTTAGCTACGTCACAGTCGTAGTGGGCGCGGTTCCGGCGGCGCGTGACACGATGGGCTGCATGGAGACACCGGGGAAGCTTGACGCGCACCGCCTTGGCGAGGGGCCGCCGTCGGACGCTGACATCGATCTGTACCGCAGGCTCAGCAGCGACATCGCCGCCGGAGTGGCCGTGGTTTCCACGGTGCTGCGCAACCGGGATTACGCCGCGACCGTCAGCGCATTCCTCTCAGTTTCCTATGACCCGCCGACGCTGCTGGTCAGCCTCTATGCGGAATCGCGCATCGGGGAGGCGGTCGCAGAGGCAGGCACGTGGGCGCTGAGCCTGCTTCCTGCCAAGCACCAGGGCACCGCGAACTGGCTGGCCAGCCCCGGCATCCCGCTGCACGGGATGCTTGCGCAGGTTCCGTTCCGGCGCGGCCCGGCCACCGGAGCGGCGATCATCGACGGGTCGATCGCATACTTTGAGCTGCGGACCGCATCGGTTCATCCGGCCGCCACGCATCTGCTCGTCGTCGGAGAGGTGGTGGCGATGGGCAGCGACGCTGCGCCGTCAGAGGCCCAGGACCCGTTGCTGCACTTCGGTTCCGAGTTCCGCCGGCTGGCCCCGTAGACCCGCCGGAGAAGACCCCCGGAACTTGAGCCAAAATTGCGCCAACGTAACGGAGTCGCTGATTTTGTCGGTTCACCCTTGAGGCATAACCATCCAGGCGGGAACCCGGCATCCGTGAGAAGGAAAGAATCACAGGTTGCCCGCACGATTCTCAGGGGGGATCACATTGAGTATCAGTTCGAATCACTGCACCCACGGCGCCACGCGCCGGTCCCGGCACTATCTTGGTCATGGCCAGGCCTGCGGTGAGGGCCACCGGCATTGCACGTACAGCATTGGATACCGCGTGGGACCGGACCTCCTTTCCGGCCGGTGGTGTCGCCGCCGGCTGGTTGACGTACCTTCTCCTTGAGCTCAGCTAGCTCCTATCGCGGATGAACCGGTGGGACAGTCAAACCGTGGAGGGGTCCGTATTGGCGCCGCACAGGATAACGGCTACGCGTTCGCCGTCCGCCGGAACGTACGCCCCCGAGGTCAGCGCGGCATAGGCGGCCGCGGCACCGTGCTCCACCACCAAGCGGTACTCGGGCCACAGCAGCGAGCGCGCGGCGATGATCTCGTCGTCGGACACCAGCACGCTCTTCACGCCGGTTCGAACCGCCACCTTAGAGCCGATCTGTCCGATCCGCCGCGCCCCGAGTGAATCCGCGGCAATCCCCGAGACGGCCACGTCCACCGGGGCGCCCGCCTCGAGGGCAGCGTGCAGCGTGGGAGCGCTGGCGGGCTCCACGCCAACCACATTGGCCAGGCCTTCGACGGCGGCCGCGATCCCGGCCATCAAGCCCCCGCCGCCCACGGCCCCAAGCACGGTGTCCACGCCGCCCAGCTGTTCCAGGAGGACCCGGCGTGGTTCTCCGAGCTGTTCAACGTCAAGGTGCGCTACTCCGGCATGGCCATCGGGCTGCAGGTCGGCATCCTGTGCGCCGGCTTCACCCCGCTGCTGGGAACGGCCCTGGTGGGTGCCACCAAGGCCAACTGGGGTCCGGCAGCCTGGATCGTGGCCGCGTCCTCAGTGGGCCGCGTCCTCAGTGCTGGCGGTCGCCGGCGCACTCTGGGCCCGCGAAACCCACAAGACGCCGCTGCGCGAACTGGGCAACCCGGTCCGCTGACGCACCGGTGGCCGGCCACGCTCAACCACCGCAGCATCACGGGCGCCGGAGCCGGGCCAGCAGCGTGGCGGCGAGCAACGCCGTCGTAATTTCCAGGGCGACGATGGCCAGCAGTCCATCCGCCGCGGATCCGGCTACTCCTGCTGCCCGCAGGGCAGCAGTCCCGTGGATGTGGCCGGACGCCCCGCTGCCGGCGGCAGTACCACCCAAGAGCAAGGCGGCGTGCAGCACGGTCATCGCCAGCCCGCATGCCATCACCTGGCGAAGGGCGTCCACCCTGCCGTCGCGCCAAATGTGGACAGCGCAGGGCAGGCAGACTCCCACCATGGCGAGGATCAGCAGGTTCAGCCACAGCCCATGGTGGTTGCTCGCAACGAGCCAGAGGTGCACCAGGCAGGATGCCGCCGTCGCAGCCGCGACAACGCGGTAGTGGACAACGACGCGAGGGCGGAGGATGGGGCCGGCGGCACGGTCCCATCCCCGCAGGGCTGTCACGGCGCGGGCCTAGCCGTGGCAGTGTCCGCCGGTGGCCGGCTGCGATCCCGCCGGCACGTCCAGCACGGGGCTGCGGTCAAAGAATCCCTCGGGACGCAGCTTGAAGCCGACGGTGTCCACCGGCATGATTGGCCAGTCTTCGGTCCGAGGGAAGTGGGTGAGGCCGAAGGTGTGCCAGACGACAATGTCCTGCCCGTCGATGTCCCGGTCCTGGGCGACGTAGGCCGGCAGGCCCGCTCCCCCCGCGTGCTGGTTCACGAAGTCCCCGGTGGGGTAGCGCTCGCCTTCCGCGAAACGGGTGACCCAGAGGTCCTTCGTGGCGAACGCCGCGCGGCGGGCGATGGAGGAATCCGGGTCGGCGAGGAGCGTGGGCTGGCCCTGGGCGTGGAGCTTGTAGCCCACGGGTGCGCCGAGGCGGTTGCGCGAGTCCGGGTTGGAGATGACCCAGGTGCGGCCGTTGCGTGCGTCGGCCTCACGGACGCCGTCGGATTCCCGGGCCAGCAGGGTGCGCCGCCGCGAGAAGGCGTTGCCGCGTTCGTTGCCCGCGCCCATCGGCTCCCGGACGACGTCCTCTTCCTCGACGCGGTTGGTGAAGCCGTCGATGGCCATGTCCAGCCGCGCACTGAACAGGTGCTGGTGGAAGGGCGCCCCCAGCCCGAGGGCCAGCTGCGAAATATTGTCCGAGCCGTCCTCGGGGTAGGCGCTGGTGAACACGACGCCGGTAGCCTTGGCCTCGAACTCGATGGTGCCGTCGAGGTACAGGTACCAGTAGAAGCCGTAGTCGTAGTTGCCGATGGTCGTGAAGAAGGAGATCACCAGCCGGCGGTTCCGGCGCGTGTACGTGACGCCGGACCAGAGATCGCTGTGTTTGGCCAGGATGCCCCAGTCCTCCTCGTGCATGCAGATGCCGTTGCGGATTTGGCGCGGGTTGCCGAACGCGTCGCTGATCACCGGGCTGAGGTAGGTGATCTCGCCGAGGCAGTCGCAGCCCAGTTCGAGCGAGTTGGCGTACTGGCCCACGAGGTACTCCCCCGTGTCGAAGTAGTTCTGCCAGGACCTGACGGGTGACGGGTCGCCGTACGGAACCACCATTTCGGCGATGGAGGCGCGGTTGATGATGGGGCGCTTCCGCCCGCCGTCATGGAAGGCGATGTTGTGCAGCACCACGCCCTCGCGGACATCGAAGCCAACGTCCAGGCTCCACTTTTCCCACTCAACGTGGTTGCCGCCGGTGACCGTGAAGCTGGGCCCTTCGGGCTGGGTGATGCTGATGGGCTTCTGCGTGGTGCGGAGCGGGCCGGTGAGCTCCGGATCGGTGTAGTTGCCGTGCTCGCCGGGAACCGCGAAGGCGCCGGCGTCCAGCACCTGGGTGACTTCCTTCCCGACGACGTCGACGTAGGCCACCAGGCCGTCCACCGGATGCGCCCAGGCGCTGTCCTCGGGAAAGTCCTGCACGAAGGCCAGCCCGCGGAGGATGCGGCGGCCCCTCTCCTCCGGGTATTCGAAGACGCCGGCGGACAACGGGGCAACGCGGACCTTGCTGACGTCCAGGTTCCGGTCGGCGAGGGCCTTGAGCCACCGTTCGTCGGAGGCCAGCAGCTCCTCAACCACCTCGAACTCCTCCTCGAGAACGGGGAGTTCACCCGTCACGGCGGTGTCGAGTTCGACGGCGGAGGTCACCGTGCCGCCCGTGGCGGACACGGTGACATCAAGGGGCCGCCCGCCGGACACATCGTGGATAAACACGCGGAAACGCCGGTCCTCGGAGTCCGGAGCGGCGTCCCGGGCCGGATCGAGCAGGCCGAGGTACGCGATCCGCTTCTCCGGGCCGAGAAGTCCCCCGGCGCGCAGGATGGCCTGCACGCCGGTGATTTCAGCGCCCGTTGCCAGGCGGTACTGGGTGGCTGCGTCAGCTGGTGCGAGTGTCATGGGCGACCTTTGTCCGGGACCGTGTCCGGTCGGGATTTTTATTTTCTATAGTTGTAGAGAATAACCGTCCGTAAGATGGCTCACAATAGCCAGACGCCAAATATTTCCCGGGGAGCGGCAGCGTGCCAAAGATTGTTGACCATGACGAGCGGCGCCTGGAGCTGGTGGATGCGACCTGGCGGATCATCGCCCGGCTGGGCATCGAAGGCGCCACCATGCGGGAGATCGCCCTCGAGGCCGGCTTTGCGAACGGCGCCCTGAAGCCGTATTTCCCCACCAAGGACACCCTGCTGACGTTCGCCTTCGGCCACGTCTTCAACCGGACCAACGAGCGGATCGAGGCGGTAACCGACGGCTTGTCAGGGATCGCCGCACTGCGGGCGTTCTGCGTGGAGGTGCTGCCACTGGACGAGGAGCGCATCAACGAAGCCCGGATAGTGATCCCCTTTTGGCAGAAGGCCGTCAACGACCCCGAAAAAGCCGCCATCCACAGGGAATCCATGGACCAGTGGCATGCGGCACTGCTGGGACACCTCGCGGAGGCGCGGGAAAGCGGCGACGTCACCACCGGCGTCGACGACGCCGCCCTCGCGGGCCACTTGCTGAACATGCTGCTCGGCGCCCAGATATCCGCCGCTCTGGCACCGGAGGGCCAGGGCGACCTCGGGCTGAGTGAGCAACTGGAGGGCTTCCTGGCGCTGCTGACCCGCTAGCCTTGAGACCTCAAGATCCCACCCCCCCGGACCGCGATTGCCGGGATAACCAACCAGGAGACGCCGGCTGTGACCATCCCCCAGGAAATCGACACGCCGGAAGTCATGGTTGACCTCGACATTCTCGAGCGGAACATCGACCGCATGGCCTCGGCCGTCCGGGCGAAAGGCCTCAGCCTGCGCCCCCACGCCAAAACGCACAAGATCACAGAGATCGCCGCCCGCCAGATGGCGGCGGGAGCCTCGGGCCTGACCGTGGCAACCATCGGCGAAGCGGAAGTGTTCGCCGCTGCGGGTGTCGATGACCTGTTCATCGCCTATCCGCTCTGGGTTTCTCCTCAAAAGGCCGGCCGGCTTCGGCGCCTGTCGGAAAGCGCACGCATCGCCGTCGGAGTGGATTCCGCGGAAGGGGCGGCCATGCTGGGAACCGGGCTCGGGACGGCGGCAGGGAACGTGAGTGTTCTCGTGGAGGTCGACAGCGGCCATCACCGGAGCGGCGTCAGTCCGGAGGCAGTGGTGCCGGTGGCCGAAGCAGCGGCGCGCGCCGGGCTGACGGTGGCGGGAGTCTTCACCTTCCCGGGCCACAGCTATGCGCCGGGCATGCCGGTCGAGGCGGCCCGCCAGGAGCAGCACGCCCTGCAGCAGGCGTCCGAAGTCCTGGCCGCGGCAGGGTTCGACATCACGCGCCGAAGCGGCGGGTCCACCCCGACGGCAATGCTGACCGAGAATTCGGTTGCCACCGAGGTGCGTCCGGGCGTGTATGTCTTTGGCGACGCCCAGCAGCTGGAACTGGGGCGGTGCGCCATCGAAGACATCGCACTGACGGTGGCGGCCACGGTGGTCAGCCAGCATGAAACCCCGGCGGACGGTCCCGCACGTTTCATCATCGACGCCGGCAGCAAGGTTCTCGGCAGCGATCGGCCGGCGTGGGCAAGCGGCTTCGGACGCCTGCTCGACCAGCCCGACGCCCGGATCACCGCGCTGTCGGAGCACCATGCCACCGTCGAGTGGCCCGAGCGCGGGACCATGCCGGCCATCGGGCAGCGGCTGCGCGTCATCCCCAACCACGTGTGCCTCACTATTAACCTGGTTGACGACGTCGCAGTCACCAGCCGCGGCGAGCTCGTGGACAGGTGGGCCGTGGCTGCCAGGGGTAAGAACAAATGATCAGGAAGCCGGCCGGAAATCTTTTTTCGACATGTGTTGAAAAAAGATGACACTGCGGAACTTCGGCGCTAACCTGAAATGACTGTGTTCCAGGACACAGTATTGGGGACCCACTTCAGATGGCCATCCGTCGTCAGGAACATCCATGCCTGCACCAACAGCCCGTCCCGCGCGCCAGGACCTCACCTCCAGCGTGGCCGCCTCGTTTGACCACTGGAGGCACCTGGTAGCCCAGTCCTTTGTGCCGCTGGCCGCGGAGACGGACCGCCCCGACTCCTTCCGCGGCCGGATGGGGTCCAGGGTGCTCGACCGCATGTGCATTGTGGAGGTTTCGGCGTCGGGGCACAGCGTCCACCGCACACGCGCCCTCCTGGCGCAGTCGGACCAGCGCTATTTCAAGCTCAATCTCCAGCTGGAGGGCACCGGCCTCCTCATCCAGGACAACCGCGAGGCCGTACTTCGCCCCGGCGATCTGGCCATCTACGACACCAACCGGCCGTACACGCTCGCCTTTGAGGAACAGGCACGGATGATGGTGGTCATGTTCCCGCACGACGCACTGTCGCTGCCGCCCGACTACGTGGGGCAGCTTTCCGCGGTCCGCCTGGCCGGCGGCCACGGCCTGACGGGCATTGTGGGGCCGTTCATTGCCCAGCTCGCCGAGAACCTGGAGGTCCTCAGCGGCCCCAGCGGCTCGCGGCTGGCCACGAACGCCCTCGATCTCGTCTCCACCATGCTGCACTCGGAACTGGCCATGGCACCGGACCGGATGAAACCCCAGGCTGTGCTGGCAACGTCGATCCGCGAGTACATCGAGGCCAACCTGGCGGATCCGGACCTGTCGCCGGCCAGCATTGCGGCTGCGCACTTCATCTCCACCCGGCACCTGCACAACGTGTTCCACGAATCAGGCTCCACCGTGGCCAGCTGGATCAGGAGCAAACGGCTGGAGCATATCCGCCGCGACCTGCGGGACCCCCTGCACTCGGGCACCTCGGTGGGAGCCGTCGCGGCGCGCTGGGGATTCCTGGACGCCGCCCATTTCAGCCGCACCTTCCGCGAAGCATTCGGAGAATCCCCCAGCGACTGGCGGCGCAGCGCCTGACGCCGCCTGCGTTGGCGGCCTTGCCCGGCGCGAACAGCACGCCGTCATCCTGGAACACAGCCACCGCCGCACGGGTAGACGGCATGTTGGCGCCCTCGCCGACGGCGAGCAGCCCGTTCCGGACAAGCCGGGCAGCGGCATCGCCGTCGAGTTCGTCCTGCGCATCTGCCTCCTTCTCTCGGGAGCGGCGCTGCTGATCAACGGACTGGCATCGCTGGGCACACTCCCCCGCCGGGATGCGGCCGTGTTCAGCCTGGTCATCGGCAGCATTCAGCTGGCCTTGGGTGTCACCTATCTGGCTGCGGCCCCTCCGGGCGTTAACGGCGGCGGCCAGCAAGCGCTGCACGGCGCGGCCGGGATGTTCCTGTTCGGACTGACCTATGTCTATGGGGGCCTGGACTACCTGCTGGCACTCGGGTCCAGGGGCCTCGGCTGGTTCTGCGGACTGGTGGGCGTGTGCGGGCTCGTGCTGGCTGCCGCCTGGTCCGGAGCGGATCCGTTTCTGGCAGTCCTATGGCTCTGCTGGACCTATCTGTGGATGCTGTTCTTCCTGCAACTGGCGTTGGGCTTCGAACGCCTGGCCCCACTGATTGGCTGGTCCCTCGTCCTCGCCGGCCAGGCCTCGGCCACGGTGCCGGCGTTCCTGGGGCTGACCGGCCGGTGGCCCGGCGGACCTGAGCTGGCCGCGGGAGCCGCGGCGTCCCTGCTGGCGCTGTTGCTGCTTGCCGGCGGTCTCGCCTGGCGCGGGCGGCGCCAACCCGCCGCCCGCGCCGCCGCCGCCGTCGCCGTCGTCCGTTACCCGGCAACCTCAGGGTCTAGGGTCCGCGCCCGCTTCTCCACCCGGATCTCCACCAGCACCCCTGCCGCGAAGAGCGCCGGGACTGTCGCCAGGAGTGCCGCGGCGGTTTGCGTGCTTCCCCCGATGAGGGAGGTGAAGTTGCTGACCACGAGGTAGAGCACCCAGGCGAGCAACAGCGAAGCCAGCACCGGGGCTATGAGCGTCTGCCAGGACTGCCCCGGCACCGGTTCCCGGCGGAAATAGGCGACGACGGCGAGCGAGGACAGCATGTACAGCGCCAGCAGTGCCGCGACAGCGAGGCCGCTGAACCAGGAGAAGAGGGTCAGCACCGGATCCATGGCCAGCAGCGCGAACGGCGCCACGAGAAGCACGGCCACCGCCGTCTGGATCCACGCCGCCACCGCGGGCGCGCAGTGCCTGTTGGTCCGCGCCACGACGGCGGGCATGGAGCCGCGCAGCGCCAGTGAATGAAGGTAGCGGTTGATGCCGTTGTGGAAGGCAATAATGCCGGCGAGGAGGGACGTCACCAGGAGGATTCCGGCCGTGATGCCGGCCCAGGGGCCGAACATCTCAACGAGCGGGCCGATGACGAACGACGTCGCGTCCCCGGATTCGAGTGCCGCGCCGGCGGCGCCGGCCACCTGTGAGGGCCCGTAGAAACTGACCAGCATCCAGGTGATGAAGGAGAAGAACACGGCGATGATGCCCACCGAGAGGTAGGTGGCGCGGGCAACGGTCTTGTGCGGATCCTTGGCCTCCGCGGAGTAGATGGCCGTGGATTCGAAGCCGAACATGGACGCCACCGCGAACATGATGGCCACGCCGGGAGCGCCGCCCGCAATGGCCTCGGGGGAAAACGAGGCTGCCAGGTTCAGGCCTTGCGGGCCGCCGCCGTGGAACAGCACGGAGAACCCGAACAGCAGGAGAATTGCGACTTCCAGGCCAACCAAGACAGCCAGGACCCGGGCGCCGAGCTCGATGTTCATAGACCCAAGAACCTGGACCCCTGCCATGGTGGCCACCGCCAGCAGCCACCAGGGAACGCTGATTCCTGCCGACGCCAGCAGGCCGGAGAAAGCGGTACCGTAGAGCCCGTACATCGCGGCCTGCACCGTGCTGTACGCCAGCAGGGCCAGCCACGCGGCACCGGCGCCGGTCTTCCGCCCGAACCCTGCAGTCACATACGCGTAGAAGGCACCGTTGGTCTGGACCTTGCGGCTCATGGCGACGAACCCGACGGCGAAGATTACAATGACGATGCCGACGACGAGGTAGGCCCCCGGGGCGCCGGCACCATTGCCGAGCGCTGCTGCCAGGGGCGCGGCGCCGACTATCCCGGTCAGCGGGGCCTGCGCGGACAGGACAAAGAAGAGAATTCCCAGAACACCGATGCTGCCGGCGCGCAGGGCGGTGGAGTGTTCCTGGCGGGGGCTGGCTTGTGCTTCTGCTGTCCGGGACTCGGAATTGGAAATACTCATTTGATCCTTCTTAACGGTCATGAGTGCTGGGAGATGTTCTTGGACGACGGCGCCCATTGGCCTGCGGGCTGCCTAGCAGTGCCGGGGCCGCGCATGTGGGCTTCGCCATAAGATCCAGAATGGCACTGAAGCCCGGAGGCGCCTTGTCGTGCAGCGATCATTTGTTGTTCCTGAGCGCAGTCACGCTGGCGCTCCGGCCGGATGCAGCTGTTCACCTGAGGTCAAGAACCGTTCGCGGATACACAAGACGCCCCGTAGGGAGCCAGGCAGACTCGAGACATAGCCTCAGGCCACGCAGGCCGGTGCGCATTGCCTACTCGAAGTGGAGTACCCCATGGAAACTTACGACGCCCTGCTGGCCTCGATCACCCCCAACGCCGGTTCCCGCAGCCGGACCATCTTTGACCCTGCCACCGGCACGATTGTCGGCGAAGCTCCCGTGCACACCGTCGAGGACCTGGACCGGGCCATCACTGACGCCACGGAAGCCCAGCCGGCCTGGGCTGCCCTGGGCCACGACGCACGCAGCGCCGCGCTGCTCAAGGCGGCCGACGCCGTCGAACGCTCCGCCGAAGAACTTGCCCGGCTGCTCTCCCGAGAACAGGGCAAGCCGCTGAACGGCCCCAACGCACGCTTCGAGGTCGGCGCCTGCGCCGCCTGGCTCCGCGCCGCCGCCGGCACCGTGCTCCACCCGGAAACCGTGGTGGACGACGGCGAGACCTACGCCGAACTGCACTACAGGCCCATCGGCGTCGTCGGCGCGATCGGCCCCTGGAACTGGCCCATGATGATCACCATCTGGCAGATCGCCCCCGCCCTCCGGATGGGCAACACGGTGGTGGTCAAGCCCTCCGAATACACGCCGCTGTCCGTCCTGGCCCTTGCCAAGGTCCTCAACGAGGAACTCCCCGACGGCGTCCTCACGGTGGTCTCCGGCGACCGCGAGGTGGGTGCCCGCCTGGCCGGACACCCCGCCGTCGGCAAGATCATGTTCACCGGCTCCACCTCCGCCGGCCGGGCGATCATCAAATCCTCCGCCGACACCGTCAAGCGCCTCACCCTCGAGCTCGGCGGCAACGACGCCGGCATCGTCCTGCCCGACGCCGACCCCAAGGCCATCGCCGAGGGTCTCTTCTGGGGCGCCTTCATCAACACCGGCCAGACCTGCGCCGCCCTCAAGCGCCTCTACGTGCACGACGACATCTACGACGCCGTCTGCGGAGAGCTCACCGCCGTGGCGAAGGCCATGCCCATGGGCGTCGGGCTCGACGAGAACAACGTCCTCGGCCCGCTGCAGAACAGGGCCCAGTACGAAATCGTGGCAGGGCTCGTAGAAGCCGCCAGGGAATCCGGCGCCCGGATCCTGCTCGGCGGCAACCCGGACCCCGGCCAGCCCGGCCACTTCTACCCCGCCACGCTCGTGGCCGACATCGACAACGACAACCCGCTGGTTGCCGAGGAACAGTTCGGCCCCGCCCTGCCGATCATCCGGTACAGCAGCGTGGACGAAGCCGTGGCCATGGCGAACGCGCTGGACATCGGGCTCGGCGCCTCCGTCTGGTCCCCGGACATCAGCGCCGCCCGCCAGGTCGCTGCCCGGATCGAGGCCGGCACGGTGTGGATCAACAAGCACGGCGCCGTGGACCCGCGCGTCCCCTTCGGCGGAGCAAAGCAGTCCGGCTACGGCCTGGAATTCGGCGTCGAAGGCCTCAAAGCCCTCGGCGTGCCGCAGGTGATCAACGGCTAGGATGCGGAACCCAAGATAGCGACGGCGGAGGCCGGGGGCGCCATGGGCGGCCCCGGCCTCCTTGGTGTCATGTCGGGCGACAATTACGACATCTACGGCCGCCCGGGTGAGTGGCAGGGCACCACGCGTGAAACCATACGGAGCATGGCCCAAAAGATTGCGTACCAGGGTGAGCCCGGCGCCAACTCCAATATTGCTTGCATCCAGATGTTCCCCGAGCTGGAAAATATTCCGTGCGCCAGTTTTGAGGACGCTTTCGAATTGGTGTCCAGCGGCGAGGCGGACCTTGCCATGATCCCGATCGAGAACTCAATTGCCGGCCGGGTGGCTGACATCCATATTCTGCTGCCCCAGTCCCATCTGCAGATAGTGGGCGAGTTCTTCCTGCCCATCCATTTCGACCTGCTGGGCATCCCTGGCAGTACCATTGAGGCCGCCACCGAGGTCCACAGCCATATCCACGCCCTGGGCCAGTGCCGGAAGCTCATCCGCAGCGCCGGCTTGAAGCCCGTGATCGCCGGAGACACGGCAGGGTCAGCCCGGGAGGTCCGGGACTGGAACGACCCCGCCAAACTGTCCCTCGCTCCCCCGCTGGCAGCGCAACTCTACGGACTGGAAGTGCTGGCATCCGCCGTCGAGGACGACCCCTCCAACACCACCCGCTTTGTGGTCCTGGCGCCGGAAAAGAAACTGCCGACCCGGGATGAGTTGCCCGGGCCGGCAGTTACCAGTTTCGTGTTCCGCGTCCGGAACGTTCCCTCCGCGCTCTACAAGGCACTGGGCGGGTTCGCCACCAACGGCGTGAACATGACCCGGCTGGAGAGCTACATGGTGGGCGACGAGTTCGCTGCCACCATGTTCATGGCCGACGTAGAGGGACACCCGGAGGACCTGCCGCTGAAGCTTGCCTTGGAGGAGCTGGACTTCTTCACCACCGAGGTGCGGATCCTGGGCGTGTATGCCGCTGCCGAATACCGGACCAGGCCGGCTCAGGCCACGGCGGTCTGACGCCGGTTCAGAAGCGGCGCGAAGAACGCGCCCAGCTCGGCGGTCGCCGTCAGCGGCAGGACGTTCGCCACGTACTGATCCGGGCGCACCACCACCATCACGCCGCCGCGGTCCAGGCCGCGCAGCTCGAAGATGTCCGCGGTGGGGTCGGTGCCGTAGGCGTTCTCAAGGTAGCTGAGCTTGAACGGGCCGACTTCCGGCTTGAACACCGCCGGGACTGCGCCGATGTCGACGCCCGTGTGGTCCTGCTGGTAGATGACCTTCACGTCGAACCAGGCGTCGCGGTCGGCGCCCTCGGGTGTGGCGGCGAGCGGCGACTCCGGTGCACTGGCCAGCCACGCCGCCAGGTCCGTGGTCGGCGACGGGGCACCTGCGGCGGCCGCGTCCGCGAAGACGTAGATGCGCCACCGGCCGTCCGCCTTCGCCTGGTGGCCGAGCTGCACCGGGTTCGTATCGCAGACCCGCACCACGGGCGCGGACTTGAAGCGTTTACCGATGGTGAACCCGGTGGCCAGGTCCTGGTGATCGGGCTCGGCGATGAGCATGGAGGGGGCGTACTGGGTCATGAAGCCCGCGGGGAACTCGGCCGTGCTGACATAGAAGTCCTCGAGTTCGGAGGGGCTATCGAACTCCTCGGGTTTCTTCGCCATGAGGGTGGACCATTCCTTGTCGAAGTCGATGAGGTTCTTCGCGATGACCTGGCGCTCGGCCGAGTAGGTGGACAGCAGGCTCTCCGGGCTGCGGCCTTCGAGCACGTGCCCCAGCTTCCAGCCCAGGTTGAAGCCGTCCTGCATGGAGACGTTCATGCCCTGGCCGGCCTTGGCGCTGTGCGTGTGGCACGCGTCGCCGGCGATGAATACGCGCGGCGTGCGGGTGCCCCGCTGCTCCGGGAGGACGTCGTCGAACCGGTCGGTGAGGCGGTGGCCCACCTCGTACACGCTGTGCCAGGCGACGTTCCGGACATCGAGCGTGTAGGGGTGCAGGATGTCGTTGGCCTTGGCGATGATCTGCTCGATGGTGGTGTTGCGGACGGCCCCCTTGCTGTTGGCGTCCACTTCGCCGAGGTCCACGTACATGCGGAAGAGGTGGCCGCCTTCGCGCGGGATCAGCAGGATGCTGCCGCCCTCGCCGGACTGGATGGCGCACTTCGTGCGGATGTCCGGGAAGTCCGTGACGGCCAGGACGTCCATCACGCCCCAGGCGTGGTTGGCCTGATCCCCGGCGAGGGTGCAGCCGATCGACTCCCGCACCTTGCTGCGCGCGCCGTCAGCGCCTACGACGTATTTGGCGCGGACCGTGCGCTCCCGGCCTTCGTCGGGTCCGGCCGTGTGGAGCAGCGTCACGGTGACGGGGTATTCGCCCTGGCCGGTGACTTCGAGGCTGCGGAATTCGTAGCCGTAGTCCGGCGACATGCGGGCGGGCGAGTTCGCCATGAATTCGGCGAAGTAGTCCAGGACGCGCGCCTGGTTGACGATGAGGTGCGGGAACTCGCTGATGCCGGCCGGGTCGTCGACGGCGCGGGCGGCCCGGATGATGCGGGAGTGGTCTGCGGGGTCCGGCTTCCAGAACGCCATCTCGGTGATGCGGTATGCCTCGGCGATGATCCGCTCGGCAAAGCCGAAGGCCTGGAACGTCTCGACGCTCCTGGCCTGGATGCCGTCGGCCTGGCCGATGGCGAGCCTGCCGCCGCGGCGCTCCACGACGCGCGTGGTGACACCGGGGAACTGGGACAGCTGGGCGGCGGTGAGCATGCCTGCGGGGCCGGTGCCCACAATGAGCACCTCGACCTCGTCGGGCAGCTCTTCGGGGCGGTTGATGCCGACGCCGGCGGCCGGCTGGACCCGGGGGTCACCGGATACGTAACCGTGGTGGTGAAACTGCACGGGCTTTCCTCACTTCGTTGTGTGGCCGTCTATCGCCGTTGTGTTCGATATTAGAATTACTCGTTCCAATATGGAACGTTTATATTGATCCAAAACTGTACGCCAGGTATGACGCGGGATACAAGCGCTTCGAAAACTCCGCCAAACAAGGGGTTGACGGTCCCTCGATTCGTGGATGATAGTTATCGTATACGATTTCGTACTCGATGAGGAGTAATTCTTGGAACAGGTCACCGACCACATCCTGGCCGCGGCCCGCAAGGTCATCGCGGTGCACATCAACTACCCCAGCCGGGCAGCCCAGCGCGGCCGCACGCCGGAGCAGCCCTCCTACTTTCTGAAGCCGCCGTCGTCCCTGTCGTTCGGTTCGGCGGAAGCCCCTTCAACGGTGGAGCGCCCCGCCGGCTGCGAACTCCTCGGATTCGAAGGCGAGATCGCCCTGATCATCGGCAAGCCGGCCCGCCGCGTCGGCCTCGAGGACGCCTGGAGCCACGTCGAGTGGGTCACCGCCAGCAACGACCTCGGCGTCTATGACCTCCGCTACGCGGACAAGGGCTCCAACCTCCGGTCCAAGGGCGGCGACGGCTTCACGCCGGTCGGCCCCGGGCTGATCCCCGCCGACACGGTGGACCCCGCAAAACTGCGCATCCGCACCTGGCACAACGGCCGCCTCGTCCAGGACGACACCACCGAAGACCTGCTCTTCCCCTTCGCAAGGCTCGTCGCCGACCTGTCCCAGCTACTCACGCTCGAAGAGGGGGACATGATCCTGACCGGCACCCCGGCCGGCGCCTCCGTGGCCAACCCGGGCGACGTCGTCGAGGTTGAAGTCAGCGCCGGCACGACGACGGCGGGCGGCGCCGCTTCCGGCCTCACCACCGGCCGGCTGGTCACCCTGGTTGCGGAAGGCACGACACCGTTCGCGGACTTTGGCGCCCGGCCCAAGACCGATGATCTCCAGCGGGAGGAAGCGTACGGCTCCCGGGAAGCGGCCGGTCTTGCCGCCGTGGAGGGCGCCGCCGTCGGGCCGGTCCTTACCCCGGAGCTGAAGGCGAAACTGGAAAGCGTCTGCACCGCCACGCTGTCCTCCCAGCTGCGCAAGCGCGGCCTGAACAACGTCAGCATCGACGGCCTCACCTCCACCCGCCCGGAGAAGCGGATCGTGGGCCTGGCCCGAACCCTGCGCTACGTGCCCAACCGCGAAGACCTGTTCAAGACCCACGGCGGCGGCTTCAACGCCCAGAAGAAGGCCATCGATTCCGTCAACGAGGGCGAGATCCTGGTGATGGAGGCCCGCGGCGAAAAGGGCACCGGCACCATCGGCGATATCCTGGCCCTCCGCGCCCAGGTCCGCGGCGCTGCCGCCATCATCACCGACGGCGGGGTCCGCGACTTCGCCGCCGTGGCAGCAATGGACATGCCCACGTATTACGCCAACCCGCACCCGGCCGTCCTGGGCCGCCGGCACATCCCGTGGGACACGGACATCACCATCGCCTGCGGCGGCACCACCGTGCAGCCCGGGGACATCATCGTGGCCGACTCCGACGGCATCTTGGTCATCCCGCCGGCCCTGGCCGAAGAGCTCGCAGACGATTCCATCGCCCAGGAACGCGAAGAAACCTTCATCGCGGAGATGGTGGAACAGGGCAACAGCGTGGACGGCCTCTACCCGCTGAACGCCGAATGGCGCCGCAAGTACGAACAATGGGAAACGGACAAGGCCAATGACTGAGACTGTAGCCACGGCCGGCACCGCAGTCGGAAACGGCGCCACCGGCAGCAAATCCGAACAGGCCTACCAGGCGGTCAAGGCCCGAATCGTGGACGGGACCTACTCCCCCGGCTACCGGCTGGTCCTGGCCAAGATTGCCGAGGACCTGGGCGTCAGCGTGGTTCCGGTCCGCGAGGCCATCCGCCGGCTCGAGGCCGAGGGGCTGGTGAAGTTCGAGCGGAACGTCGGCGCCACAGTGTCCGGGATCGATCCCACCGAATACCTCTACACGATGCAGACCCTGAGCATCGTGGAGGGTGCCGCCACCGCACTCTCGGCCCCGCTGATCGGGGCGGCGGACATTGCCCGCGCCCGGGCGGTAAACGAGGAAATGCGGGAATGCCTGCAGCATTTCGACCCCGTCCGCTTCACCCGCCTGAACCAGGACTTCCACAGCGTCCTGTTCGAGCACTGCCCCAACCCGCACATCCTGGACCTCGTCCACCGCGGCTGGAACAGGCTCGCGTCACTGCGGTCCTCCACGTTCCGCTTCGTGCCCGGCAGGGCCCACGACTCCGTTGCCGAACACGAAGCCCTCCTGAAACTCATTGAAACCGGCGCCGACGCCGACGCCATCGAAAAAGCAGCACGGCTCCACCGCTCCGCCACTCTGGACGCGTACCTCGCCCAAACCAACGCGGGGTCACTTAGCGCCCAATAGAGCGCCCCGAATGGGCCGTAAGTGACCCCGCGTTGCACCATCAGTAAGGAAATCAACAATGACGTTCACTGCACCGGAAACCACATCCCACTACGTCCCCGAGAACCTGCCCACCCACATCCAGCACTACATCAACGGCGAGTTCGTTGACTCCGTGGGCGGCAAGACCTTCGACGTACTGGACCCAGTGTCCAACACGAACTACGCCACCGCCGCGGCCGGCCAGAAGGAGGACATCGACCTCGCCGTCGCCGCCGCCCGCGAAGCGTTCGTGAACGGACCGTGGCCGAAGATGAAGCCGCGCGAACGCGCCCGCATCCTGAACAGAATCGCCGACGCCGTCGAAGCCCAGGAGGAGCGCCTCGCCGAACTCGAAACCTTCGACACCGGCCTGCCGATCACCCAGGCCAAGGGCCAGGCGCTGCGGGCGGCCGAGAACTTCCGCTTCTTCGCGGACCTGATCGTGGCCCAGTTCGACGACGCCATGAAGGTCCCCGGCTCGCAGATCAACTACGTGAACCGCAAACCGATCGGCGTCGCCGGGCTCATCACGCCGTGGAACACCCCGTTCATGCTGGAGTCCTGGAAGCTCGCCCCGGCCCTGGCCACCGGCAACACCGTGGTCCTCAAGCCGGCCGAGTTCACGCCGCTGTCCGCCTCACTCTGGGCCCGGATCTTCAAGGACGCCGGCCTGCCCGACGGCGTCTTCAACCTGGTCAACGGCCTCGGCGAGGAAGCCGGCGACGCCCTCGTCAAGCACCCGGACGTCCCGCTGATCTCGTTCACCGGCGAAACCACCACGGGCCAGACCATCTTCCGCAACGCCGCCGCCAACCTCAAGGGCCTGTCCATGGAACTTGGCGGCAAGTCACCGTGCGTGATCTTCGCCGACGCCGACCTGGACGCCGCGATCGACTCCGCCCTGTTCGGCGTCTTCTCCCTCAACGGCGAGCGCTGCACCGCCGGCTCCCGCATCCTCGTCGAACGCGCCATCTACGACGAGTTCTGCGACAAGTACGCCGCCCGCGCGAAGAAGATCGTCGTCGGCGATCCGCACGACCCCAAAACCCAGGTGGGTGCGCTGGTCCATCCGGAACACTACGAAAAGGTGGCCTCCTACGTCGAGATCGGCAAGTCCGAAGGCCGGCTGCTGGCCGGCGGCGGCCGCCCGGATCACCTCCCGGAGGGCAACTACATCGCCCCCACCGTCTTCGCCGACGTCGCCCCCGACGCGCGGATCTTCCAGGAGGAAATTTTCGGCCCGGTCGTCGCGATCACCCCTTTCGAGAACGACGACGAAGCCCTCGCCCTGGCCAACAACACCAAGTACGGCCTGGCGGCCTACATCTGGACGCAGGACCTGACCCGGGCCCACAACTTCTCCCAGAACGTCGAGGCCGGCATGGTCTGGCTCAACAGCCACAACGTCCGCGACCTCCGGACGCCGTTCGGCGGCGTCAAGGCCTCCGGGCTGGGACATGAGGGCGGCTACCGCTCCATCGACTTCTACACCGACCAGCAGGCCGTGCACATCACGCTCGGCACCGTCCACACCCCCAAATTCGGCGCATAACCCCCTCGGCCGGCGCCAGCCAGGCCCCTTTCAACGAAGAGAGAATCCCATGAACAACATCATCCCCAAGCCCTCCGTCCCCGCACCGGACATCGTCCGCTGCGCGTACATGGAAATCGTGGTCACCGATCTCGCCAAATCCCGCGAGTTCTACGTCGACGTCCTCGGCCTGCACGTCACCGAGGAAGACGAGAACGCCATCTACCTGCGTTCCCTCGAGGAGTTCATCCACCACAACCTGGTCCTGCGCAAGGGACCCGTCGCCGCCGTCGCGGCCTTTGCCTACCGAGTGAGGTCCCCCGCCGAAGTCGACGCCGCCGAGGCGTACTACAAGGAACTTGGCTGCCGCACCGAACGCCGCAAGGAAGGCTTCACCAAGGGCATCGGCGACTCCGTCCGCGTCGAGGACCCGCTGGGCTTCCCCTACGAGTTCTTCTACGAAACCGAGCACGTGGAACGCCTCACCCAGCGCTACGACCTCTACTCCGCCGGCGAACTGGTTCGGCTGGACCACTTCAACCAGGTCACCCCGGACGTTCCCCGCGGCCGCAAGTACCTGGAGGACCTCGGCTTCCGCGTCTCCGAGGACATCCAGGATTCCGACGGCGTCACGTACGCCGTGTGGATGCACCGCAAGCAGACCGTGCACGACACCGCCCTGACCGGCGGCAACGGCCCGCGCATGCACCACGTCGCGTTCGCCACGCACGAGAAGCACAACATCATCCAGATCTGCGACAAGATGGGCGCCCTGCGCATCTCCGACCGGATCGAGCGCGGCCCCGGCCGGCACGGCGTCTCCAACGCCTTCTACCTCTACATCCTGGACCCGGACGGCCACCGCATCGAGATCTACACCCAGGACTACTACACCGGCGATCCGGACAATCCCGTGGTGACCTGGGACGTGCACGACAACCAACGCCGCGACTGGTGGGGCAACCCCGTCGTCCCCTCCTGGTACACCGAAGCCTCCCTCGTCCTGGACCTGGACGGCAACCCGCAACCCGTGATCGTCCGCGAGGAAAAGAGCGAGATGGCCGTGACAGTGGGCGCCGACGGCTTCTCCTACACCCGCAAGGACGATTCCGCAGTGGAGGGCTTCAAGCTCGGGGCGCAGGTCTAAACCATGCTGGACGCGAAGACGATCGAAGCGATTGCCGACGAACTGCTCGAGGCCGGCCGGAACCGCAAGCCGGTGCAGCGCCTGACTGCCCGCTACCCGGACATGACGGTGGAGGACTCCTATGCCGTGCAGCAGCTGTGGCGGCGGCGTAATGAGGAAGCCGGACGCACGCTGGTGGGCCGCAAGATCGGCCTCACGTCCAAGGCGATGCAGGCCGCCACGGGCATCACCGAACCGGACTACGGCGCGATCTTCGATGACATGGTCCTCGAAACCGGCTGCTCGGTGCAGTGGGACAAGTACACGCACCCCCGGGTGGAGGTGGAGCTGGCGTTCGTCCTGAAGGACGCACTCAAAGGCCCGGGCTGCACCATTTTTGACGTCCTGAATGCCACCGACTACGTGGTTCCCGCCCTCGAGATCCTCGACTCCCGGATAGAGATGGAGGGCCGGACCATCGTGGACACCATCGCGGACAACGCCGCGATGGGCGCCATGGTGGTGGGCGGCAACCCGGTCCGCCCGGACGCCGTCGACCTCCGCTGGGTCTCCGCGATCCTCTACAAGAACCAGACCGTCGAAGAGACCGGCGTGGCCGCCGGCGTCCTGGACCACCCGGCCAACGGCGTGCACTGGCTCGCCAACAAGATCGCCGCGCACGGCGACGGCATGAAGGCCGGAGACATCATCCTGGCCGGGTCCTTCACGCGCCCGCTGTGGGTGTACAAGGGCGATACCGTGCACGCCGACTACGGACCCCTGGGGAGCATCACATGCCGCTTCGAGTAGAACCCGATAAAACGTTCCGCGACGCCCTGGCCGCGGCGGACCGTCCCCTGGCGGGCATGTGGGTGTGCTCCGGCAGCCCGCTCGTGGCCGAGATCTGTGCCGGGGCCGGCCTGGACTGGCTCCTGATCGACGCCGAACACAGCCCCAACGGCCTGGAATCCATCCTGGCCCAGCTGCAGGCGGTGCACGGCTACCCCGGGCACGTGGTGGTGCGGCCGCCGGTGAACGACACCGTGCTCATCAAGCAGTACCTGGACCTCGGCGTCCAAAACCTGCTGATCCCCATGGTCAATTCAGCAGCCGAGGCCGAGGCAGCGGTGGCCGCCACGCGGTATCCGCCGCACGGCGTCCGCGGCGTGGGCTCGGCGCTGGCCCGGGCCGCACGCTGGAACCGCGTTCCGGACTACCTGACCCGCGCGTCCGAAACCGTCAGCGTCACCGTCCAGATCGAATCCGAAGCCGCCGTCGCCGCAGTGGAAAACATCCTCGCGGTCGACGGGGTGGACGCCATCTTCCTCGGCCCGTCCGACCTCGCCGCTTCCATGGGGCTGCTGGGTCAGCAGGAACACCCCGAGGTGCGCGCCGCCGTCGAACACTGCATTACCGCCGCCAGGACGGCAGGCAAACCAGCCGGCGTGAACGCCTTCAACCCGGCCACCGCCCGCGCCTATCTCGACGCCGGCGCCGCCTTTGTCCTGGTGGGCGCCGACGTCGCCATTCTTGCCCGCGGCTCCGAAGCACTCGCCGCCGAATACACCACGTCCAACGACGGCGACGCCCCCGCCGGCTACTGACCCGCCCGGTTACTGATTCGCCCGAAGCCGGCAATCCGGGGCGGCAATGCCGGGGGCGGCTGCGGCAATAGACTGAAGCCATGGCCCAGACCGGACTTTCCGCAAGCAGACGGTTCCTCCGCGGCCGGATCCGCACCGGGCTGGTCCGCAGCCGGAACTCGCTGGTCCCCGCCATCCAGATGACGCTGTGCGCGGTGGGTGCCTACGCGTTCGCCGAGTACGTCCTGGGGCATTCGGGGCCGCTGTTCGCCGCCACGTCCTCGCTCATCGCCCTGGGGTTCTCCCGGGACCCGCGGCTGCGCAGGGTGATTGAGGTGGGGCTGGGCTGCACCATCGGCATTGCGGTGGGCGACCTGCTGCTCCACTGGCTGGGCGCCGGAATCTGGCAGGCCGCCGTCGTCCTTCTTTTCTCGATCCTGCTGGCCCGTTTCCTGGACAGCGGAACCATTTTCTCCACCCAGCTGGGGCTGCAGTCGCTGCTGGTGGTGCTGCTGCCGGCACCGCCGGGCGGCCCGTTCACGCGCAGCCTCGATGCCGTGGTGGGCGGCGTCTTCGCGCTGCTGGTCACCATCCTGGTGCCGAAGGATCCACGGCGCGAACCGCGCAAGGATGTCCAGAAGCTGCTCCACGAGCTGGCGGAAGTGCTGCGCGAATGTGCCGCCGCGCTGATGCAGAGCGACTCCACGCAGGCGTGGCATGCGCTGATCCGCGGCCGGAACTGCCAGCCGCTGGTGGACGCCATGCGGCAGTCGCTGCGGACGTCTGGTGAGGTGGCCACGCTGGCACCGGCCTACCGGAGGCACCGGGATGAAATCGACCGGCTGGAGCAGTCGCTGGATTACATCGACCTCGCGCTGCGCAATAGCCGCGTCTTTGCCCGCAGGCTGACCAGCGCCATCAACCACGCGGCGCTCTCCGACGAAGCCACCGAGAACATCGCCGAGGTCCTACAGGAGACCGCAGCTGCCATCGACGAACTCTCGCTCGGGCTGGCCGAGGTGCACGAGGGCGCCCGGCGTGCCCACCTCCGCAGCGCCAGGCAGGAGCTGGGTGCCATCGCGGGCCGGCTGCATCCGAAGATGCTGGAAGTGGAGCGGCTGGAGGGTGAGACCGTGGTGATGCTCTTCCGGCCGCTGATGGTGGACCTGCTGGAGGCCGCCGGCATGGATTCCCGCGAGGCCCGGGACATCCTCCCGCCGCTGTAGGAGCGGAAGCCCGCGGAGCAGGAATGTCGGGGGCTCCGGATAGTGTGGAGCAATGGCTACAAAGACTTCCCGGGCGTCCAAAACACCGGGCTATAAGTGCGCGGAATGCGGCTGGACCACGGTCAAGTGGGTGGGGCGCTGCGGTGAGTGCCAGGCGTGGGGAACCGTTGAGGAAACCGGCGCCGCCGTGGCCCGCACGACGGCGGCCACTACCGTTTTGGAGCCCGCCCGCCCCATCGCCGAGGTGGACGCCACCACCGCCGCTTTCCTGCCCACGGGCGTGGACGAGCTGGACCGGGTGCTGGGCGGCGGCGTGGTGCCGGGCGCCGTGATCCTGCTGGCTGGTGAGCCGGGCGTCGGCAAGTCCACACTGCTGCTGGACGTGGCCGCCAAGTTTGCCCGGACGGGCCAAAGCGTCCTCTACGTCACCGGCGAGGAATCCGCGGCGCAGGTCAAGCTGCGGGCTGAGCGGATCAACGCCCTCGCGGACACCCTCTACCTGTCCGCTGAGACCGACCTTGGCCAGGCCCTGGGCCAGGTGGAGAAGGTGGAACCAAAGCTCCTGGTGGTGGACTCCGTGCAGACATTGAGCAGCGCGGACGTGGAGGGCAGTTCGGGCGGCGTCTCCCAGGTGCGTGAGGTGGCCGCGTCCATCATCGCGGCCGCCAAGCGCCGCAACATGACCACGCTGCTGGTGGGGCACGTGACGAAGGACGGCTCCATCGCCGGGCCGCGCCTCCTGGAGCACCTCGTGGATGTGGTGTGCCAGTTCGAGGGCGAACGCCACTCCCGCCTCCGGCTGTTGCGTGCGGTCAAGAACCGGTACGGGCCCACGGACGACGTGGGCTGCTTCGACCTCAACGAGGACGGCATTGAGGGCCTCGCGGACCCCAGCGGGCTCTTCGTCACCCGCACCAAGGATCCCGTCTCCGGCACCTGCATCACGGTGACCATGGAGGGCAGGCGCCCGCTGCTGGCCGAGGTGCAGTCGCTCCTGGCCGAGAGCGCCAACTCGCAGCCGCGCCGCGCCACCAGCGGCCTCGACAGCTCGCGGGTGGCCATGCTGCTGGCTGTGCTCCAGCAGCGGGCAGGCTGCCTGCTGCAGAAGGACGACTCGTACGTGGCCACGGTGGGCGGCGTGAAACTCAGCGAGCCTGCCACGGACCTTGCCGTGGCGCTGGCCGTCGCGTCTGCCAAGGCGAAGAAACCGCTGCCGCAGCGGCTCATCGCGTTCGGGGAGGTGGGGCTGGCCGGCGAGGTCCGTCCTGTGCCGGGCATCAACCAGCGCATCCAGGAGGCGCACCGGCTGGGCTTCACGCACGCAGTGGTGCCCGCCAGCCACAACGGCCCGGGCCCGGTGCCGGCGGGCTTCTCGGTGCGGGAAGTCGGCCACCTGACCGAGGCCCTGAGTCTGCTGATCAGCTAGCGGCGCCAGTCGGCCGGACGGGCAGTTAACGCGGGTGGCCGAGCAGTAAGCGCGGGTGGCCCGGTCGTTAGCGCGGGTGGCCCGCGCCGGTCTGCCGGCGCGGGCCACTGCTGTTGCTGTTCCGCCTCCGGCGGAGGCCTGCGGCCGGCTCTGGGTCTTGACGGGCCACTCGGCCTGGACCTTCATGGTTGACCGTGAGGCGCGGGGTTCCCGCGGACGTCACAGTCCCGTGGCATCGACGGGCCTAGCCGACGCGATCACGGCAACCTCTTGGGTAAGCAGCTGGCGGAAGGTTAGGGCTTCACGCTCTCAACGAACTTTTCCGAATGCCAGCCTGACGTAACGATGGTTATCGGCGTTCTAAAATTCGTGGGGGAGTGGCTTCAAGAGGGGCTGTTTCCTGCCCTCGTTCGTGGCGTTTCTGCACGGACTGCGGGGGTCAGAACTGCTCGGCCAGTGCCCGGTTTACGGCGGGGATGTCCAGGAAGGCAGGGTCAAAAGGCGCATCGGAGCCGGTTATCTCGGCCACCCAGGCGCAGTGTTCGACGTGGTTCGGATGCGACGGGTCGGCCAGGGCATCCATGATCTCCTCGTATCCGGGAAAACCTCCGGAGTCTTCCAGCGGGCCCCGGCGGGCGCCGTCGATCAGTCGGGCCGGCGGACTGTCTCCGTCCGCGTGCCGGCGGGAAACCAGCTCGAGCCGGTGGAGCCAGCTGTCGCCAAAGTCGTATTCATAAAGGGCTGCGCCAGAACCCAGGGCGAGCAGCTGATCCAGGGAGCCCTCCTCCTCGGGCCTGTCCTCCCGTTCCTCACACACCTGCCGCGGAAGCCACTGCAGGACCTCAGGAATCTCACCGTTGACCGGGCGCAGCGGCGCGAACGGGTCGTTGGTGACAAACCTGTGCAGGTGCGCGTCCTCCCAGCCAAAGGCTGCCTGCAGTATCTGGTGTAGCTGGCTCAGAGCCAGGGAGCCCGGGAGCTCGAACAGGCGCCAAAATGTCAGGCACGCTGTCGACCAGCTCTACGCGAACCTCCAGGACAGAGTCCTGTCCAGCCCCGGTCCCGGCCTCAGATTTGTCCATGCAGCCCATTCTTACAGGCCTCACTGCCCTTGTACTCAGACGGGGTGCCCCCCCGCCGCGGCCCATAGCCCGCCGAGAGGTCCGTTATCGGCGTTCGTTTTTGAGTGTGGCTCGATGGGAGATTCGGCCATCGGGGCGCCTGTAAACGGCCTCCTATTCACCTCGGCGTCCGCGGGCGTAAGCGGCTCACGTTTGCGAATGGGACCCGGTTATGGATTTTCCGGCAAGCGGCCAGACAACGCCTGGACTGCCTCGGCGATGCCTATGTCTTCTCGTTCAACCTCTTCCATGAAGAGGCGACCGGCCGTTATGAGACCGTCCTCACTCTCGAAGATCGTCACGCCGCGCATGCGGAAGGGCTGCCCGTCAGTGTGCGTGCCGGCCCAAGTCCATTCGCTCCACGTAGCATTGCCGTCGTCCACCGAGCGGACCACTTCTGCGTGAAAATCGGGAATGCCGGCGAACATGGCTGCCCAGTTCGCGTGCATCTGCGCCCGACCCACGAAGGCCCTGGCCGGGTGGGCCGGTTGCACACTCTTGTATGACTCATGGAATAACCCGGCCGCTGACTCGAGGTCGTGGTTATTGAAGGCAGCCATCAGTCTTTGGATAACCTCGCTCACCTGATTACTCCTCCCCGCCGGGCGGGGTCGCGCCACCGTCTGGCGCCCGAAAGGTTCCCGGCAACATCCTCGGATGCGTTAATTCTCCGCTACTACTACGGCCAGGGAGCCACCCCAACGGCTCCTAATTCCCAGCCGAGCAGAACCCGAATTGACCCCAGCCGTGGACCGCTCAAAATCACTCTAGTGGTCAGGCTGCAAGGGCTGGTCCAGGCCTGGGCATCACCCATCAAGGAAGTCGGCCGATGGCTCATTCCTTCGTCGCATTCGAGGCCAGCGCAACATTAGTTCTGCAGAAGCGGGCACCTGGGACTAACCGGAGTCAGGTTTTCAAGGCATGCTTCAGATGCCGCCCGACGCTTCCGATCTCGCTTCGATACGGCAGGATCACTGCTTGCGAAGCCCATCAAGTCGCGTCGGCAGGCAGGGCTGGCTCTGCACGTTCTGCCGATTAACCGCTGCAAATTTCCTAAGTGAACGAAAGGCCGGTTATCGGCGTTTGAAGAAGCTTGAAATCCCGAGGAGATACCGGCGTTCCACGGTCGGAACCGCGATCGGAAATGGCCTTGGTTGACGGTTTTCTTGAGCTGGAACGCTCAAGTGGAAAATTGGAGTGGAGCGCCATCCTGCAGAAGATGGCGAGCGACCTTGGATTCTCGAAGATCCTGTTCGGCCTGTTGCCTAAGGACAGCCAGGACTACGAGAACGCCTTCATCGTCGGCAACTACCCGGCCGCCTGGCGCGAGCATTACGACCGGGCTGGCTACGCGCGGGTCGACCCGACGGTCAGTCACTGTACCCAGAGCGTACTGCCGATTTTCTGGGAACCGTCCATCTACCAGACGCGAAAGCAGCACGAGTTCTTCGAGGAAGCCTCGGCCGCCGGCCTGGTGTATGGGCTGACCATGCCGCTGCATGGTGCTCGCGGCGAACTCGGCGCGCTGAGCCTCAGCGTGGAAGCGGAAAACCGGGCCGAGGCCAACCGTTTCATAGAGTCGGTCCTGCCGACCCTGTGGATGCTCAAGGACTACGCACTGCAGAGCGGTGCCGGACTGGCCTTCGAACATCCGGTCAGCAAACCGGTGGTTCTGACCAGCCGGGAGAAGGAAGTGTTGCAGTGGTGCGCCATCGGCAAGACCAGTTGGGAGATATCGGTTATCTGCAACTGCTCGGAAGCCAATGTGAACTTCCATATGGGAAATATTCGGCGGAAGTTCGGTGTGACCTCCCGCCGCGTAGCGGCCATTATGGCCGTTAATTTGGGTCTTATTACTCTCTGAATGCCCCCTTCCGCAGCGGATCCGGCGGGCCCGGAGAGCCCTCTTTTCCGGACCCTTCAGACGTCCGATCGACCCACCGTTGCCGTTTTCCGCGGGATGTTGACGAACGACTGTCCCGCGCGTATGACGGGCCGTATCAGGTCAATTGCGGGCCGTTCCCCACAGCCCGCCCGTTGGAAGGATAAGGAAATGGCGGTTGCAGTCATCATGGAATTCAACGGCGCCACACTGGAACAATACGACCAGGTCATTGAAAGAATGGGACTCTCACGGGGCGGCCCGGGCCCGGCCGGCGCACTGTCCCACTGGGTAGGCGCGACGGACAACGGCATACTCGTAACGGATCTCTGGAAGTCCCGGGAGCTGTATGACGCCTTCGCACGGGACCAGATCGGGCCCTATAGCGCAGAATCTGGTATTCCCGAGCAGCCGAAAATCACCTATTACGACGCCTACAACTACTTCACGCAGGGCGCAGACGCCTGAGCACCACGGAACGGACTTGCCGAGGCTCGGCTTTATCCTCGCGGTGGTTTCGCATCCGCGACGAGGACACCGGCAGTCTTCAAGGCACGGTCAGTCAGGCCCCGCAGGAGGAATCCACTCAATAGCGGCGAGAACGCCGCTGGCCGTGTTCCGCCTCATCTTTAACGTGCACCGCGTCCGCGAGCTCCGAACAACTCTGCACCAAGGACGTAGTCCCACTCGGCAAAAGTTTCAGCGGTCGCCGCAGCCCCCAAGATCTGTGTGGGAGTTGCGATGACCTGGCCAAGGCAGGGGTCAAGGATCAGATTCAGAAGATTGGGTATAGACGGCCATTCCCGGTGGTCCCGGAAATACAGCGGAAGCCTCTCATCGCTGTCAGCTAACAACGGGGCGGGTGAAAGCCTTGCACCAAGGATGCCGGGCAGTGAGGCAACGGTGAATGTCTGGACCCCGCGGGGCCGTTGCCATATCGTTGGGGAACCGATCAAAGCCGATCGGAGGTCTCCGCATCGGAGGTGAATAATGGGCATTATCTCGTCTGGTTTTCACGGAAAACGGCGGACCGGCAATGCAGCGATACCACCCGGTCAACACGAGACGGGCACCTTTCCCGTATTGACGGCGGGCCCTGCACCTTATGTCGCCAGGGCAGACTGGGAATTCTTCATTACAACCGAGGCGGGGCAGCGCCACGCGTGGTCCTGGGACGCATTCATGGCACTACCGCAGGTTGATATCCGGACCGATATTCACTGCGTCACCAGCTGGTCCAAGCTGGGCACTTCGTGGCGCGGGGTATCCCTGGACACTTTGTTCGAGGACGTGGAAACAGCGTCCGAATTCACGACGGCCCACTCCTACGGCGGCTATACGACCAACGTTCCGCTGCGGGACCTTCTTGGCGGCAAGGCGTGGGTGGCCTGGGAATTCGACGGTGAGCCACTGGAATGGGCCCACGGTGGACCGGCCCGCCTGCTGGTGCCCCATTTGTACCTTTGGAAGAGCGCGAAGTGGATCAACGGCATCGAGCTGATGCGGGAGGACATTCCCGGTTTCTGGGAATCGAATGGTTACCACATGCACGGCGATCCGTGGCGCGAGGAGCGCTACTCATGAGGGCGCCCGCATGAGCACGCTCTGGCGTGTCGCCGAGGTCGTCAGCGGCGTTCCTGAGTCGGAAACTTCCAGAACCATCGGGCTAAGGGTCGACGGTTTGAACGGCAACCTCGCCGGCCAGCACATCGATATCCGGCTCACGGCCGACGACGGGTACACCGCCGTACGGTCCTACTCCGTCGCTACAGCCGGCATGGACGAAATCCTGGAGATCACGGTCGATGAATTGACCGACGGGGAAGTCTCCCCTTACCTGGTCAGGGACCTGATGGTCGGCGATCAATTGGAAATACGGGGGCCGGTGGGTGGTTGGTTCGTCTGGCGGCCGACGGACACGAACACTGTTCAGCTGATCGCCGGAGGGTCCGGCATCGTGCCGCTCATGTCCATGATCCGGGCGCATGAGGCATCGGAGAATCCGTCACCGTTCCGGCTTCTGTATTCCCTCAAATCGCCGGAGGCGGGGTTCTATCGGGAGGAGCTGCTTACTCTGAGCCGGGAGTCCCCCAAACTCACGGTCGACTACGTCTACACCCGCAAAGTTCCCCCGGGCTGGGCGGGTGCTCCGAAGCGGCTCACGGCCGAAACGTTGCTGGCGACCGTCCTGCCGGCGGAGGCTGGCCCCGACATATTCATCTGTGGTCAGACGATGTTTGTCGAAACGGTCGCAGGATGGCTCGTGCAGGCGGGCTACCCGGCCACCTCGATCAAGACCGAACGCTTCGGCGGAACTGGAGGACTCCGGTGACTGGCATAAGCGGATTGCCCTCCCAAGGCGCCGAGAACCCGCACGTCGAGGACCCGCGCGTCGAGGACCATGGAATTAGGGCAGCAGTTGGGATGGGATGCGTACTTTTATAGTATCTTTGCGCGAACCATGGATATGCAGGAGTTTACGGCTGTCGCGTTGAGGGCCTTGCGCGAACTACGGTTTGATTTTTTTGCCTACGGCATGTGCAGCGTGACTCCGTTCATGCGGCCCAGGACTTATATGTATGGCAATTATCCCGAGGACTGGGTGCAGCGATATCAGGCGGCTAACTACGCGGTGATCGATCCCACGGTGAAACACAGCAAAGTATCGTCGTCCCCCATTTTGTGGAGCAATGAGTTGTTCCGTGGGTGCCCGGATCTGTGGTCCGAAGCCAACGACTCGAATTTACGCCACGGCCTGGCACAGCCCTCGTTCAACACCCAGGGGAGGGTTGGGGTGTTAAGCCTGGCGCGCAAGGATAATCCCATCAGTCTTCAGGAATTTGAGGCGTTGAAGGTGGTGACCAAGGCGTTTGCCGCAGCGGTCCACGAGAAGATTTCCGAGCTGGAGAGCGACGTGCGTGTGTTCAATACGGATGTGGAGTTCAGCGGTAGGGAATGTGATGTGCTGCGCTGGACGGCCGACGGCAAGACCTCGGAGGAAATCGGCGTGATCATGGGGGTGTGCACCGATACGGTGAATTACCACCACCGCAACATCCAACGCAAAATCGGCGCCAGTAACCGCGTGCAGGCAGTCTCTTACGCCGTCGCGATGGGCTATATCTGAATGGAATTAGGGCAGCAGTTGGGATGGGATGCGTACTTTTATAGTATCTTTGCGCGAACCATGGATATGCAGGAGTTTACGGCTGTCGCGTTGAGGGCCTTGCGCGAACTACGGTTTGATTTTTTTGCCTACGGCATGTGCAGCGTGACTCCGTTCATGCGGCCCAGGACTTATATGTATGGCAATTATCCCGAGGACTGGGTGCAGCGATATCAGGCGGCTAACTACGCGGTGATCGATCCCACGGTGAAACACAGCAAAGTATCGTCGTCCCCCATTTTGTGGAGCAATGAGTTGTTCCGTGGGTGCCCGGATCTGTGGTCCGAAGCCAACGACTCGAATTTACGCCACGGCCTGGCACAGCCCTCGTTCAACACCCAGGGGAGGGTTGGGGTGTTAAGCCTGGCGCGCAAGGATAATCCCATCAGTCTTCAGGAATTTGAGGCGTTGAAGGTGGTGACCAAGGCGTTTGCCGCAGCGGTCCACGAGAAGATTTCCGAGCTGGAGAGCGACGTGCGTGTGTTCAATACGGATGTGGAGTTCAGCGGTAGGGAATGTGATGTGCTGCGCTGGACGGCCGACGGCAAGACCTCGGAGGAAATCGGCGTGATCATGGGGGTGTGCACCGATACGGTGAATTACCACCACCGCAACATCCAACGCAAAATCGGCGCCAGTAACCGCGTGCAGGCAGTCTCTTACGCCGTCGCGATGGGCTATATCTGAATGACATCGCCGGAATCGCGGGTAATCCGATACCTCATCTGGACGGAAACGCTGCGGCAGGGCCTCTGTGGGAACTGTTCCGCATCGACATCATCGCAGCGATCGGACGGTGCAAAAACTGCGGCGCCGTCCGGGTCTTCGGGGAGGCGGCAGTCTATGCCGACGCCCCGGGAATCGTTGTGCGCTGCAGTTCCTGCGACGGCGTCCTTCTGCGACTCGTGGAGACTCCCACCAGCTACTGGCTCGATGTAAGCGGACTCAGCTACCTCCAAATCGACCGAGAGGGCTAGGGCTTGGCCAGAAAGCACTGCTCCACCCAGGGGCCTGAAATCCTTGCCGGTCGTAAGAGCCACCGGGCCGGGATCCTGGGTGACCGCCGCGTTGGAAGAAAACGGCTAGTTCTTCCGGGCCCGAGTGCGTACCAGCGCGGTGACGCCCGCGGCGAGACCAAGCACGCCTGCTACCAGCCCCAACCGGCCTGAGGTTTCGCTGCCGCTGGACGAACCAGCCGGCACCGTTGAGGCGGCAGGTGCCGCTTCCGGCGTCGCGGTTGCGGAGCCCGTGGCTTCGGCGGCGGTGGTGACGAAGGCGGGCGCCGGGTGGTGCTCCTTTTCTGCGGCTGCTGACGCCGGCGCGGACGCTGACGCGGACGCTGCGGCGTGATCGTGCCCTGCCTCTTCCGTATCGGCCCAGCCAACAGTGGTCCCGTCGGTGTAGCCCTGCACGGCGGGCAGCGTCACCGTGGTGCCGGCAGCCGGGAGCCGGCCAACCGAGAGCGTGAAGGTCTGGAATTCGTTCTGGCCGATCTGGTGGGCGGTGTCGGCGGTCCAGATCACGCTGGTAGGTGCCTTGGTCACTGTGGCCCCGTCAATCTCCACCGGCTTGGGCAGTGCAGTGGTGACAACCTGCGCCTTCCAGCCGTCGATCGGCTTGACCGAGACCGACGTCAGCGGGGTGTCGGTGGGGAGTTTGACCTCGAGCCGGTTGGTCTTGGCGGTCTCGGATTCATTCGGGACGCTGAAGGTCAGCTTGGTGAATCCGCCCTCGGCGGTCTTGGACGGATCGACGGTGACGTGAGCGGAAGCGGCCACGGCGCTGGCGGCCAGGAGCCCCGCCGTCATCGAGGCGGCGGCTGCGGTCTTCAGGGTACGGCGAAGGAAGCTATTCATGGCAGGTGTGCCTTTCACAAAGAAAAAATCATCAGGAACAGGCCCGCAGCATGGCGGGCGCCGGGAAGGAAGGTGGTGCGCGCCGCCGTCGGTCCCTGTCCGTAGTGAAGGGTCCTGCTAGGCAGCCGGCGCCAGTCCGGGAGGTCCCCGCAGGGAGGGCAGGCGCAGAGCGGGGCTGGCCGGCGGGAGAATGGAGCTGCGCTGGCAGGACGCCTACCATCAATTCAGCGCCGCGGAGAACGAGCAGCAGCTCTTCCAGCGGATCGCCGCGTATTCGAAGCGCCTGGGCTTCGAATACTGCTGTTACGGAATCCGGGTGCCGCTGCCCGTGTCGAAATCGGCCGTCGCGATCTTCGACACCTATCCGGACGGCTGGATGGCGCACTATCAGGCGCAGGACTACATCAAGATCGATTCGACGGTCCGCGACGGTGCGCTCACCACCAACATGATCGTCTGGCCGGACGTCGACGAGGTCGCGCCATGCCCGTTGTGGGAAGATGCGCGCGAGGCCGGGTTGTCGGTCGGCATCGCGCAGTCGAGCTGGGCCGCGCGCGGCGCGTTCGGCCTGCTGAGCATCGCGCGCCATGCGGATCGCCTCACGCCTGCCGAAATCGACATGCTCACGCTGCAGACCCACTGGCTCGCGAACCTGTCACATTCGCTGATGAGCGGCTTCATGGTGCCGAAGCTCGCGCCAGCGGCAAGCGTCGTGCTGACGGCGCGGGAACGCGAAGTGCTGTGCTGGACCGCCGAAGGCAAGACGGCATGCGAGATCGGTCAGATCCTCGGCATCGCGGAGCGGACGGTGACTTTTCACGTCAACAACGTCCTCGTGAAGCTTGGCGCGACCAACAAGGTGCAGGCGGTCGTCAAGGCGGTCTCGGCGGGGCTCATCGATATGTTCTGAATGGCCGGCGCACCGCAGGGGCCCGGGACACGGGCCGGAACGATGCCGACCGGCTGGGGCTGGCGGACCAAGGGGCGCAGCCAGGAGGCCACGACTCCCAGGGCCTGTTCTCCGCGGGCCATGACCAGTGCTGCGGCCAAGGTGGCGACAGCGTGGGCTACAAACATGAGGCCATCGGAGGCGGCTTCGTGGGCCGGTGCGGCACCGGCGAAGGCCTCCGCGGACACGACCATCCCGGAGTGCTGGGCATGGCCCGGCATCAGCTGCGGGGGCGCCGTCGCAGAGGACGCGGCCGACAGTGCGTCGAAGGCCCAGTGCAGCCAGAGCTGCCCGGCACCCAGCAGGCCGGTAAGCGCGGGGAAGGTGAGCCGGAACCGCGTTAGTGCGGCCACCGGGACCATGGAGCTGCGCTGGCAGGACGCCTACCATCAATTCAGCGCCGCGGAGAACGAGCAGCAGCTCTTCCAGCGGATCGCCGCGTATTCGAAGCGCCTGGGCTTCGAATACTGCTGTTACGGAATCCGGGTGCCGCTGCCCGTGTCGAAATCGGCCGTCGCGATCTTCGACACCTATCCGGACGGCTGGATGGCGCACTATCAGGCGCAGGACTACATCAAGATCGATTCGACGGTCCGCGACGGTGCGCTCACCACCAACATGATCGTCTGGCCGGACGTCGACGAGGTCGCGCCATGCCCGTTGTGGGAAGATGCGCGCGAGGCCGGGTTGTCGGTCGGCATCGCGCAGTCGAGCTGGGCCGCGCGCGGCGCGTTCGGCCTGCTGAGCATCGCGCGCCATGCGGATCGCCTCACGCCTGCCGAAATCGACATGCTCACGCTGCAGACCCACTGGCTCGCGAACCTGTCACATTCGCTGATGAGCGGCTTCATGGTGCCGAAGCTCGCGCCAGCGGCAAGCGTCGTGCTGACGGCGCGGGAACGCGAAGTGCTGTGCTGGACCGCCGAAGGCAAGACGGCATGCGAGATCGGTCAGATCCTCGGCATCGCGGAGCGGACGGTGACTTTTCACGTCAACAACGTCCTCGTGAAGCTTGGCGCGACCAACAAGGTGCAGGCGGTCGTCAAGGCGGTCTCGGCGGGGCTCATCGATATGTTCTGAATGGACACTGCGCAGAGCGCCGCGAGGATTGCCGGCTCCGGAAGCCGGCCGCCGGCGGCAAGGTGCCCGCCGGCGGAGAATCCCACAAGGATGGACCCGATCAGCGCGGTCCGGAAAAGCCGGAACGGGGCGCGAGGCAACATCGGCGGTCCTTTCCGGAAGATCAGCGGCGCGGGCGGCGGGGCCGGATTCAGGTGGTTCAATTCCGGCGCTGGCCCAATCTGGCAGTGGCTCAATTCTAGTCGCCCGCCGGGACCGCCCCAGCTTCTGCTGGCGATCATCACGCGCTGCCGGCCGGGTCCTGAGGTTTGGTCGTCAGGGCCCGTTCCCAGTGCTCGCGGCGGCTTCGTTGGGGGCCAGGCGACGCCGCACATAGGCACCCACCGCGATCAGGCAAGCCGCGAGCGCCATCCCTCCTGCGGCCACGCCCCAGGGGAATCCGGCCTCCTCCGCGGGCGTCTGGACGGGCGCCTGCGCTGCGGGCCGCGCAGTTCCGGATTGCCGGATACCGTTCGCCTGCCCGGCCGTGAAGATGAAGCTTCCCTCAATGGGGTGGGAGTCGGAGGACACCACGCGCCAAACAACCCTGTACCGGCCGGCGGGGGCACCGGCCTTGATGGAGCTGCGCTGGCAGGACGCCTACCATCAATTCAGCGCCGCGGAGAACGAGCAGCAGCTCTTCCAGCGGATCGCCGCGTATTCGAAGCGCCTGGGCTTCGAATACTGCTGTTACGGAATCCGGGTGCCGCTGCCCGTGTCGAAATCGGCCGTCGCGATCTTCGACACCTATCCGGACGGCTGGATGGCGCACTATCAGGCGCAGGACTACATCAAGATCGATTCGACGGTCCGCGACGGTGCGCTCACCACCAACATGATCGTCTGGCCGGACGTCGACGAGGTCGCGCCATGCCCGTTGTGGGAAGATGCGCGCGAGGCCGGGTTGTCGGTCGGCATCGCGCAGTCGAGCTGGGCCGCGCGCGGCGCGTTCGGCCTGCTGAGCATCGCGCGCCATGCGGATCGCCTCACGCCTGCCGAAATCGACATGCTCACGCTGCAGACCCACTGGCTCGCGAACCTGTCACATTCGCTGATGAGCGGCTTCATGGTGCCGAAGCTCGCGCCAGCGGCAAGCGTCGTGCTGACGGCGCGGGAACGCGAAGTGCTGTGCTGGACCGCCGAAGGCAAGACGGCATGCGAGATCGGTCAGATCCTCGGCATCGCGGAGCGGACGGTGACTTTTCACGTCAACAACGTCCTCGTGAAGCTTGGCGCGACCAACAAGGTGCAGGCGGTCGTCAAGGCGGTCTCGGCGGGGCTCATCGATATGTTCTGAATGGAACTACGCTGGCAGGATGCCTACCACCAGTTCAATACGGCGGAAAACGAGCAGCAGCTCTTTCACCAGGTTTCCGCATACTCGAAGCGTCTCGGCTTCGAGTACTGCTGCTATGGAATCCGCGTGCCGCAGCCGGGATCGCAGCCCTTGGTCGAGATCTTCGACACCTATCCGCCGGGCTGGATGGCGCACTATCAGGCGCGCAACTACATCGAGATCGATCCGACCGTGCGCGACGGGGCGGCGAGCCCGAACATGATCATCTGGCCCGACGCCGATGCGGCGGAGCAACCGTCGCTCTGGCGCGACGCGCGCGACTTCGGCATGTCGGTCGGCGTCGCGCAGTCGAGCTGGGCCGCGCGCGGCGTGTTCGGACTGTTGACCATCGCGCGGCGCTCGGACCGCCTCACGCCGGCCGAGATCAACAGCCTGACGCTGCAGGCCAACTGGCTCGCCAATCTCTCGCATTCGCTGATGGGCCGGTTCCTCGTGCCGAAGCTGTCGCCGGCCGCGAGCATCTCGCTCACCAAGCGCGAACGCGAGGTGCTGAGCTGGACCAGCGAAGGCCGCACCGCCAGCGAGATCGGCGAACAGCTCAACATCTCCGAGCGCACCGTCACGTTCCACATCAACAACATCCTCGCCAAGCTCGGCGCGGCCAACAAGGTGCAGGCGGTCGTCAAGGCGATCGGCATGGGGCTGATCCAGGCGCCGTAGATGGCCTGGGCGACTTGGTTGTCCACGATAACCACGGGCCCGTCGGACTGGTTGGTGCCGCTTTCGTCGTTGACCAGGATCCGCGAGCCGATCGCGATCGGCGTCCTGTTGAATGTCAGCCGGACCATGCCCGGAACTGCGGCGACGACGGACCCGTCAGCAGGCTCCACCGTCTCAACGACGTCGTGCGCGGCCGCCGGCTGCGCCGCAGCCAAAGGGAAAACGGTCGCGCAGACGGCAAGGAGCAGACCTCCGATGGCCCAGCGCAGCCGCCACGTTCTGAACCGCGAGCCCATGGCACACCATCCTCCGTCGTCGGCCGAACATCCTGCCTCAGTTTATGACCCGGGGCCGGTTCGCGGACCACCTTTCCGGGGTGGCCATCATGACCATCTGCGGGCCCTGGCACAAGGTTTTCCCACGCTGCCCTGCCTACCGTCGGCATGTCACAGAAGCCTGCGCCCGGAGGGGAGGCACAGATGGATCTTCGCGGCTCACTGCGCCTTTTCCGTGCGGCCCTGGTTACGGGCATGACGATGTCGCTGGCCGCCGCCGGGCATGTGCTCGGCGGCGGGGCGCTTCCCGGACCGGCGGCCACCGCCGTCCTGGCGGCGCTCCTACTGGCGCCGGCGGCCTGGCTCGCCGGCCGGCAGCTGTCCTTCCTGACACTCTTGGGCGTGCTGGGAGCCGGGCAACTCATCCTGCACACGGCCTTCACGTCATTTAGCCGCGGAGCCGTGTGCCCGCCGTCGTTGGCCGGGCAGCCCCCGCACCACGGGGCTGCCCCGGGCGCCGGGTGTTCCACAACGGATTCCGTGGCCCTCTCCCTTCACACCGGAGAGGCCGCCGAGGCACCGGACATGACGGCCGGACATCTCCTTGCGCTGGTGTGTACAGCCTGGCTGCTCCACAAGGGCGAAGAGGCGCTGTGGCAGCTCCTGGCATGGCTCCGTCCGCTCGTGCAGCTCCCACGCCCCGCCGGGACCATGCCCGTCAGCCCCGAAGCCGCCATCTTCCACCTGGCATTCGTTCCCACGCCGCGGCGCAACCTTCGCCAGGACAGCCTTCGCGGGCCTCCTGCCAAGCTCCGCCCGTGCACCATGCCCTGACCTGCCTGCTCAGTCCTGGGGACCGGTGAACGGGATTCGCCTACCCACCATCCCCAAGCACTGTCCGCCGCCGTGAGTGCGGCAGCCCCCGCGAAAGGCAAGAATCGTGAACTTCCCGACTACACGCACGCTGAAATCCGCCACCGTCCTGGCCACCGCAGCCGGCCTCATGGCCCTGGGCGCCGGCGCGGCCTCGGCCCACGTCAGAGTGGATCCGGCCTCAACCTCCGCCGGCGGCTTCTCCCAGCTGACATTCAAAGTTCCCAACGAGTCCGAGACCGCCAAGACCACCAAACTGACCGTCACGCTGCCCACCGGGACACCGTTCACCTCGGTGTCGGTCAAGCCCATGGAAG
Organism: Burkholderia sp. RS01; assembly: GCF_039748055.1. Taxonomy (NCBI): domain Bacteria; kingdom Pseudomonadati; phylum Pseudomonadota; class Betaproteobacteria; order Burkholderiales; family Burkholderiaceae; genus Burkholderia; species Burkholderia sp. RS01. The sequence goes on from NZ_JBDLAK010000008.1 coordinate 55,861, forward strand.
GCTGGACGGCCAAGGTCACCGAAGCCAAACTTCCGGCCCCCGTCACGGTCGACGGCGCGACGATCACGAAAGCCGCGTCCTCCGTCATCTGGACGGCAGACCAGGCCCATCAGCTTGGACAGCACGAGTACCAGACGTTCTCGATCTCGGTTGGCAGGCTCCCTGCCGCGGGCACCACGGTGGCCCTGCCGGCGGCGCAGACCTACTCCGACGGGACGGTGGTGAACTGGAATGAGCCCGAGGCTGCCGGCCAGGCTGAACCCGACCACCCGGTTCCCGCTTTCGTCACCACGGCCGCCGCTGATGAACACGGCCATGGCGCGAGCGCCGGCACTGCTGCTGCGGACACGACTGCGGCGGACGCGAAGGTCGCCGATGCAACGGCGGCGTCTGCCACCGCGCCCGTCTCGGCCGCACCGGACAACACCTTCGGCATCGCCGGGCTGGCGGCCGGCCTCCTCGGCCTCGCCGCCGGGAGCGCCGCCCTCATCCGGACGCGCACCCCGCGGAAGAACTGACCCCGTAGGCAGGGCCCTGGGGTGACCCGCCCGGAGGCTCAAACAGGGCCCTGCCTAGGACGCAGTGACCACCAGCGCCACGCTGTGTCCGCCGAAGCCGAACGCATTGACGAGGCCCGCCGTCGCGGTGCTGCCGCTGACGGTTCCGGTGATGACGTTGAGGTCCACCTCGGGGTCGACGCGGCCCAGGTTGTACGTGCCGGGAAGGTCGCCGGTCCGGAGGGCCTGGAGCGTGGCGATGGCACCCAGTGCGCCGGCGCCGCCGAGCAGGTGCCCGGTCAGCGACTTCGTGGACGTCACCGGCACCGCGGTGCCGATCACCGCCCGGATGGCCTGCGCTTCCAGCCTGTCGCCCACCGGAGTGGACGTCGCGTGGGCGTGCACAAATCCGATGTCCGCCCCGCTGAGGTCCGCCGAGGCGAGCGCCTTCTCCATGACCCTGCGCTGCATGTCCGGGTCGGCCGCCACAATATCGCTGGCGTCCGAGGTCACGGCGCCACCGGCTATGGCACCCAGGACCTCCGCGCCGCGCGCCCGGGCATGGTCTTCGCTCTCCAGCACCAGGATGCCGGCGCCTTCCGCGATGACGAAGCCGTCACGGTCCCGGTCAAACGGACGCGACGCCCCCTGCGGGTCGTCGTTGCGGGTGGAGAGGGCCCTGATCTGGGAGAAGCCGCTGATGATGAGGTCGTTGACGCACGCGTCAACGCCGCCGGCAATCACGACGTCGGCCGCTCCGGACCGGATCATCTCGGCACCTTGCGCGATTGCCTCGGCGCCGGACGCGCAGGCGCTGACGGGGGTGCGTGCCCCGCCGCGGGCGCCAAGATCGATGGAACTACGCTGGCAGGATGCCTACCACCAGTTCAATACGGCGGAAAACGAGCAGCAGCTCTTTCACCAGGTTTCCGCATACTCGAAGCGTCTCGGCTTCGAGTACTGCTGCTATGGAATCCGCGTGCCGCAGCCGGGATCGCAGCCCTTGGTCGAGATCTTCGACACCTATCCGCCGGGCTGGATGGCGCACTATCAGGCGCGCAACTACATCGAGATCGATCCGACCGTGCGCGACGGGGCGGCGAGCCCGAACATGATCATCTGGCCCGACGCCGATGCGGCGGAGCAACCGTCGCTCTGGCGCGACGCGCGCGACTTCGGCATGTCGGTCGGCGTCGCGCAGTCGAGCTGGGCCGCGCGCGGCGTGTTCGGACTGTTGACCATCGCGCGGCGCTCGGACCGCCTCACGCCGGCCGAGATCAACAGCCTGACGCTGCAGGCCAACTGGCTCGCCAATCTCTCGCATTCGCTGATGGGCCGGTTCCTCGTGCCGAAGCTGTCGCCGGCCGCGAGCATCTCGCTCACCAAGCGCGAACGCGAGGTGCTGAGCTGGACCAGCGAAGGCCGCACCGCCAGCGAGATCGGCGAACAGCTCAACATCTCCGAGCGCACCGTCACGTTCCACATCAACAACATCCTCGCCAAGCTCGGCGCGGCCAACAAGGTGCAGGCGGTCGTCAAGGCGATCGGCATGGGGCTGATCCAGGCGCCGTAGATGGAAACCCAGGCGGACGGGCCGTTGACCATGATCCGGGTCAGGGTGTGCGGCGAGACCTTCCGCGGACCGCCGGTGTCCAGCTCACGGGTCTGGGCGAGCGTGGTGTCCAGGCCCCCGTAGCCTGAACCGATCACCACGGCGAGCCGTTCGGGATCGACGTCGGGGGTTCCAGCCTGGGCCCAGGCCTCACGGGCCGCAACGAGCGCAAGCTGTCCGCAGCGGTCCATCCGCTTGAGCTCGCGGGTAGTCAGCAGGGACGCCAGATCGGCCGTGACGCGTCCCGCGATCCGCACCGGCAGGGCGTGGGCCCAGGCCTCGCTCAGGGCGGCGATGCCCGAACGCCCGGCCAGCATTGAGGTCCAGGTTTCGGGAACCGTGGCGCCGAGGGGGTTGAGCGAGCCCATGCCGGTAACGACGGCCCGGGATGAAACTGCAGACATGGCACACCTTGCTTCCAGGAACCGGACCTGACGCCCGGCGTTAGACAATTCGGCACCGCTCAGCCGACCGGAACACCGCCCCGGCCCGGAGGACCGGACAACCCCGGGTTCCATGGAGTATTCGGATCCGTGGGGCCGGCGGATGGCCGCAGCGGCTACTTGGCGGGGTTGTGCGTTCCGATCGGCACGAGCGTGAGGTCGGGGTGGTTCTTCTCGATGCGGCGCAGTGCCCAGACGTCGTTGAACAGGGCGAGGTATTCGCCGTCGGACCGCAGCAGCACCTCAGCGCCGATCACGTTGGCCAGCGTGGGCATGGCGTCCGCCGTCGAGATCCTTGCCATGGAATACGGGAGTCGTTCCAGCCGCATGGGTGCGCTGAAGTCGTGGGCCATGCGGTCCTCCACCACTTCGAACTGCATGGGGCCGACGGCGGCAAGCACCGGCGCCTGGTCACCGCGGATGTCGGAGCGGAGCACCTGGATGACGCCCTCGTGCTCGAGCTGCTCGATGCCGCGGCGGAACTGCTTGAAGCGGCTGGGGTCCTTGGAACGGGCCACCTGGAAGTGTTCCGGAGCGAACAGCGGAATCGCGGGGAATTCCACCGGGTCCTCGAGGAAGAGGCTGTCGCCCACCCGCAGCGAGGACGCGTTGACCAGGCCAACCACGTCGCCGGGAAATGCCTCATCGATGACTTCGCGTTCGCGGCCGAACACCTGCTGCGCATACTTTGTGGCGAAGGACTTGCCAGTCCGCGTCTGGGTGACCACCATGCCGCGCTCGAACACGCCCGAGCAGACGCGGATGAAGGCGACGTGGTCGCGGTGGGCCTTGTTCATGCCGGCCTGGACCTTGAAGACAAATCCGGCGAAGGGCGCGTCCACAGGCCGTGCGGCGCCGTCGACGTCGGGCCGCGGCGCGGCGGGCGGGGCGAAGTCCACCAGGGCGTCCAGGATCTCCTTGACGCCGAAGTTCAGCGCCGCGGAGCTGAACAGGATGGGCGTGGCCTTGCCCGCGTGGAAGGCGTCGACGTCGAATTCAAGGTTGGATTCGATGACCAGTCCGGCTTCGTCCACGGCGTTGGACCAGTCGTCCCCCTGGTTGGCGGCGGCTTCCTCCGGGGTGAAGTACTCGGTGAGGGCGATGTTGGCGCCGGCGTTGTTGCGCTGGAACCGGGCAAAGCGGTCGTTGCGCAGGTCCCACACGCCGCGGAAGTCACCGGAGATGCCCACGGCCCATGTCAGCGGCATGGGCTGGAGGCCGGTGCGTTCGGTGATTTCGTCCATCAGCGCCAGCGCGTCAAGGCCCGGGCGGTCCCACTTGTTGATGACCGTGATGATGGGCAGGTTCCGCTGTTTGCAGACCTCGAAGAGTTTCATGGTCTGGGTTTCCAGGCCCTTCGCCGCATCCACGAGCATCACTGCGCAGTCGACGGCGGCCAGCACCCGGTAGGTGTCCTCCGAGAAGTCCGCGTGGCCGGGGGTGTCCAGCAGGTTGATTACGGTGTCGCGGTAGGAGAACTGGAGCGCCGCGGAGCTGATGGAAATGCCGCGGTCCTTCTCCATCTGCATCCAGTCCGAGACAGTCTCCTTGCGGTTGGCCTTTCCACTGGAGGCTCCCGCCGTGCCGATGACCTTGGCGTGCAGGGCGAGGGCCTCGGTGAGCGTGGACTTGCCGGCGTCCGGATGTGAGATGACAGCGAACGTCCGGCGTCGGCCCGCCTGCTTGTGAATCTCATGGACTCGGGCGGGGCTGAGGACTTCTTGGGACACGGTGCTACTTTCGCTGCGATCCGCGGAGGATCCTGGTTTTCGGAAATATGTGCGGGGGCCTGAAAGGTCAGAAGCCCTGATGAATCTGGGGCTCAGGAGAATTCAGCTTCCGGGTGGCGGCGGTGACTCGCCAGCCAAGGCTTCAAGTTTATCGCAGGGCCGGAAACCGTGCGGAAGGCGGGCCCAAAGTGGCCGTCCGCCGGCCGCCGCCGGAGGCACTTCGGGGGGCTTCCCGGCAGACGTTCGACGGGGCACTTTGAGGCTTGTCCGTGCGGTTCTTGGGGTAATGTACGTCTAGGATGGTGCATGCGGGAAACCGAGTACTTTTGATCCTGCCGGCAGACTCCTGAAAACCGGCATACCTGCAGGGCCGCCCTGCACCTTTGAAGGGAATGTCTATGGCTCGCAGCCCTGAAGAATCGCTGAAAGCGACTTTGGGTAGGGTGGCCCCGGGAACCCCGCTGAGGGACGGCCTGGAACGCATTCTCCGCGGACGCACCGGCGCATTGATTGTACTGGGATCGGACCGGACCATCGAATCGATCTGCTCCGGCGGCTTCGACATCGGCATCGATTTCTCCCCCACGCGGCTGCGCGAGCTGGCCAAGATGGACGGCGCCATCATCTGCGACAAGGACGCCGGGAACATCCTCCGCGCCGCGGTCCAGCTGGTTCCCGATTCAAGCATCGAAACGCAGGAATCCGGCACCCGCCACAGGACCGCAGAACGCGTGGCCATCCAGACCGGCGTCCCGGTGATCTCCGTAAGCCAGTCCATGCAGATCATCGCCCTCTACGTGAACGGGCTGCGGCACGTGCTGGAGGGCTCCGAGAAGGTTCTCGCCCGCGCCAACCAGGCCCTCGCCACGCTGGAACGCTACCGGTCCCGGCTGGACCAGGTCACGAGTTCGCTCTCCGCCCTGGAAATCGAGGCCATGGTGACCGTGCGCGACGTCGCCGTCACGCTGCAGCGCCAGGAAATGGTGCGCCGGATCTCGGAGGAGATTTCCCAGTATGTGCTGGAGCTCGGCGAGGACGGCAGGCTCCTGTCCCTCCAGCTGGACGAACTCACGGTGGGCCGCGGGCCGGGCAGCGACATCATCATCCGCGACTACGCCGGGCCGAATGCGTCGCCCGAGGACATCGACGGTGCGGTCAGTGCCCTGCTCAGCCTGGGCCCCACCGAGCTGATCGACCTCGGCAAGATCGCCGGGATCATCGGGTTCGCCGGCGGAGTGGACACGCTCGACGCCGTCGTCCAGCCGCGGGGCTACCGCCTGCTGTCCGGGCTGAAGGCCGTCCCGAAGGCCGTGGCCGACCGGCTCGTGGACCACTTTGGCGGGCTGCAGCACCTCATGGCCGCGAGCATCGACGACCTCATGACCGTGGACGGCATCGGCGACCAGCGTGCCCGCACGGTGCGCGAGGGGCTCAGCCGGATGGCCGAAGCCAGCCTCCTCGACCGCTTCCTCTAAACCCGCGTCAGCTCAGCTGGAAGACGGCCGGCGGGCTGACCTTGGCGCCGAGCTTGGCGATGAACACGTAGTATCCGCTGCCGGCGGCGGACCCCTCCGCGATCTTGGCGCAGCCCTGCACCGAGCGGCTGCGCGGCCACGGGAAGTTCGCCGTCTCGCTCCTGCCCGGGGCGATGGACTTGACGAGGTCGTTGCTGGAGGCCTGGCAGTCACCGGAGGAGAAGATCCGGTCCGAGCCGCTGGTGACCAGGAACTGCATCTGCGACGTGCCGATGTTCACCTTGCACGGCAGTTTGCCGCCGTTCGTGACCTTGAGGGTCAATATCGGCTTTTCGTCCGGGCCGTAGGAAGCCTTGTTCGTGGCGGCAGTAACGGTCACGAGCTTCTGGTCACAGGCGGGTGAGGCCGACGGCGTGGCGGAGGGGGTCGCGGACGGCGCCCCCGCAGTCTGCCCGCCGCTCGGCTGCGAGGTACTTCCGCCCTCCGTGGCGGCTACCTGCTCCGTCTGGGCGTTGACCGCGGCGGACACTGTGGCAATCCCGCCGGCGATCAGTCCCAGGACCAGCAGCAGCGCTCCCCCGGCGAACAGGCGACGACGCCGGTACACTGCCGGGCTCGGCTTCCGCACAGTCCGGGAGCCCGGACCGGCAGACTTTTTTCCCGCTGTTCTTCCGGCCGGCGCCTTTGCTGCCGGTTTCTTCTTCATCGCCGATTTCTGCACCGGAACCCGGCCCGCGCCGGATGTCGGATCGTCTTGCCTACCCATCCTCCTAGGCTAGAGAACGGCCGGGGTTTATGGGGTTCCACCACGCCGGGCCCGGGACCAGCCATGTTCAATTCGTTGTTCAATTTCCCGTGACAACTGTCAGCAGGCTTACTAAAATTGAATCCCGGTTACCACTTACCGGGCCTAGTAGGAGAGGACCATTGATGGAAAATCATGTGTCTGTCGGTCACCTTGAACGCGTCCTGCTGCCGCTGACTTTTGGAAAGCACCAGAGCCACGGAACGGAGTTCACAGTTCTCGCCGTTGAGATTTGGAACACCGGCATCGTGGTCAACCTGCACCTTGCATCCACCAACGGCTCGGAGCCCAACACCCCGGAAATTGCCATCTACGATCACTTCGGCACGGAGTACCGGCTGGATCAGGTTGCCACCATTGGCGCCCGTCAGCTGCAGTTCTTTGCTCCGTCGATTCCCGAGGGAACGCGGAGCCTGACCATCCGCTGCGCGGATCCGGACGGTGCCAGCTTTGTGGTCGCGCTTGCGGTGCCGGCCGCCAACGGCCGGGGAGGCGAGACGCTTCACGGCCATGTGAAACGCCTGCCCGCACGGCCCAACGGAACTCGGCCCAACGGAATGGAACCGGACATACATCAGGAAGCCAGCTGACAATCCGGGCCCCGGCATGGCCGGACCGGATTTCAACTAGAGTGTTGGCATCAAAACCAAAACCGTTTCCTCCCCCGCGTCCACGGACGCCCCTGCCGGACTAGGGCTGCCGGCGATCCACCGCGCCCTGGAGAACTGGTTCGGGGACGAAGCCCGCGACCTGCCCTGGAGATCGCCCGACTGCTCTCCGTGGGGTGTGCTGGTGAGCGAAATAATGCTCCAGCAGACCCCCGTAGTGCGGGTGCTCCCGGTCTGGGAAGAGTGGCTGCGGCGCTGGCCCGAACCCGCTGACCTGGCCGGAGAACCGGCAGGTGAAGCGGTCCGCGCGTGGGGCCGCCTCGGCTACCCCCGGCGTGCCCTCCGGTTGCACGGCGCGGCCACTGCGATCGTTCAGGACCACGGCGGGGAGGTTCCCGGGGGCTACGCCGAGCTGCTCAGCCTCCCGGGCGTGGGCGGTTACACCGCGGCCGCCGTCGCCGCCTTTGCCTTCGGGCGGCGCGAAACAGTGGTGGACACCAACATCCGGCGCGTCCACGCGCGGCTCTTTTCGGGCAGCGCACTGCCCGCTCCGGCGCTGACGTCTGCGGAAATGCGGCTGGCCGCCGCACTGTTGCCGGACGACGTCGGCAGTTCCGTCCGTTGGAACGCCTCAGTCATGGAACTGGGGGCGCTGGTCTGCACAGCGCGTGCCCCCAAGTGCGCCGCATGTCCGGTACGCGAGCGGTGCGCCTGGCTGGCGGCGGGCGAGCCGCCGCCGTCGTACACGCCCAAGGGCCAGGCCTGGCACGGCACTGACCGCCAGGTCCGCGGCGGCGTGATGGCCGTCCTGCGGCTGGCCGACGCGCCGGTGCCGGCGGAGATGTTCCAGCAGGCGCCGGCGGACCTCGGCTTCGAGGCGGCCGGCATCGGCGTCCCGCTCGCCGCGCTGCACCGCCTGAACTGCCCTCCCGAGCAGCTGGAGCGGGCGCTGGCAGGGCTTCTGGCGGACGGCCTCGCCGAGCAGCATCAGGGCGGGTACAGGCTGCCCGCGTAGCTGCACATCTGGCGGACGGGCCCCGGCCGGGGCTTGTGGGGGCCGCCCTTTGATCTCGAATTGGCAGTCGTTCCAGTGGCAGGGGTAACGATGTCTGCACCAGTTTCCGCCTCCGGGTCCGCGCGGCACTGAGCCGGATTTACGCTGAAGTATGGGCAAGGCAGGGGTACTTCTGGCCACAGTTGCGACGACCGTACTCGTCTCCGGATGCCACATGTTCGAGGTGGCCTGTCCCGCGATCGCCCAGGCCTCAGGCGTGTCGGTCACGGTGGCGGCAAGCTACGCCCCTGCGGTGAAGGCCCTCCACGTCAAGGCCTGCCAGGAGGGAGTGTGCCGGGAGAATGACCTGACGCTGGTGGCCGGCAGCATTTCCGTGGACCTGGGCTGCGAGCCCGCCGTGCCGCCCGATGTTCCGAGGCGCGGCTTTCCAGGCCCAGATGTTCCGGAGCAGGACGGCCGCGGACCGGACCGCCCGTGCTCAGCCACGGCCTCGCCGGACGGCACCAAGCGGGGCATGCTCATGCTGGACGTCCTGACGGAGTCGCCGATAGACGTCACGGCCACGGGAACCTCCATCGACGGCAGCCCCCTGCCCGCGCGCACCCTGCGCTTCACTCCGCGGGGCGACTACCCGTTCGGCGAACCGTGCGGGCGGTTTATCTCCGCTTCCGTGGTGTTGGATGAGGCCGGGCTCCGCCAGGACCGCTAGGCTGCCGGGCCCCTTCAGCTGGTGGGACGCATGGCTGTTGGGCCACCGGGACCGTTCACGAAGGGCTTCAGGGTTCTCCGAAACCTGCCTTGACCAGGCCCTCCACATAGGCCACGGCGCGTTCCGCGTCCGGGCCGGACGCTTCCACATGGAGCACCGAACCTTTGCCTGCCCCCAGCGTCATGAGCCCCGTCATGGAGGCGCCGTCGACGCCGTTAACCGTCACCTCGGCGTCGAGCGCGGCAAGGCCGCCGGCGATCTTTGCCGCTGGCCGGGCGTGCATGCCGGCCAGGTTGACGAGCTCAAAGTCGCCGCTCGCGTCCGGAACGGCGGGAGCCGGCGCAGCTACGGAAACTCCTGGCTGCGGGACGCCGGTGCGGGCTTCTCCGGCGTGCGCGGCCCCTGCGGCAACGTGCGCGGCGGAGGGAACATGTTCCTCGTCCTTGGGCCGCGACGCGGGGTAGCCGTGGGTTGCCTCCGCTGCCCGTTTGACCGCGTGGACGCTGGCGCCGCCCTGGGCTGCCACGGCCGCCGCCACGAGGCCTTCCACAATGGGCGCGTCGGCGAGCAGCACCGTATCCGGCGCTTCCGCGAATTCCAGCGCCGACTCGGCGGTCATGACGGCCGATCCGAGGTCTGTGAGCACCACAATGCCCTCGCCGCCGGCGGCGAGTTCCAGGGCGGACATCACCTTTTCAAGGCTGGTGCCGATCCGGCCGTCGGAGGTTCCGCCGGCCGGAACCATCATCACGTCCGGCGCCATCTGCGCTGCCAGTTCCACGGCGCCGTCGGCGATCTTTTCACTATGGGAAACCACAACGATGCGCACTGTCACGCGGCGGCCCCCGCTGCGGCACGCAGGATCAGAGCGCTCGAGGCGGCCCCGGGATCGCGGTGGCCGGCGCTTCGCTCGCCAAGGTAGCTGGCCCTGCCCTTGCGTGCCACGAGGGGATCGGTGGCCACGGCCCCTGCTTCTGCGGCTTCCGCCGCGGCAATCAGCACGGCAAGGGTGTCGCCGTCGGCGGCCGCTGCGGCGGCGGCTTCGACGGCGGGAGTCCAGGCATCGACCATGGTCTTGTCGCCGGACTCCGCCTTGCCCCGGGCCACGATGCCGTCCCGTGCGGCGCCCAGCGCCGCGGCGAGCGCCGCGGCATCGATGTAGGCGGCGTCGCCAAGCGCGGTGCCGGCCCGCAGGAACGCCGTGCCGTAGAGCGGACCGGCGGCCCCGCCCACCTTGGACATCAACGCCATGGCCGTCAGCTTGAGCGCAGCCCCCGGGGTTTCCGGCGGGGATTCTGCCAGCTTGTCCAAGACCGCTTGGAAGCCGCGATCCATGTTCTCCCCGTGATCCGAGTCGCCGATGGCCCTGTCCAGTTCAATGAGTTCCACCCTGTGCTCCGCCATCGCCTGAGCGGAGAGCGTCAGCCATTTCACGGCCCAGTTGACGTCCAGCCCCACGGCTACACGCCCCAGCGCAGGGCGGGGGTGTGCACGGGGGCATCCCAGAGGGCAGTCAGTTCGTCATCGAGCCGGAGTACCGAGATGGAGCAGCCCTGCATTTCCAGTGCTGTGATGTAGTTCCCGACGAGGGAGCGCTCCACGGTGGCTCCCCGGTCCGACAGGACCTGCGCGGCCCGACGATAGACAATGTAGAGCTCGCTCAGCGGCGTCCCGCCCATGCCGTTGACGAACAGAAGGACCTTGTCTCCGGAGGCCACCCCGAGATCGCCGAGTATGGGTTCGAGCAGGCGGTCGGTGATGCCGTCGGCTCCCTCCATGGCGATCCGGTGCCGCCCTGGCTCACCGTGGATTCCGATGCCGATCTCGATCTCGTCGTCCTTGAGGTCGAAACTCGGCGAGCCCGCATGCGGGACGGTGCATGCGGAGAGCGCGACACCCATGGTCCGCACATTCTGATTCACCCGGTCCCCGATGGCCGCAACGGCATCGAGGTCATCGCCCCGCTCAGCCGCGGCGCCGGCAATCTTCTCGACCAGGACCGTGCCGCCAACGCCCCGGCGACCGGCAGTGTAGAGGGAGTCCTCAACGGCGACGTCATCATTGACCAGTACCGTGCGAACCTCCACGCCCTCTGCCTGTGCCATCTCCGCGGCCGTCTCGAAATTGAGGACGTCGCCGGTGTAGTTCTTGACGATGTGGACCACTCCTGCGCCGGAGTTGACGGCGAGTGTGGCCGGGATGATCTGGTCCGGGGTGGGTGACGTGAAGACGGCGCCGGGCACAGCGGCGTCGAGCATTCCCAACCCGACGAATCCGGCGTGGAGGGGCTCATGCCCGCTGCCGCCGCCGGATACCAGGCCTACTTTCCCCGCCACGGGGGCATCCCGGCGGGTAACGAACTTCGGATCTGCGTTGACTGTCACGAGGTCGGCATGGGCGAGCCCAAATCCTTCCACTGATTCGTCCACCACAGCGCGGGGGTCATTGATGAGCTTTTTCACGGCCGGGCTCCTGGGCTCTCGGTACTTCGATATTGACATCGGTCAAGATGTGATTTGACCCTACTACCGGGACCCGGCCTTCGGTAGCTCTGGTGACCGCCATGTGCGGAAACCCCGGCGGGCAGTCGCTGCAACAGCGCGGGAACAGCGGAAGGGACAGCCCCCAATGACTGTCCCTTCCGGCGTTCCCGAAAGTTTATCCAGCAAATGTACAAAAAGAAAGATCCTGTTGAGGGAACGTTGAGCGGATCTTGATTCGTTCCAGCGGGAAATCCGCACTACCGCTGGCACTATGGCGTCGATAGACGGTCACTGGACCGGCAAATCCGCGTAGCGGGGGTACCCTCAATGAACTCGAAACGTCCCTTTCAGGGGGCCGCCGCCCTGCTGATCGCCGCCTTCGCCGTCGGCACCGCCGCGCTGCTGTGGCTCATGGTCTCCACAGAGGTTCCGGTGACCGCCCACTCCCCCAGCCGGGGGATCATCCTCGGGCTGTGGAGCGTCCTCTACGTGGCCGATGCGCCGTCGGCGTGGCTGTTGGCGGCGGCGATCGCCGTCGCGCTTCTGCTGATTGCCGGGGTGGCGCTCACAGAGCGGCTGGTGGCCACCCGTGCGCGGCGCTCGGCAAGCCCCGCCCAGCCGCTGGCTCCGCGGCTGGTGATGGCGGCAACGCGGGGTGCCTACGCCGGCCCGCTGACCGTGAGCGTGCTCATTCCGGCCCACAATGAGGCCGTTTCGCTGCCGTCAACGCTGTCGTCGCTCCTGACGCAATCACGGCCGCCGGACCGGGTGATCGTCGTCGCGGACAACTGCACCGACGCAACCGCGGAAGTGGCCCGCCGGGCCGGAGTCGAAGTCTTCGAATCGGAGGGCAATACGCAGAAGAAGGCCGGCGCCCTGAACCAAGCCCTGAAACAACTCCTCCCCCGGCAGGGCGACAACGACCTTGTCATGGCCATGGACGCCGACACCGTGCTCGACGACGGTTTCCTGGCGGCCGCGGCCGGGCGATTCACGAGGGACCGTGCCCTGATGGCACTCGGCGGCCTGTTTTACGGGGAACAGGGGCACGGGCTGATCGGCCAGTTCCAGCGCAATGAGTACATCAGGTATGCCCGGGACATGCGTCGCCGGCGGGGCAGGGTCTTTGTGCTGACGGGGACGGCCTCCATATTCCGGCCGGCGGCGCTGCGGGCTGTGGCCGAATACCGCGGCCCTTCCCTGCCGGGCGTTCACGGCGACGTCTACGACACTGCCGCACTGACCGAAGACAACGAGCTGACCATCGCTTTGAAGTCCCTCGGCGCGCTCATGGTGTCTCCCGCGGAGTGCACGGTAGTCACGGAGCTCATGCCCACCTGGCGCACGCTGTGGGCCCAGCGCCTCCGGTGGCAGCGTGGTGCATTGGAGAACCTCGGCGCGTACGGGTTCACTCCGCAGACGGCACGGTACTGGGCCCAGCAGTTCTGCCTGGGCTACGGCGTCATCGCCCTGAGTTCGTACCTGCTGCTCATAGCCCTGATGGCACTCGCCCAGGACACCTGGATCTGGTTCCCGTTCTGGCTGGGGCTGGGCGTGCTGTTCTCAGCCGAGCGGGTGATCACCGCGTGGCCCGGGGGCTGGCGGGCGCGGCTCCTGGCCCTCACCGTCTTCCCCGAGCTGGTGTTCGACATGTTCCTCAACGTTGCCTACGTCAAGGGCATCATTGACATTTCCCTGGGCCGGCAGGCCAGCTGGAAGCACATCACACGCCAGGGGCCGTCCCTACCGGCGCAGGATGTCTCGGCCCCGGCGAAGGTGGGCTGAGCGGTGATGACTGGATTCGGCCCGACCCCTGCGGGGCTGCTCCTGCCGGAGCCGCTTCTCTATTCGGACTGGTTCGCCATGATGGCTGCGTTCGTCGCCGTGAACACGGTGATGTACGCGGCGCTTGCCGTCGCCAAGATCCTGCCGAGGCTCCACCCTCCGGAGTGGAGGCGCGGGCAGCGGTCCGAGACCCGCAGCATCTATCCGGAAGGCCACCCGGAGGCCGGGGAGATTCCTAGAGGGTCTTGATCATCCGGGTGTTGCCGAGCGTGTTCGGCTTAACCCGGGCCAGATCCAGGAATTCGGCCACGCCCTCGTCATGCGAGCGGAGCAGTTCGGAGTACACCTGGGGGTCCAGCGCCGACTGGTCGGCCATCACTTCGAAGCCGTGCCGCTTGAAGAAGTCCACCTCGAACGTCAGGCAGAACACCCGCGAGACACCGAGCGCCACGGCTTCCTCCAGCAGGCTCTCGACGAGGACGTGGCCCACGCCCTTCCCCCGCCAGGCATCCGAGGCTGCCAGCGTGCGGACCTCCGCGAGGTCCTCCCACATGACGTGAAGGGCGCCGCAGCCGATCACCTCTCCGTCAGCCGACTCCGCGATCCGGAACTCCTGCAGGCTCTCGTAATACGCCACCGTCTCCTTGGCCATCAGGATCCGTTGGTCGGCCAGGGGCGCCACGAGTCTCTTGATGGCAGCCACGTCACTGGTGCGGGCGGGGCGAATAGAGAAGGCGTCAGTCACAGCCCCCATCTTACGGCGACCGCCGCACCCTCCTCCCCGCTCACCTCCGCCGCCTCACCTCCGACTCACCTCCGGCTCGGAGACTGCGACATTTACCGCGTGCTCGCTCGTTCCTCGCTTAGACGCACGCTACGTAAATGCCCCAGCCTCCTTCGCCTCGTGCCGTACCGCACCTTGGGTCCTTGGCCGGTCCGGCCCCAACCCTTCCCGGCGTTTGGCGACGTGCGCTTGAGCGGCGACCTGATCAGGCACTTGTGTAGGCGCCGTCTAAGCGAGGAACGAGCGAGGCGCCGGCAAATGGCTGTCCGGTCGCTGCGGAGGTGACCACGGACGGCGAGCCGGAGGTGACCACGGTTGGGTAGCAGGAGGTGGCGGGGGTGGTTTAGAGGCCGAGTTCGGGGGGTAGCGGCAGCTCCTTGCCCAGGACGTTCCTGGCGAGGAAGTGCTCCACTACGCCGTACCAGACCTTGGCGTGCTGCGGCTGCAGGATCCAGTGGTTCTCGTCCGGGTAGAACAGGAACCGGTGGCAGGTCTGGCCGTTCTCGTCGGCGGCGAGCTGGGATTTGGAGAGCAGTTCGTACCAGAGCCGCAGGCCTTCGCCGATGGGCACGCGGTAGTCCTTGTCGCCGTGGATCACCAGCATGGGCGTCCGGATGTTCTCCACGTGGAGGTGCGGTGAGTTCTCCAGCTCCATCTCCGCCGTCATTTCCTTGAGCCAGTACTGGGACGCGTCCGTTGTGGGTCCGAACTGGTCCAGTGCCCAGAGGCTGGCATGCGTCACGATCGCTTTGAACCGGTCCGTCTGGCCGGCCACCCAGTTGGCCATGTAACCGCCGAAGGACCCGCCCATCGCGGCCGTCCGGCTTTCGTCAATGTCCGGCCGCTGCACCACCGAGTCCGTGACCGCCATCAGGTCCGTGTAGGGCGCCTTGCCCCAGCTGCCCCAGCCCCGCTGGATGTACGACTGGCCGTAGCCCGTGGACAGGGCAGGGTCCGGCAACAGGACGGCGTAGCCCTTGGCCGTCAGCAGCCAGGGGTTCCAGCGCCAGGTCCACGCGTTCCAGGACCCCAGCGGCCCGCCGTGGATCCACAGCAGCAGCGGGGCGGGGCTGTCCGCCGAAGCCCCTGCCGGCAGCGCCAGGTAGGCGGGAACGCGCGCGCCGTCGGCCGCCGTCGTCTCGACCCGTTTCAGCGAACCCGCAAACTGCGGGCGCTCAGCCGGCCCCGGCAATCTGGTGACGTCCCCGGTGGCCAGATCGATGCGCACGGGCTCCGTCGGGAATTCGTAGGAGCTGCGGAGCGCATAGGCGCCCGCGCCGTCCGGTGAAACCACGACGTCGGTGTAGGCCGCAGCGTCCGGCGTCACCCGGGCGACGCTCCCCTGCGCGGCTCCTGCCGCAGCGGTGACGCTGAAAACGGGCGACGCGCCGTCGTCGTCCGCCGTGACCAGGAGGGCCGAGCTGTCCGGGAGCCAGGACTGGGGGTGCGCCCAGCGGTCCCAGTCGTGAGCCAGGGGCGTGAGGTCCTCCACACCGGCCGGGCCGGAAACGTCGAGAAGATGGAGCTTGACCTGCGGGGCCTCCTGCGGCGTGGTGTCGCTTTCGCTGACGACGGCCAGGAACCTCCCGTCCGGGCTGACGGGCCCCGGGAAGTAGCTCATCCCTTCGCGGTCGAGGAGGACCCGCTGCGTGCCGGTGGCGACGTCCACCGCGACGAGGACGGAGCGCAGGTCCGCTTTGGCCAACGGCTTGGCGAAGCTCGTATAGATGGTTTTTCCGTCCGGGCTGACGACCGACTCGGCCTCACGGAGCCTGGATCCCGCCGCTGGCGTGAGGTTCCTGAGCTTCAGCGGCGCGGCGCTGTCCACAGTGCCGGGTTTGCCGGGTTCCTTCTCCGGCCCGGGTTCCACGGCGAACAGCCGCGGCTGGGCGGGGCCGAGGTCAGCGTCCCAGTACCGGACGGGGTATCCGCTGTGCAGGATGGCCGCCACCTTGTTGTCCTTGCGGCTCTTGCGGCGTTCGGCGTCGGTGTCTTCGTCCGTGGAACCCGCGAGGACGGCGGCAACCACGAAGGCCGCGTCCGCGTCCCTCGCCGTCATCACCTTTTCCACTCCGCCGGGCCTCGACAGCACCACCCGGGCCTCCCCGCCGTCGGCCGGCAGCAGCCAAAGGGCAGTCACGGAATCGCTGTCACTGTCAGCGTTTCCGGTGTTCTCCGGGTCGGGGCGGGCGGACGTGAAGTAGACGTCGCCGTTGGCCGCGAACGCGGCACCGGCCTCGCCCTTGGCGCTGCGGGTGATGCGGCGGGCCTGCTTCTGCCCCGCAGGATCGACCTCCCACAGCAACGCGACCGGCCCTGCCCCGCAAGACCGGCCGCGCCCGGGGCCGGTTAAGGGGGTCAGGGCCGGTTGAGAGGGTCAGGGCCGGCCAAACGGGCGAAGGCCGGTTATGGGGGATGGGGGCGGGCAACGCAGAAGCCCCGCCTGCTCCCTTGCGGGGCGGGCGGGGCTTCCTGGTCGCTGGAGTGCGGTTCGAGCCTAGGCGCTCGGGGCGATTTCCGGAATGCGCGGCTTGGCGTTGCCGGCGAAGGTGAACTTGGCGTCGTCGCCTTCGCCGTCCACATCCACCACCACGATGTCACCGGAGTGCAGCTCGCCGAACAGGATCTTCTCCGAGAGCTGGTCCTCGATCTCGCGCTGGATGGTGCGGCGCAGCGGCCGGGCACCCATGGCGGGATCGTAACCGCGGGTGGCCAGGAGGACCTTGGCGGCCTTGGTCAGCTCGATGCCCATGTCCTTGTCCTTGAGGCGCTTCTCCAGGCGCGTCACGAACATGTCCACGATCTCGATGATCTCGTCCTGCGTCAGCTGCGGGAACACCACGACGTCGTCAACACGGTTCAGGAACTCGGGGCGGAAGTGCTGCTTGAGCTCCTCCGTGACCCGGGCCCGCATCCGGTTGTAACCGGTCTGGGTGTCGGTGCCGGACTGGAAGCCGGTGGCAACGCTCTTGGAGATGTCCCGGGTACCCAGGTTGGTGGTCATGATGATCACGGTGTTCTTGAAGTCCACCACGCGGCCCTGGGAGTCGGTCAGCCGGCCGTCTTCCAGGATCTGGAGCAGTGAGTTGAAGAGGTCCGCGTGGGCCTTTTCAACTTCGTCGAACAGGACCACGGAGAACGGACGGCGGCGGACCTTCTCGGTCAGCTGCCCGCCCTCTTCGTAGCCCACGTAGCCCGGAGGGGCACCGAAGAGCCGCGACACCGTGTGCTTCTCCGAGTATTCGGACATGTCCAGGGTGATCAGGGCGTCTTCTTCACCGAACAGGAATTCGGCGAGGGCCTTGGCGAGCTCGGTCTTGCCGACTCCCGTGGGGCCGGCGAAGATGAACGAACCGCCGGGGCGCTTCGGGTCCTTCAGTCCTGCGCGGGTGCGGCGGATGGCCTGGGACAGGGCCCTGATGGCCTCGTTCTGGCCGACGACGCGCTTGTGCAGTTCGTCTTCCATCTTCAGCAGTCGCGAGGACTCTTCCTCGGTCAGCTTGAACACCGGGATGCCCGTCGAGTTGGCGAGGACTTCGGCAATTAGGTCCTCGTCCACCTCGGAGATGTCGTCCATGCCGCCGGTCTTCCAGTGGCGTTCCTTCTCCGAACGCTCCGTGATGAGCTTCTGCTCCTTGTCACGCAGCGCAGCAGCACCCTCGAAGTCCTGCGCGTCAATCGCGGACTCCTTCTCCATCTTCAGCTCGGAGATGCGTTCGTCCATCTCCTTCAGCTCCGGGGGAGCTGTCATGCGGCGGATGCGGAGCCGGGCACCGGCTTCGTCGATGAGGTCGATCGCCTTGTCCGGCAGGAAGCGGTCCGAAATGTAGCGCTCGGAGAGGTTCGCTGCCGAGGCGAGGGCGCCGTCGGTAATGGTGACCCGGTGGTGCGCCTCGTAGCGGTCGCGCAGCCCCTTGAGGATCTCGATCGCGTGCGCCACCGAAGGCTCCTTCACCTGGATGGGCTGGAAGCGGCGCTCTAGTGCAGCATCCTTCTCGATGTGCTTGCGGTACTCATCCAGCGTGGTGGCGCCGATGGTCTGCAGCTCACCGCGGGCCAGCATGGGCTTCAGGATCGAGGCCGCATCGATGGCGCCTTCCGCGGCACCGGCACCCACAAGGGTGTGGATTTCATCGATGAAGAGGATGATGTCGCCGCGGGTGCGGATCTCCTTGAGGACCTTCTTCAGGCGCTCTTCGAAGTCGCCGCGGTAGCGGGAGCCGGCCACGAGGGACCCGAGGTCCAGCGTGTACAGCTGCTTGTCCTTGATGGTCTCCGGGACGTCGCCGCGGACGATCGCCTGGGCCAGGCCTTCGACGACGGCGGTCTTGCCGACGCCGGGCTCGCCGATAAGCACCGGGTTGTTCTTGGTGCGGCGGGAAAGGACCTGCATGACGCGTTCCATTTCGGATTCGCGCCCGATGACGGGGTCCAGCTTGTTCTCGCGGGCAGCCTGCGTCAGGTTCCGGCCGAACTGGTCCAGGACAACCGAGCCGGCAGGTGTGCCTTCAGCCTGTCCGGGGCCGACGCCTGCGCCGGTGGTTTCCTTGCCCTGGTAGCCGGAAAGCAGCTGAATGACCTGCTGGCGGACACGGTTGAGGTCCGCACCGAGCTTGACCAGCACCTGCGCCGCAACACCCTCACCCTCGCGGATGAGTCCCAGCAGGATGTGCTCCGTGCCGATGTAGTTGTGGCCCAGCTGCAGGGCCTCACGCAGCGACAGCTCCAGCACCTTCTTTGCACGCGGGGTGAAGGGGATATGGCCGGAGGGCGCCTGCTGGCCCTGGCCGATGATCTCCTGTACCTGCTCGCGGACGCCGTCGAGCGAAATGCTCAAGGACTCAAGAGCTTTGGCGGCAACACCCTCACCCTCATGGATCAGACCCAAGAGGATGTGTTCGGTACCAATGTAATTGTGGTTCAGCATGCGTGCCTCTTCTTGGGCAAGCACAACTACGCGACGGGCACGGTCCGTAAATCGCTCAAACATTTCGCCACACTCCTAGCTACGACGTACTTTGATGCTACGTGGGAGATCCAGACTTGGGGAGCTTGTTCGCCACAGGGGAAACCGTGACGCTTGCGCCGACTCCGCAGCCGGCCGCCGGAACCGGCCGTGCGCCGCCCAAAACGTCTCCTCGGGCGTCCTCGCTGCCCCGCGCCGCCCGCCCGCGCATTGCGTTCCCTTCGGCGGCAATACCGGCCCGGAATAACAGCTGATGGCTTCGTCACATTTACGGATATGCCCGATGATGAAGATCCGGTATTCGCGAGCTGGCGGATTACTCCGCCCGGCAGATGATTCCGCCAAGAGGGGACGGCGGCCGATTATGGCGGCGGGAAAGAACCTCGGGCTTAAAGGATGGCGCCCCCGGTAAACACCGGAGGCGCCGTTCTTATGCTCAGAGTCCCAGCGGACTAGGAATTTGCCTTTTGGTAGGCTTCCTGAATTTCAGCCTGGATGCGGCCGCGGCTATTAACCGTGTATCCGTGGTCCCGTGCCCACTGCCGTATCTGCGCCGAGTCCTGGTTGCGTCCGCCCGATGCCTTGGTGCGGGCAGGGCGGCCGCTGGACGTTTTGCGGCCAGCGGAAACAAAGCGTTCCAGCGCGGACCGCAGTTCTGAAGCATTGGCGGATGACAAGTCAATTTCGTAACTCACACCATCCAGCCCAAAGCGGACAGTTTCGTCCGCCGATCCCCCATCCAGATCGTCCACGAGGACGATATTAACTTTCTGTGCCATGAAAATTCTCTCTTTTGGAAAGGGTCCTGAATCCAGAAAAGCAGGATGTAACTATTGAAGTATCTCCCGCATTAAGGCAACGCGTCAAAACGCGCAATGGTTCCCTGTGGAAAGCACCCGGAAAGAATGTTGCCTGCTAATTGTCTGATTCAGCCGTTGGCTCGGAAGGAGCGTCCGTGGCCGGACCCGGCCGGGGTCCGGCAGCCGCCGGCCCGGCACTCGTCGGCCCGGCGGCAGGCCCGGCGGGCCCGGAAGCGCCGGCGGCTGCCCGCGCGTCGGCTTCGGCCTGCGCACGGGCCTCGGCCTGGCGCTCGGACTTGTCAGCGTTAAAGATCGACTTCATGGCGAACCAGAAAAGCAGGCCCACCACGAGCGAGGGCAGCAGTACGGCTACGTAGTCCACGGTCAGTGCCCCTCGGGCTTCAGCAGCGGGAAGAGGATGGTCTCGCGGATGCCGGCGCCGGTGAACAGCATCACGAGGCGGTCGATGCCGAGGCCGATGCCGCCCATGGGCGGCGCCCCGTACTCGAGGGCACGGAGGAAGTCCTCGTCCAGCTGCATTGCCTCGACGTCGCCGGCGGCCGCGTGCCGGGACTGCTCGGTGAGCCGTTCCCGCTGGATGACGGGGTCGATGAGTTCGGAGAAGGCGGTGCCGCGCTCCATGCCGCCGATGATGAGGTCCCAGGCCTCGATGAGGCGGCCGTCCTCGCGGTGCGGGCGGGCCAGCGGCTGGGCCGACGGTGGGTAGTCGTACACGAACGTGGGGTTCAGCAGCGTGGGCTCCACGATCTCGCCGAACAGCTCCACGGCCAGCTTCTCGGCGTCCCACTTCGGGTCCACCTTGACGTCGTGCTTCTCCGCCACCGCGCGAAGTTCCTCCAGCGGGGTGTCCGGGGTGATCTCCTGGCCGACGGCTTCGGAAAGGCCCGGGTACACGGCCAGCCAGGCCCAGTCGCCGTCGAGGTTGATCTCGCCGGCATCGGTCTGCAGGGTGCGTCCGGCGCCCACGGCGTCCGCGGCGTCGAGGATGATCTCTTTGATGCGGTCTGCCATGACGAACTGGTCAGCCCAGGCCTCGTAGCATTCGAGGGTGGTGAATTCGGGGCTGTGGGTTGAGTCCACGCCCTCGTTGCGGAATACGCGGCCCATGTCGTAGACCCGGTCGATGCCGCCCACCACTGCGCGCTTGAGGTAGAGCTCGGTGGCGATGCGGAGGGTCATTTTCTGGTCGAACGCGTTCATGTGCGTTTCAAACGGCCGCGCCAGGGCGCCGCCGTGGACCAGCTGGAGGATGGGGGTCTCCACCTCCACGTAGTTGTGGCGGTACAGGCTTTCACGGATGGAGCGGGTGATGGCCGCGCGGGTGTAGACCATCTCGCGTGCCTCATCGCGGACCATCAGGTCCACGTAGCGCTGGCGGACGCGGGTTTCCTCGTTCAGCCCCGCGTGCAGCACCGGCAGCGGGCGCAGTGCCTTGGACGCCATGGACCAGGACTCCGCCATGACGGAGAGCTCGCCGCGGCGGGAGGAGATGACCTCGCCCTTGATGAAGACGTGGTCGCCCAGGTCCACCAGGGCCTTCCAGTCCGCGAGCGCCTCTTCGCCGACGTTGGCGAGGCTGAGCATGGCCTGCAGCCGAGTGCCCTTACCGTCCACGCCGCCTTCCTGCAGCGTGGCGAAGCAGAGCTTGCCGGTGTTCCGGACAAACACCACGCGTCCGGTGATTCCGACGACGTCCCCGGTGGTCTCGTCGGCTTCCAAGTGCGAGTATTTTTCCCGGATCTCGCTGAGTGAATGCGTGCGCTCAACACCCACCGGATATGCCTCGGCCCCGCGTTCAATCAGCTTGGCGCGCTTTTCCATGCGGATGCGCATCTGTTCGCTGGCGTCGACCGGCTCTGGGGCATTCTTGGGGGCAGGGGTGTTTTGGGAAGTCACAATCATCAAGTTTACCGGGACTTCGCGTACCCGGCTTTCGGGGCCGCCGATGCGCCGGCGGCCGCTGCCGGATTCCTGTCAGGAGCGGGGCATAGACTCTCGCTGTGGAGACGTGGACGGTTAAGGCGGACGACGGCGGCGGCCAGCTTGAGGTGCATTCCTTCCGGCCTGCGGGCCTCGCGGCAACGCACGGCAGCTCCCCCGCCGCCGGTGACCCGCCAGCGCCGGCGGCGCCCGGCGTCGTCGTAGTTCATGGAACGCTGGTGACCGACGCACTGTACCGTCCGTTCGCCCGCAACCTGAGCCTCCTGCTGAGCCGGCCGGTGCACTGCTACAACCGCCGGGGCAGGGCCGGGTCTGCGCAGCAGCCGGACGGCTACTCGTTGGCCACCGAGATCAGCGACCTCGCGGCCGTCATGCGGGCGACGGGATCAGAGGACGTGGTGGCCCACAGCTACGGCGGCTTTGTGGCTCTTCAGGCGGCGCGCGGCATTCCGTTCCGGCGGCTCGTGACCTATGACGCCGCGGTGTCGCTGTCCGGAAACCTGGGCCACCGCTGGCGTCCGGAGCTGGAGCAGGCCATGACGGCGGGGCAGCTGGACCACGCCTGGGCACTTCTGGTGCACGGCCTGGAGACCGCGGGGCCGGTCTCCCACCTGCCGCTCGGGGCACTCCGGATGCTGAGCATCCTGTCCGCGCGGACCAGCCTCGGCGCCGAGATGCGGGAGCTGCTGCCGACTGCCGTCAGGGAAATGCGGGCCGTGCTGGACACCGACGCCCGCCCGGACGATTTCGTGGGAGTGTCCACACCCACGCTCATGCTCAGCGGCGGCTGGAGCCCAGGATATTTTGCCGACATGGGGCGCCAGCTGGCCGCGGCAGTTCCGGCGATCGAGTTCGGCGTGGTTCCGGGCCAGCTGCACGAGGGCCCCATCCGTCCCGGGAAGCGCCTGGCCATCAGGATGGCGCGCTTCCTTGACGGCACCGACGGCAGGCTGCGTCGCTAAGCATGCAGCCGCCGGGCATCGGGTCACCACCGGGCCGGCGCTCAGGCGGGCCGGGCTGTCAGCGGGGCCCGGCCTCGGCTAGGCTCGGAGCATGACGCGCGAGATCATCAGCACACCCGACGACGGCAAACTTGAGCTGTTCACCACGGGCGCGGAGCTCGCATCGGCGGGTTCCGGCGTCGTCGTCGTCACGGCCTCCATGGTGACGGCCGCCGACTACACCCGCTTCGCCCAGAAGCTCAGCGCCGAACTGGGCCGCCCGGTCCACACCTTCAACCGCCGGGGCCGCGGCGAATCGTCCGAGCAGCCCGCGGATTACACGCTGGACGTCGACATCCGAGACCTCGATGCGGTGATGAAGCACACGTCCAGCACGGACGTTTTCGGCCACAGTTTCGGCGGCGCCGTGGCGATTCACGCGGCACGGACCCTCCCCGTGGAGCGGCTCGCCGTCTATGACCCCGCCGTTTCCGTCAACCACAGCGTCAAGGCTGACTGGACCACAGAATATGAGCGCGCGACGGCGGCCGGAGACGACGACCGCGCCCTCGCCGTCTTGCAGCGGGGGCTTGAGGCCGGCGGAGCGTTCTCGTCGCGCATGCCGCTGTCCATGCTGACCCTGGCCAACAAGCTCACGGCCGGCACGTCGGTCGGCAAGCAGCAGCGCGAGATGATGCGCACCGGCGTCCGTGAGATCAAGGCCATCATCGCCGCGGACATGCCGGCGGAGCCGTTCCTGGAACTGCCGCTGGAGACGCTCATCATTGTGGGCGAGAAGAGCCCTGCCTATTTCGGCGTGGCCTGCGGCCAGATCCACGACGTCCTGTCCGGCTCCAGCTACACCATCCTGCCGGGCTTCGGGCACGACGGCGTCAACCGCGCACCGGACAAGCTCATCACGGAACTCAGCGACTTCTTCGCCGGCTGAGCCTGCCCCCTACCACGGCGCGAACGGGCAGATAATGCCCTCAAAATGAGGATTTGCGGGCATTATCTGCCGGTTCGCGCTCAGCGGGAGGGGCTTAAGTGCCCGTTCGCGTTTAGTGGGCCGCTGCTCCTGATGCGGCGCCGGACGTCTTGCGCATCATGGCGGACAGAACGACGGCGGCTACTGCGATGATGGTGGCCGTCAGGAACGCGGCGTTCATCCCGGCGACGAGCCCGGATCCTGCCGAGACCACGGCGAAGATGGACACCAGCAGCGCCGTGCCGGCGGCACCGGCAACCTGCTGCAGGGTGCTCATGATGGCGGACCCGTGCGAGTACAGGTGCGGAGGCAGCGGATTCAGCCCGGTGGTGAAGGCCGGCGTGAACAGCAGGGCGAGCCCCAGGCTCAAGCCGACGTGCAGTGCGATGATCCACCACACCGGCGTGCTGGCGTTCAGCATCGAGAACTGCCACAGCGCCAGCACCATCAGGGACGATCCCGACACGGTGAGCGGCAAGGGGCCCACTTTGTCGAACAGCCGGCCGATTACCGGTCCGAGCAGGCCCATGGCGAGGCCGCCGGGCAGCAGGGCCAGGCCGGTTTCGAGGGACTTCAGCCCGCGGATTTCCTGCAGGTACAAGGGAAGCAGGATGACGGCGCCAAACAGCGCCACCATGGCCACCACCATGAGCAGCACGGACACCGTGAACATGCGGAAGTTGAACGCCCTCAGGTCCAGCAGCGGGGCTTCGGACTTCTGCAGCTGGAGCTGGCGCAGCACGAACGCGACGAGTCCGGCTACGCCGATGACCAGGGCCGCCACGGCGATCGTGCTCGCTCCGCCGTCGCCGCCGTGGCTTCCGCCGATCTGGCTAAGGCCGTATACCAGGCCGCCAAATGCGGGGATGGTCAGCACCACCGACACGAAGTCGAGCTTGGATTTCTCTGTTTCGCCGACGTTAGTCAGGAACCTGGCACCGATCGCCAGCGCCGCCAGCGCGATGGGCAGGACGAAGACAAACATGAAGCGCCACGAGAAGTGTTCCAGGATCAGGCCTGAAACCGTGGGACCCATGGCCGGCGCCACGGAGATGGCGATGCTGACGTTGCCCATGACAGCCCCGCGGCGTGCCAGCGGAACCAGGGTCAGGATGGTGGTCATCAGCAGAGGAAGCATGATGGCGGTGCCGCCGGCCTGGACGATTCGCGCCAGCAGGAGGACTTCGAAGCCGGGCGCGGCAGCGGCGAGTGCGGTTCCGCCGGCGAAGAGGCCCATGGCCAGCAGGAAGACGGCGCGCGTGGAGAGCCGCTGCAGGATGAATCCGGTGGTGGGGATCACCACCGCCATGGTCAGCATGAAGCCCGTGGAAAGCCATTGCACCGTGGGGGCGTCCACTCGCAGGTCCACCATGAGCCGCTGCAGGGCAACGTTCATGATGGTCTCGTTGAGGATCACCACGAAGGTGGCCACGAGCAGTGTGACGATGACGGTCACGGACTCGCGGGACATCTTGTCGGCCGGCAGGGTCCCGGTCGGGGCTGCACTGGCCGGCTGCTTCGTTGCTGGAGCCGCTCCGGCGGGCTGGTTCAACGGGGCGTCTGGCTCGCGCACGGGTTCACCGTGGGAGTTTGACGTGACTTCGGTAGACATGGAGAGACCCTCGCGGAGTTGGGAGTGATGGCTTGCGGACACCGCCGCTGCAGACTCCAACAGTGTAAGGGCCGGACTCATTCCCGTACATGGGGAGAAGCTGTGGTGCTAGGAACTGAGCGGCACGTTGTCGATGAGCCGCACTGCACCCACCTTTGCCGCAACGATCGCCAGCCCCTCACCGCGGAACGGGGTCTCGCGGCAGTTCTCGGCCAGCGGCTCCAGCGTTCCGGGATCCACCACATCCAGGTAGTCCAGCTCAACCAGCCGCTGGGATTCGATGAGCGCCCGGGCCGAGTCCACATCCAGGGCCTCGTTCGCGTTGGCCCGGTCCTCGATGAGCCGCAGCGAACGCGACAGCACCAGGGCGGCTTGGCGTTCCTCGTCCGAGAGGAAGCGGTTGCGGCTGGACAGCGCCAGTCCGTCATCTGAGCGCACCGTGGGCACGCCGACGATCTCGACGGGAAAGTTCAGATCAGCCACCATCCGCTTAACCAGGACAAGCTGTTGGGCGTCCTTCTGCCCGAAGTAGGCCCGGTAACCCGGCAGGCCTCCTGCCGCGCCGGTGACGAACGCACCGTTCCCGGGGAGTCCGGTGCCGGGGATGCCCAAATGGAGCAGCTTCGCCACCACGGTGAGGGCGCCGTCGAAATGCCCCGGACGGGACGCGCCTTCCCATTTGTCGCCCAGCGCGCCGGCGGTGATCCGGACCATCGGCCTGCCGCCGGGGTACATTTCCTCCACAGACGGGGCGAACACCAGGTCAACGCCCTGTTCCTCGAGCAGGGCCATGTCGGCCTCGAGCGTCCGCGGATACCGCTCCAGATCCGCGGCCTCGCCGAACTGCAGCGGGTTCACGAAGATGGACGCCACCACAACGTCGTTCTGCTCGACAGCGGCCCGCGCCAGCCGCGCGTGTCCCTCGTGCAGGGCACCCATGGTGGGTACCAGGCCTAGGGAGGAGCCGTGTTTCTGGGTCAGGAGCAAGCGGCTCTGGGCACGGAGCGACGCTCCTGTGGTCACTAGTCGGATTCCCATATCAGTTTCCTCCCGGGGCCTGTGGGCCGTCGTCATCTGTGCTGGCGAGGGCGTTGCGGATGCCCTCCAGCTGGTCCGGTTTCAGCAGCCCCCGCCCTTCAGCGCGCCGCGCTGTTGCCCGCGCCATGGCCAGGTACGCCTCGAGGATGTCGCCGCCGGCACCGGCGTCGTGCTCCCGGAGCGCCAGCGCATGAGCGGCCACGGTCCCCGCGTCACCGCGGGCCACGGGGCCGGTGAGCGCGGACTCGCCGGAAGCGAGCGCGTTCTCCAAGGTGGCCCGCAGCAGCGGCCCCAGCATGCGTTCCGGCGCGTCCACGCCCACTTCGCTGAGCAGTTGGGACGCCTGCGCCACGAGCGTGACCAGGTGGTTGGAACCGTGCGCGAGGGCAGCATGGTAAATGACGCGGTCGCCCTCCGCGATGACCACGGGTTCCGCGCCCATCTCCACCACAAGGGCCTGCGCGATGGGCAGCATGGCGGCGTCCGCGGTGACGCCGAACGTGCAGTCCAGGATCCGGGTCAGGTCCAGGCTCATGCCGGTGAAGGTCATGGCCGGATGCAACGCCAGCGGCACGGCCCCGGAGGCTCGCACGGGATGGAGGACCCCGACGCCGAAGCGGCCGGACGTGTGTGCCACCAGCTGTCCCGGCTGCCAGGCGCCGAGTTTGGCCAGCCCCGCCACGAGTCCTTCGAGGGCGTCGTCCGGCACGGCCAGCAGCACCAGCTCCGAGCGCTCCACGATGTCCTGGACGTCAAGCACGGGGACTCCGGGGAGCAGCGTTTCGGCCCGCTCGCGGCTTGCGTCCGAGACGGCGGAAACCCCGACGACGGCGTGTTCGGCCGCGCGCAGGGCTGCGCCCAGGACCGCGCCGACCTTGCCGGCCCCGATGATTCCGACGCCGAGGCGTCCGGGCTTAGCCACGTTGCGGGCCTTCCTGTTGAGTTGGACTGGACGCCCGGTGCGAAACCCGCTGATCGGGCTCGTCGGGAACCGCGGTTTCGACAGGCTCAACCAGCGCGGCAGGCGCAACCAGCGTGGCCACCTGCGCGAGCCAGTGTTCGCTGGTCTGCCGTTTGCGGGCGGCGCGGGCGCGGGCCGCCTGGTCATCGAAGAGCGCCAGGGCCTCCCCGACGTCCGCCTGGATGACGCGCGGCGCCACCGGCCCGGCCGTGGTGTGCAGCACGAGGTCGGCCAGCCCGAATCTGCGCGCCAGCGGTCCCTGGTGCAGCGCCATCGACTGGGTGCGCTGGTGCGGCACCACCACGAGCTGGCGCCACCAGCGTCCCGATCGCATCAGCAGGGCGGTATCGGTCGCGGCGAAGCCGTTGCGCCGCCAGCCGAGCGGCGCCAGGGGGCGGGCCCGGCGCGGCGTGGTGACAAAACCGCCGTCGGAATCCAGGCCGTACAGCCCGGCCCGGAAAACGCGCAGGGGGTCGGCGGTACCCGGATCCGGCAGAACCAGGGCCAGCATGTTCAGGACGTCACCGATTTTCCCCACCGGCAGCAGGGTGGTGCGGGAGCCCGCCTCGCCGTTGCTGCCGGCGGCCCCGTACCCGGCGACGTTGACCTGCATCCGGTACCAGCCAAAGATCCGCCACAGCGGCGGCTGCGACACCCTCAGCGCCTGGATCCTGCCCGGCGGAAGGGTCTGCGCCTGCGTGTCCAGCAGCCCGTAGCGGAGCCTGATGCCGTCCGGGGAGATGGCCGCCGTGAAGTTGTAGCCCCTGTGGAACGACGCCCAGTACGCGGCAAACAAGCCGAGCGCCGCGGGGATCAGGTACAGGAAGAACGCCCGGTTTTCGGTGACCGCGGACAGCACCACGGAGGCCACGCCGCCCAGCACGATGAAGACGCTCTGCTCGCTGAGCAGCAGCGAACCGATCAGGCGCGACGGCGGGACCTGCAGGACCTGCTGCTCGGGCGCCTCGGGCGCGGCTGCTTCAGGACGCCCGGGATCGAGTTCAACTCCCGATGCGCGGGCCAGGATGGTGGCCCGCAGCTGCCGGGCATCGTCGATCCGCAGGTACGCGAGCCTGACCGCTGACTCGCCGGCGTCCGCCACCTCGAATTTCAGTTCTGCCAGCCCGAAGATCCTCGCCAGCAGGGGCTGCACGATATCGATCGCCTGGACCCGGTCCAGCCGGGCCTGCCGCTGCTGCTTGAACAGGAAGCCGGTGTTGACACGTACGTAGCCTCCCGCCACCTGGTACCGGGTGAAATACCAGGACAGGATGAACCCGAGAACTGCCAGAACCAGGACAAGGGCCCCGCCGGCCAGCAGCCACGGCGCCCGGCCGGCAATCCGGCCGTCCATTAGCGGCTCACCCTGGAGCATTCTTTCGAAGGTGTCACGCCCGAAGAAGTACCCGATCGCGGCCAGCGCCACCCAGCCCCGCACGAACGGCGAGGCCGGATGCACCCGCAGCCACTCGCCGTCGTACTCTTCTCCGGGAACAGCCATGGGACCGCCGGCGGTCACAGCCCGGCCAGCCTGGCTTCACCGCGCGCTGGGAGCTGTTCGCGCAGGCGTGCACCTTCCTCGGCAGGCAGCCCGGCGATCGAGGCGTTGGTTGAGGCTGACGCCGTGTGCAGCTTTAGCGTGCACAGCCCCAGCCGCCGCTCCACCGGACCCACGCTGATGTCCACGTACTGCATGCGTCCGTACGGGACCACCATGACGCGCTGGAAGAAGATGCCGCCGCGGATCAGGAGGTCGTCGTCGCGCTCCGCATAGCCGATGGCGCGCACCTGGCGCGGAATCAGGAGCAGGCGCCACAGTGCGAGCACCAGCATGAACGCGGGCACGGCGACGGCCAGCCAGAGGGGCGGCCACCTCCACCAGCCGAGGCGGGTGAAGAGCAGGGGCAGGCTCAGCACGGCAATAACGATCAGGTTGCCGAGGGCCCACTCGACCAGGCGGACCGTGACGTATTTGGGGGAAACGCGGAGCCACGTGATTCCCGGCGGATCAATCGCCGCGGTATGCATACTCGCCTTCCCCTTTTGCCTTGCCGCGGTGGCCCTGGCCGGGCAGGCCCTGCGTCGAATCGGTGTCGCCGTCTTCGGGCGGGATCTTGCAGAAACGTTCGACGACGAGCCCCACCACCACCATGACCAGGCCGCCGCCCGCCATGCCAAAGGCAAGCCAGGTGATGTCCAGGGTGCTGCGCAGGCTCCAGATCCGCAACTGGTCCACGAAAATACCGACGTGCCAGCCCAGCAGGACGGATCCCGCGTACGCGCAGGCCTGCGCGAGCACGAGGGTCCTCGCGGCGAGGATCGGATTGAGCGGGGTCTTCTTCTTGGCACTGTTGCGCCAGCGCAGGACCCTGATGCCCAGGACCAGGGTGAGGGCGACAATCACGCCCATCGTGACGAAAGCGGTGGCCGGCAACACCGGGGTGGCCATGCCGTACCGGCTCGTCAGGACGGCGGCGGACCAGCCCGCAACGGCCACGGCCAGGCCGACCACGGCAAGCAGGAGCGGGTTCATGGGCTTCACGGCCTTACACCGCCCCCGCTGTGGGCACGCCGTCGAAGTCCCCGAACCCGTCGAACGGGGTGAGGTCACGGTAGTCGGCGGCCTGGGCCGCCAGTTCGCCTATGCGCACGCCGTTCAGGGTGGCCGACGGTTCGATCACGGACCAGGGGTAGAGCACGAACGCCCGCTCCGCCGCGCGGGGATGCGGGAGGGTGAGCACGGGATCGGAGCTTTCCAGATCCCCGTACACGATGATGTCGACGTCGAGCGTCCGCGGCCCCCAGTGCACCTCGCGGACCCGGTGGTACTTGTTTTCGACCGACTGGCAGTGCTTGAGCAGCTCCAGCGGCGCGAGGGACGTCTCCACGGAGATCACCATGTTCAGGAAGTCCGGCTGGCCGGCAGGTCCGCCCACGGCCTTGGTCTGCACCACCGGTGACACCGCGAGGAGCCGGACTTCGGGCCGGTCGACGAGGTCCGCCACGGCTTCGGTCAGCGTGTCGTTCCGCTCTCCAAGGTTGCTGCCCAGGGCGAGTACCGCCCGGGTGTACTGGGTGATCATGGCCGCTCCCGGTAGACACTGACGGCGACGTCCCCGAACGGGACCTCGATGGGGGCCTTTGGTTTGTGCACCGTGATCTCCACGGCGTCGATCTTGAATTCGTTGAGCAGGCCGTCGGCCATGCGCACGGCCAGGGCCTCAATCAGGTTGAGGGGCTCACCGGTGATCCAGTCCGTGATCCGGCCTGCCACCTCGCCGTAGTGGGCGGTGTCCCGGACATCGTCCGACGCCGCAGCCCGGCTGAAATCCAGGTGCAGCACGGCGTCCACAACAAACGGCTGGCCCTCGCGGCGTTCGAAGTCGAACACGCCGTGGTAGCCGGTGGCCGTGACACCGCTCAGTGAGATCCTGTCCATCGTGTCCGCCTGCTTAGTGGCCGGGACCGGGGGCCATGCGGGCCGCGACCTTGACTGCGTCCAGGCTGGATCCGACGTCGTGCACGCGGACAGCCCACGCCCCGCGGGCTGCGCTGATCGCCGTGATGGCTGCGGTGGCGGCGTCGCGCTCCTCCGGGAGCGCAGCCTTGCCGGACACGGTGAGGAGGGTGCCGAGGAACCGCTTGCGGGAGGCGCCCACGAGGACCTTGTGCCCCATCTCCTCCAGCCGCCCGAGGTTTCCGAGGAGCTCCCAGTTCTGCTCGTCCGTCTTGGAGAAGCCGATGCCCGGGTCAATGATGATCTGCTCGGGCAGCACGCCGGCCGCGTAGAGCTTGTCCCGGACGCCGTTGAGCTCGGAGACGACGTCGTTCGCGACGTCGTCGTAGTCCGTCAGGGACGTCATGGTCTTCGCATCGCCGCGGCGGTGCGTCAGGACGTACGGCGCCTTGCGCGCGGCCACGAGCTCGGCCATTCCCGGTTCGAGGCTGAGCCCTGAGATGTCGTTGATGATCGTGGCCCCGGCGTCGAGCGCGGCTTCCGCCGTGGACGTGTGGGTGGTGTCGATGCTGACCAGCGCTCCGGCCTTGACCAGGGCCTCAATGACCGGCAGGACCCGCCGCTGCTCCTCCTCGGGGCTGACTTCCTCCGCACCCGGGCGCGTTGATTCACCGCCGACGTCGACGATGTCGGCTCCCGCGTAGAACATCCGCAGGCCGGCGGCGATGGCGGTGTCCGGCGTCGGGTGCTTGCCGCCGTCGCTGAAGGAGTCCGGGGTGACGTTCAGGATGCCCATTACCAGCGTGCGGCCGGTGGGCAGGTCTTCGAATTTGGCTGCCGGCCGCGGTTTGCGCAGGACGGGCAGGGGTGATGTGGCGGGTCCGGTTCCAGGTGCTGCAGCTAGGGAATCCATAGTCTGTTTATTACCTTCCGAGTATGAGGCTCATGGCTTCGGCACGGGTGGCCGGGTCATGAAGTTGCCCGCGGACCGCGCTTGTGACGGTTTTGGCCCCGGGCTTGCGGATGCCGCGCATGGACATGCACATGTGTTCGCATTCCACCACCACGATGGCTCCGCGCGGCTTGAGGTGCGTGACCAGTGCTTCGACGATCTGCGTGGTGAGGCGTTCCTGCACCTGCGGCCGGCGGGCGAATATATCCACCAGCCGTGCGAGTTTGCTCAGTCCCGTGACCTTGCCTTCGTGGGAAGGGATGTAGCCCACATGCGCCACCCCGTGGAACGGAACCAGGTGGTGTTCGCAGGTGGAGTAGAACGGGATGTCCTTCACCAGCACCAGCTCCTCGTGGTCGAGGTCGAAGGTGGTGGAGAGGACGCTTGCCGGATCCTGGTGCAGGCCGGCGAAGACCTCGGCATAGGCCTTGGCCACGCGGCGCGGGGTGTCATGCAGGCCGCCGCGGTCCGGATCCTCGCCGATGGCCAGCAGGATTTCCCGCACCGCCGCTTCAATTCGCGGCCTGTCCACCTTGTGGTGCCGGCCGGATCCGCCCTCCGCCGAGTGGTCGGCGGAGGCGGAAAGGTCGTCGTCGTCGAAGTGAGTCACACCAAAGAGCTTAGCCGTGGTGGCCGCCCGGACCGGCCTCCGTTACTCCACCCTGGAAGGTGGCGTCTTCGGGAACGCCCTGCGGATGCGGCGGAATGGCGTCCAGCGGTTCCTCCAGCCGGGCTTCCTTGGCTTCCTCCTGGGCCTCGCGCTCGGCCTTCTCCTGCCGCGATTCCACCGGTCCGGCGGACTGGACGGGACGGGTTTCCTTGGACAGCCACACTTCGCGGAAGTCGCGCTTGCGGATGTCGCGGAAGACGTGCGCGATCTCGGCCTGGTTCAGGGTCTCGCGCTCGAGCAGCTCGAGCGCCAGCTGGTCCAGGACGTCGCGGTTTTCGGTGAGGATGGCGTAGGCCTCGTCATGCGCCTGGTCAATCAGGCGGCGGACTTCCTCATCCACGATGTAGGCGATCTGGTCCGAGTAGTTGCGTTCGTGGCTGGCGTCCCGGCCAAGGAACGGCTCGCCGCCGCCCTGGCCAAGGCGGACCGCACCCACGCGCTCGCTCATGCCATACTGCGTGACCATCTGGCGGGCCGTGGACGTGGCCTTCTCGATGTCGTTCGAGGCGCCGGTGGACGGATCGTGAAAGACGATCTCCTCCGCGACGCGGCCGCCCATGGCGTAGGCCATCTGGTCGAGCAGCTCGTTGCGGGTGATGGAGTACTTGTCGTTCTCCGGCACAACCATGGTGTAGCCCAGGGCGCGGCCGCGGGGCAGGATGGTGATCTTGGTGACCGGCGCGGAGTTGCGCAGTGCCGCGGCAACCAGCGCGTGGCCGCCTTCGTGGTAGGCCGTGATCTTGCGCTCGTGTTCCTTCATGACCCGGCTGCGCTTCTGCGGTCCGGCCATGACGCGGTCAATGGCCTCGTCCAGCGCGCGGTCGTCGATCAGGTTGGCGTTGGAGCGGGCGGTCAGCAGCGCCGCCTCGTTGAGCACGTTGGCCAGGTCCGCACCCGTGTAGCCGGGCGTCTTCTTGGCCACTGCCTTGAGGTCCACGTCCGGCGCCATGGGCTTGCCCTTGGAATGGACGTTGAGGATCTGGTCGCGGCCGACGAGGTCCGGGGCTTCAACGGAAATCTGCCGGTCGAAGCGACCGGGGCGGAGCAGCGCCGGGTCCAGCACGTCGGGGCGGTTGGTGGCGGCGATGAGGATGACGTTGGTTTTGACGTCGAAACCGTCCATTTCAACCAGGAGCTGGTTGAGGGTCTGCTCGCGTTCGTCGTTGCCGCCGCCGATGCCAGCACCGCGGTGGCGGCCGACGGCATCGATCTCGTCCACGAAGATGATGGCGGGCGCGTTGGACTTGGCCTGCTCGAAGAGGTCGCGGACGCGGGAAGCGCCAACACCGACGAACATTTCAACGAAGTCCGAGCCCGAGATGGAGAAGAACGGCACGCCGGCCTCGCCTGCGACGGCGCGCGCCAAGAGGGTCTTGCCGGTGCCCGGAGGACCGTACAGCAGCACGCCCTTAGGGATCTTGGCGCCCACGGCCTGGAACTTGGCAGGTTCGGCAAGGAATTCCTTGATTTCCTGGAGCTCCTCAACGGCTTCGTCGGCACCTGCAACGTCCGCAAAGGTCACCTGCGGCATGTCCTTATTGACCATCTTGGCCTTGGACTTGCCGAACTGCATGACCTTCGAGCCGCCGCCCTGCATGCGGGAGAGCAGGAACCAGAACAGGACGCCGAGCAGCAGTACCGGGATCAGCAGCGAGAACAGGCCTGACAGCCAGTTGCTCTCCACCGGCTGGTCCGTGTAGCCCTTGGAGGGGTTCGAGTCGGTCACGGCTTTGACGACGTCCGGCCCGCGGTCGTTGACGAAGAAGAACTGGACGTTTTTGCCCTTGTCCTGTCCGTCGATGACCAGGTTGTCCTTCAGGACGAGGTCCACGCGGTTCTCGCCGTCAAAGATCTTGGCTTGTTCCACTTTGCCGCTCTGGGCAAGAAGCTCAAGGCCCGGCTGGGTGTCGATCCGTGTCGCACCGCCCGGAGCCAACGTAGCAAAGGCGAGCAGGAGCATGCCGACCACAACAATGATCCAGATGCCCGGGCCTTTGAAGAAACTCTTAGCTTTCATCTGTTCGGGGGCTGGCCCCGTCCCTCCTGGTAGTGCTGCACGGCGCGTGGACTGCGCGCGTGTGGTGCTGCTTCGCTTCTAGCTATACACCGTCCGGAGTAAATCACGCACGGTGTAGGGCAAAAGTTCCCTCTGGGCGTAGCAGGGTGCGACCGGGCTAGGCCCGCGGGCACGGCCGGCTTCGCGTGGGGCGGTGCGCTTGGCCCCCCGCTTCCGGCATTTCTGCACCACTTCCACGGGCGCCAGGATCAGGATGCCGCGGATGTCCTGGGCCCGGACCGTTCCCGGCCGCCAAAGAGGTGCAGAAATGCCGGATTATCACGCCGCCACTCCCCCTCCACAGCCCAGGAACGGACCGGATTGTCCACATAGCCAGCCCGGCACCTGCAGCAACTCCAAGGCGCGGTGCAGGCTGAACAGCATGCTTCCCGCGGATTTCCTCACCCGGCAGGGCGGAGTGACCAGGCTCGCGCACCTCCGAAAGGCGGGCTTCACGCCGGGTCAGATCGACCATGCCGTGAACTGCGGCCTGATGCTCAAGCACCGGCACGGGGTCTACCGCCTGCCCCAGGCCGATCCGGACTTCGTCCGCGCATATGAGCTCAACGCCGCGGTCACGTGTGTCTCGGCCGCGGGCCATTACGCACTGTGGACCATCCGAACACCGGACCGTCCGCACCTGGCGGCCTCGCATCGCAGGCTCCCCGCCGGCCATCCAGCCCACCGGATCAGCGGAAATGTCTCGACGCTGCTTCCTCCGATCCTGCCTTTAAAGGACGTCCTGGTTCACTCCCTCCAATGCCTACCTGAGCTGGAGGCCCTGGTGATGGTGGAATGCGCCTACAACCGCGGCGAGACCGATCCGGATTTCCTGCGGCGGCTTCTCCCGGGCGCCCGCAACGGCCGGGCACGTGCGGTCCTGGGCCTGGTCGAACACGGGTCGGATTCGTTGCTTGAGACAGTCGCCCGCGTGCTGTTCCGGAGGCACGGCTTCGACGTCCGGACGCAGGTTTACCTCGACGGCATCGGCTACGTGGACTTCCTCATCAACGGCTGCCTCATTGTCGAGATCGACGGCGTGGGCTTCCACCTGAACAAGCCGCAGTTCAAGAAGGACATCAGGCGGAACAACGTCGGTGCAGCCACCGGCTACCGCGTCCTGAGATACCTGTACGAGGACGTGCTGCACCGCCCGGACGAGATGCTGGAACAGATTCGCCTGACCCTGGCCACGCCGCCACGTACCCCTCGCTAGCCCGGCCAGCGTGCCCGGCCCGGCAGCCAGGGCCGGTCACTTACGCATTTTTGCACCCTATTAACCGGCTCACGCCGCCGTCGGCCCCTTGTTTCCAAGGTTCGACGGCGGCGTGGGCGCCCAAAGTGGAGCAGAAATGCGCGGTAAAACGGCTACAGGACCCGTTATTCGTAGACGTGCGGGGCCAGCGTGCCGACGAAGTCCAGGTTGCGGTACTTTTCGGCGTAGTCCAGGCCGTAGCCCACCACGAATTCATTGGGGATGTCGTAGCCGACGTACTTGACGTCGATCTGCACCTTCGCGGCCGTCGGCTTGCGGAAGGCCGTGCAGATTTCCACGGATGCGGTGCCGCGGGACTCGAGGTTGGTCTTCAACCAGGACAGCGTGAGGCCGGAATCGATGATGTCCTCGACAATGAGCACGTCCTTGCCCATGAGGTCGGTGTCGAGGTCCTTCAGGATGCGCACCACGCCGGAGGACTGCGTGCCGGAGCCGTAGGAGGAAACAGCCATCCAGTCCATGGAGATGTGGCTGTGCAGTGCACGTGCGAGGTCCGCCATGACCATGACCGCGCCCTTGAGCACGCCCACGATGAGGATTTCACGGCCTTCGTAGTCCTTGTCGATCTGCGCCGCGAGCTCGGTGATGCGCTGCTGGATCTGTTCCTTGGTGTAGAGAACGTGCTTGAGGTCTGCCTGGACGTCGGATGAATCCACCAATAGCTCCTGTGTAGATGCGGGGAAGTGTAGATGCGGGTGCGACTATTTTCGGATCGGTTTTCGAAGCCGGAATACAAGCTTCCCACAGCGTGCGCCCTCGCGGGGAACCCCGGCGCCGCTCTGCTCCCCGTCCGGTTCGCCTGCCAGCAGCTGGGCGAGCGACAGGCGGTAGACGCTCACTCCGCCGGGCAGCTCCACTGGCCCTGCCGAACCCTGCCGGCGGAGCAGGGCTTCCGCGGCCAGGAGCCGCTGATAGCTGGGCTGCTGACCGCCGACGTCGGCGGCGGCCTTGGCGATCACCCGGAACCTGATGGCCGGGGCCAGTTCGTTGAGGGCCGCCTCCGGCAGGCCGACATCGGGACCGGTGCGCTCTGCGAGCGAGGCATAGGTGTTGTTGGCCACGTCCTCCAGATAGTCCGCGTCCAGCTGGAGGATGGCGGCGGTCCGGGCGAGGGACTCCGCAACGCCGGGGCCCAACTTGTCCTCCAGCAGCGGCATGACTTCCACGCGGGTCCGGGAGCGGGCAAAAGCAGGATCCGCGTTGCTGGGATCGTGCCAGGGTTCGAGCTCCTCCGCCTGGCAAATCTCCACCGTGTCCGCGCGCCGGAGGCCCAGGAAAGGCCGGAGCAGTCTTCCGCGCACCGGACGCATGCCCGCCAGCGACCTCGTGCCGGAGCCGCGCGCGAGGCCGAGCAGCACCTGCTCCGCCTGGTCATCAAGGGTGTGCCCCAGGAGAATCGCGTCCGCGCCCCACTCGGCTGCTGCCGCTTCAAGCGCGGCATGCCGTGCGTCCCGGGCTGCCGCCTCAGGGCCCACACCGCTGGTCGCTACGTCCACGGTGCGGATCTGCACCGGGCTGAGACCAAGCTCGCCTAGGGTCTTTGCCGTTCGGGCCGCGACGTCCGCGGAACCGGGCTGCAGTTGGTGGTCCACCACCACTGCCCCCACAGCTACCGGGTGGCCGTCCACGTGGCCGCGGCGGGCGAAGTAGGCAGCGACGGCGGCAAGGGCCAGCGAATCGGGGCCTCCGCTGCAGGCGACGAGGATCCGTTCCGGGTAACCGGCCTGGGAGAGCGCTTCCTGCAGCATCTTCCGCGCGGTGCCGAGGACGGGCGCCAGCCGGCCGGGCCGGCGCCGGCCCGTACGCGGGGCAGGGCCGCCGCCGTCGGAATCGGGCACTGAGGCCGTTGATGCGCCCTGCACGGAAACTAGAGCCCCATCCTGTCGATCCAGATCTTGGCGTCGTGGATCTCCGGCTCGGTGGGCAGGTTCTCCGCCGCTTCCCAGACCCGGTTGAAGCCTTCCATGCCGGCCACTTCCACCACGGCGCGGACAAACTTGGCGCCGTCGCTGTACTGCCTCATCTTGGCGTCGAGGCCCAGAAGGCTGCGGATGAATTTCTCAATGGCGCCTCTGTCCTTGCCGCGGGCGTTGAAACGCTGCCGGATGGTCTTCACGGAGGGCACGATGCTCTCATCCACGGCGTCCATCACCACGTTGGCGTGGCCCTCGAGCAGGCTCATCACGGCGGTGAGGTGGGACAGCGCGGCCTTCTCCTCGGGGTTCTGCAGCAGGTCCAGGATGGCGCCCCGACCCGGTGTGGCGCCTGAGGCGGTGCGGTCCTTCAGCGACCGGGCGGCCGCCGACGCCCGTTCCATGAGGGAGTCGACGTTGCCCAGAAGGTGGCCGCTGAGGCTGTCGATCTCGTTCAGCATGTGGTGCCGGAGCCAGGGCGCCGCGGCGAACTGGACGCGGTGGGTCTGTTCGTGGAGGCACACCCAGAGCCGGAAATCCTCGGGGGTCACGTTGAGCTCGCGCTCCACGGAGATGATGTTCGGGGCCACGAGCAGCAATCGCCCGCCCGACGGCGCATGGGAACCTTCGGCGAGCGCGGCGAACGGATCGTACTGGCCCAGTACCTTGCTGGAAAGGAACGCCAGCACCGCGCCCAGCTGGCTGCCGGTGATGGCTCCGCTGACGCTCGCCGCGCCGGGGCTGATGTTCCCGCGCCGGTTCTCGAGCATTTTTTCGATGGCGGGCTTCAGCATGACCGCGAAGCTCTGGGTGTTGGCTTTTGCCCAGGAGGCGCGGTCCACCACCAGGACCGAGGAGTCGCGGAGATCGCGCGCAGCCTCCAGCCCGGTGATGTGGTGAACGTGGGGCACCGACGCATCGGCCAGGGCGCGCAACTGGTCTACGGCTTCGCCGATCTCCTTCGCGCTAAGCGAAGGGCCTGCCGGAGCAAGCCGTGCTGCTGCGGACGCGGCAAGCTCCCAGTTGATCAGGGCCTGGGCCGGTGCTGTTGTCTGGCCTGCGGTTGACTCCATACGCACCATCAGAACACACGCGCCCGGCAACGCGCCTTAAAATTCGCTCACCGGCGAACAGTCGGCAGCCGGGCCCGGCGCCGGCAGGAAGCGGGCCTTGACCGTTAGTTGCAGCCGCAGGCGGCGAGCACCGTGGCCGAGGCGTCCAGGGCGGGTTTGTTGCCCTCCGCACCCGCAGTCAGGCCGTTGCCGATGAAGGAGAACACCAGAAGCCGGCCGTCCGCGTCCACCACGTAACCGCTGAGGGCAATGACGCTGTTCAGGGTTCCCGTTTTGGCCCGGACCAGCCCGGCGCCCTCGGCCGTGGACTCATCGATGTACCTGTCCCCGAGCGTCCCCGTCAGGCCGGCCACGGGGAAGCCTGCCAGCGCTGCCCTCAGGCGTGTATCCGGGCCGGTGGTGATGGCACGGACCACCTCCGAGAACTGCCGGGCGGAGACCTGGTTGTCCAGCGCCAGGCCGGATACATCCGCTGCCACCATGCCGCCCGTGGGGATGCCCAGGCCCGTGAGCTGGTTAAGGACCGCCGTCCTGGCGGAATCGCTGCTCCCCTGCTGGCCGGTGGCAACAGCCGACATCCGGCCGAGGGTTTCGGCGAGGTAATTGTCGGAAGTCTGGAGCATGAGGTCGACCTGCTGGCTGACGGTTGCCGACTGCACCTCCCCGAGCACGGCGGCATTTGCCGCCGTCTTCCCCTCAACACGTGCGACGGCGGGCGCCACCGTCACTCCCGCAGCCGCGACGGCCGCCCGGAGCCGGGCCGCGAAAGCCTCGCCCGCGGCAAGGGCGGAATCCTGGGGCCGCGGCCCCGTGGTCTCTGCGGGATCGAACCGCGCAGAGTTAAGCGCCAGCGGGAACAACGGGGCCATCTCCCCGGCTGCCACGTCCTCCGGGCTCCAGGCCGGGTTCAGCGAAGGCCCGGTGAAAAGTGAATCGTCAACGAGGACCTCCACCTTGCCGGTGAACCCGTCCTTGCGCAGCGACTCGGCGGTCAGGTTGGCCAAGGTGGCCAGCCCCGCATGGCCGAGCACCTTGTCCGCGGCGGATTCGCCCTCACCCAGCAGCACATCCCCGCCGCCCACCAGCACCACGGAGCGCGTCCCGGCGCGGGCTGCGCCCGGCGGTGACGCCTGCGGCTTCGCCGGGGAAACGGAAACGGCCTTGGTGCTGAACCGCGCCTCAGGGCCGATGGCCCGCAGGGCCGCCACTGCGGTGAGCAGCTTCATGTTCGACGCCGGGATCCTGTTGGCGGCACCGTTCCGGTCGAAGAGCACCTGGCCCGTGGCTGCGTCCTGGACCACGCCCGTGAACGTCCCGCCGCCGTCGGTCTTGAGGGCAGGGTCCAGCTTTGCCGCCACCTTCGCCGGGACGGGAACTGGCGCCGCGTTGCTGAGCGGCCCGATGCCCTGGGGGACGGACAGGCGTTCCGGCACGAGCTGCCATGCGGGGGTTTGGGCGGCGCCGGGGGCGGACTGGTCCGGGCCGGTCAGTGCGGGGGCAATGAGCATTCCGGCGGGCAGCGCCAGTGCGGCAAGCAGAAGCGTGAGCAGGGCCGTGGGCCAGGCCCGGATCAGCGTGTGGAGCCTTTCGCGGCTGCTTGCTGTGCCGGTGGTGCCACTCATGCTGCTGGTCCTCAAAGTTCTGAAATTACCCCACTAGTTCCTGAAACCTGGGCCTGTCGCTATATCCTCAATAGTAGTCGGCGGCACTGACACTCCTTTTCGCGTGCCGCGAACACCAAGCAATCGTCGAGGAGCATTCCATGAAGCATGACGTGACCATCGAGATCCCCAAGGGATCGCGCGTCAAGTACGAAGTCGACCACGAGACCGGCCGAGTCCGCCTGGACCGCGTCCTCTTCACTTCCATGCAGTACCCCACCCACTACGGATTCTTCGAGAACACCCTCGGCGAAGACGGCGACCCGCTGGACGCACTGGTGCTCCTGCAGGACTTCGATCTGCACCCGGGCGTCATCGTTGAGGCCCGCCCCATCGGCGTCTTCAACATGACCGACGACGGCGGCGGCGACGCCAAGGTCCTGTGCGTGCCGGCCGACCCCAGGTTCGACCACATCCAGGAAATCAGCGACGTCAGCGAGTTCCTGATCAAGGAAATCGAGCACTTCTTCACCCGTTACAAGGACCTGGAACCCGGCAAGTGGGTCAAGGCCGAGGGCTGGGCCGACCGTGCCGCTGCCGAAGCCGAACTCGAGGCTTCCATCAAGCGTTACGTGCCCGCAGCACACTAATCCCCACCGTCTTCCTGACGGCGTGGTCCCAGTACCCGCTTTAACCTACGACGGCGGCAGGTGCGGGTCCGTGGGGACCCCACCTGCCGCCGTCGCGTTTTTCCGGACCACTTTCCGGCCCCTCCCCAGCGCCCCCCGCGGGCCGAAGTGAGCTGCGTAACGTCCCACGTCAGGAGATCTTGCCTCCCGGCAGCCACCGGGTAGTCTGATTTCCACCATGTTCACGCTGACTATCAACCAAACAGACAGCCGGCGCGACGGCGACCGGGTTCCGCAGCTCCTCAAGGACCTCCGGCACATTCCTGCGCGTCTTGACTTCGATCGCTCCGTGGAGGACGAAGTCCAAGGGATCCTGGACTGTGCCCACCAGACTGTGGAAGCCGCCATGATCGCACTGCGGTGCGGCAGCTGGTTCGTGGGGATCGGGGTCGGCCCCGTGAACGAGCCGCTGCCGAACCAGATCAAAGACGCCTCCGGGCACGGGCTGGTCTACGCACGCCGGGCCGTGGACCGGCTCCGCTACGGCAAAGAGCGCATTCCGGTGGCCGTGGAGGGACCCCTGGCGGAAGTGGCAGCGGAATCCGAATCGGTGCTCCGGCTCCTGGGCCATATTGTCCGGGACAGGAGCGAGGCCGAATGGCGTGTCCTGGACCTGCTGACCCCCGGCGTTCGCGGGCAGCAGAAGGCCGTGGCAGCGGAACTGGGCATCACCTCCCAGGCCGTCAGCAAGGCCGTGGCGAGGTCACAGTGGAACGAGGAGCACGCCGCCCGGCCAGCCGCAGCCAGGCTGCTTTCCATGATCCTCGAGGTGCGGTAAGCGTTCCCGAGGACCGCCAAGGCCCCGTTACCCCGCCGGGCCCCTAACGCGGCAACGCCTGAGCAGCCCGGCGCTTACAGGAGTCCGCGCAGCACGTGCGCGGCGCCGTCGTCGTACACGGACTTGGTGACCTCATCCGCCGCGGCAACCACTTCCTCCGGGGCCTGGCCCATGGCGACGCCGCGGCCCGCCCACGTGAGCATTTCGATGTCGTTGCGGCCGTCGCCGATGGCAATGGTGCCGGACGCCTCCACGCCGAGCCTGCGGCGCAGGCTTTCAAGCGCACTGGCCTTCGTGACTCCCGCGGCGGCAATGTCCAGCCACGCGGTCCAGCCCACCGAGTAGGTGACGCCGGCAAGGCCGATGTGTTCGATGGCCTCGTTGAATTCCTCGGGCGTGTTTTCGGCGCTGAAGACCACGACGCGGACGGCCGTGGCCTCCAGCATGGTCTGGAAATCGACGCCGATGGCCTCCACACCGAAGCTCGCGTCCTGGAAGCGCTCGGTGGAGAGGAAGTTTCCGTTCTCGTCCTCGAGCGCGTACTTGGCTGACGGCAGGCGCTTGCGGAGGGCACGGAGCGCGGGGCCGGGATCGAACGTGGCCTTGTGGATAATTTCATAGCCGTCCGCCAGCTCGGGATCCAGGCGCAGGGTCACGCCGCCGTTGCAGCAGACGGCGTAGCCGCGGTCGATCCCGATCTGCTCAATGACGGGAAGGGTGGCGTTAAGGGACCGGCCCGTGGCGATCATGACGTCATGGCCGGCGGCTACCACGGCCTGGGCGGCTTCGCGGACGGGGGCGGACATGTGGCCGTCGTGGTCCACCAGGGTTCCGTCAACGTCCAGGGCGATCATCAGCTTCTGCTGTACTTCTTGCTGGTCTTCGATGCCAGCGGCTGAGTTTTCAGTCAATGTAGTCATGCCTCTTAGTAGAGCAGACACCCCTGACACCCGCTAGGACGCAGGCCACAGCACCGTGTGAACAGCAGGTAAATACTCACAGGTTTTCCCCGCTGTGAGTGTTTACCTGCCCCCGCGTTCGAAGGGGCGCACGCCTCGCGGCGCTGCCTGCAGAAACCGGCCTAGAGAACGGGGAGAACCTGGAGCCCGCCGATGTACTTCTGCAGGGCCGCCGGCACGTTGACGGAGCCGTCCGGGTTCTGGTGGTGTTCCAGGATGGCCACGATCCAGCGGGTGGTGGCCAGGGTGCCGTTGAGGGTGGCGACGGGACGGGTGCCCTTGGGTGTGCCGTCCTCGCTGAACACGCGCTCACGGATGTTCAGGCGGCGGGCCTGGAACGTGGTGCAGTTGGAGGTGGATGTCAGCTCGCGGTAGGCGCCCTGGGTGGGGACCCAGGCTTCGCAGTCATACTTGCGGGCCGCGGACATTCCGAGGTCGCCCGCGGCGGTGTCGATCACGCGGTACGGCAGCTCGCACTTGGCCAGCATCTCCTCTTCCCAGGCCAGCAGGCGTTCGTGTTCCGCGGCGGCCTCTTCGGCAGTGGTGTAGATGAACATCTCCACCTTGTTGAACTGGTGCACGCGGATGATGCCGCGGGTGTCCTTGCCGTGCGAGCCGGCCTCGCGGCGGTAGCAGGAGCTCTGGCCGGCGAAGCGGATGGGTCCGGGCGTGAGATCCAGGATCTCGTCCGCGTGGTATCCGGCCAGGGGCACCTCGGAGGTTCCCACCAGGTAAAGGTCGTCCTCGGCGAGACGGTAGATCTCGGCGTCGTGCTTGACGTCAAAGCCGGTGCCCTGCATGGTCTCGGGACGGACCAGGGTGGGGGTGATCATGGGAACAAAGCCGGCCTCGATGGCCTGGTCCATGGCCATCTGCAGCAGGGCCATCTCGAGCCTTGCGCCCACGCCGCGGAGGAAGTAGAACCGTGAGCCGGAAACCTTGGCGCCGCGCTCCATGTCGATGGCGCCGATCAGTTCGCCGATCTCAAGGTGGTCCCGCGGTTCGAAGTCGGGGAATTCGCGGGGCGTGCCGACGGTCCTGACCACAACGAAGTCGTCCTCGCCGCCTTCCGGCACGCCGTCCTCGATGAGGTTCGGAATGGTGCGGAGCAGCTCTTCCTGCTTGGCCTGCGCGGCATCGGCCTCCGCTGACGCGGCCTTGACGGCCCCGGCGAGCTCGCGGACCTCTGCCAGGAGCGCCTGCTTTTCCTCGCCCCTGGCCTGGGCCACCTTCTTGCCGAACACATTCTGTTCGGCGCGGAGGTTTTCGAAGCTGATCAGCGCGGCCCGGCGCGCGGAATCCGCGTCGATGATCGCGTCCACCAGGGTTTCGTCCGCGCCGCGGGCGCGCTGGCTGGCGCGGAACTTGTCCGGGTTGTCGCTGAGGTCTTTTACGTCGATCACCAGACAAGAGTATCGAATCCGGAGCGCTGTCCGGGCGGACGCCGCCGGCAACCCTCCCCGCAGCGGATGACCGGACTGGTTGCTGATCTGTGGGCGCCGCCGGGCGGGATAGTGTTGGAGCACCATGAGCGACCTGCTTCTCTACGTCCTGATCGCTGGGGCACTGGCGTTCGCCGTCTCCAGTTGGTGGGGCGTGCGCAAGCTCAAGGCAGCACACGCCCGCAGCGCCGTGCGGGAGAACGCCCACGAGCACGGCCTTGAACACCAGCGCGTTGCCGTGGTGCTGAACCCCGTCAAGGCCAAGTCCTCGGAGGCGCGCTCCACGATCCAGCGGGCCTGCCTGACGGCAGGTTGGGAGGCCCCGCGTTTCTTTGAAACGACGGCGGAGGACCCCGGCCATTCCCAGGTGCGGGCGGCGCTGGAATACGGGGCCGACGTCGTCCTGGTGGGCGGCGGCGACGGAACAGTACGCGTCGTGGCAGAGTCCCTCGCACACACCGGGGTGGCGATGGGCCTGATCCCGCTGGGCACGGGCAACCTCCTGGCGCGCAACGTCGACGTGGACGTCTATGACCTTTACGGCAGCGTCCAGACTGCCCTCTTTGGCCACCAGCGCTACATCGATACCGCGCGGATGCGGATTGAGAACTCGCAGACCGGCCACTCCTCAAACCACGCGTTCCTCGTGATTGCCGGGATCGGAATGGATGCCGAGGTGGTGGGCGACACGAACGCCGGGTTGAAGCGGGCCGTGGGCTGGCTCGCCTACACGGAGGCGGGCGTCCGCCACCTGCCCGGCCGTCGGAAGAAAGTGTCGATCTCACTGGACGACGAGCCCGAACAGGCCCGCAAGATCCGGAGCGTCCTCTTTGCCAACTGCGGGCTTGTTCCGGGAG
The DNA here is from genome assembly GCF_039748055.1 of Burkholderia sp. RS01. Lineage (NCBI taxonomy): Bacteria > Pseudomonadati > Pseudomonadota > Betaproteobacteria > Burkholderiales > Burkholderiaceae > Burkholderia > Burkholderia sp. RS01. Next base: position 100,798 of record NZ_JBDLAK010000008.1, read on the forward strand.
GGATCGACCTCATCCCCCAGGCCATGATCGACGACGGCATGCTCGACGTGGTGGTCATGAGCCCCCGGAGCGCGGTCGGATGGCTGGCCATGTACGCGAAAATCCTCTTCAAGCACAAGCGGCACCTGCCCGTCATGAGCGTCTACCGGTCCGGCAAGGTGGTCATCAAGTGCCCGGAACCCATGCCCACGCAGCTCGACGGCGATACTTCCGGGGACGCCACAAAGGTCACCGTTCACGTGGAGCCCAGGTCGTTGCTGGTGCGGGTCAGGGAAGACACAGCCCGCCAGTAGCGATCAGTGGCGGGAACGGCGGGATCAGCCGTTGAGTACTGGCTGGATGGTCTGGACGGCGCAACGGCCCTGGACTGTGCAGGACGGAAGAGCCACCGCGGAATGGATGCCTAGGCGGTCTTGGCCGTACCGGGATGCTTGGCGGCGTCGGCGGCGGCCTTGGCGGCTGCGCGGGCCTCGGACTGCTCCCGGATCATGGCCTGTTCCTCTTCGAAGCGCAGGCGGTCCGCCCGGTCTGCATCGTCCCCGTCCCAGTCCTGGTTTTCGGAGGTCGGCTTGGGATTGACGATCATTCCCTGGCCGTCGTTGTCGGTGCTGGTTCCGTCTGACATGACCCGCTCCCTTCGTTGGGGCCACCCCCCTTGTTGATCAGGCAAGCATACGCACAGTAACAAGGGCAGGGAAGTGCCCCAACGGGCATTTGTCTACGCTGTGGGCGAAGCTTTGACCGTCATTCCGGTGCCGAGAGTTTCGCCTGCAAGTATCTCTCCGACCCAAGCATGCGCAGCACGGAATGCTTCGTCGGACGTGTGCGGCGGGACCACCGGGCTCTGCGCGTCCGCGCGGCCGTACGAGCCCAGGAAGCGTGTTGCCGGGCTGATGCGGTGCAGGCCGGCGAGGGCGTCGGCCACCCGGGCATCTGCCACGTGGCCGTCGGCGTCAATGCTGAAGAAGTAGTGGCCCAGGTACTGGCCTGTGGGCCGGGACTCGATCCGGCTCAGGTTGACGCCGCGGGTGGCGAACTGGTCCAGGATCTCCATAAGGGCACCCGGCCTGTCCTCGGGCAGCGGGACCACTACCGTCGTCTTATCCGCGCCGGTCCGGGCCGGCAGCACCCCCGGACGGCTGACCAGGACGAAGCGGGTCACCGCTCCGGGGTTGTCTCCGATGTTCTCTGCCAGCACATGGAGCCCCGGCTGTTCCGCGGCCACGATCGGCGCGCAGACGGCGGCATCGTAATGCGGGTTGTCCTCCAGCAGCCCCATTGCCGCGGCCGCCGTGGAGGACCCCGGAATGTATTCCGCTCCGGGAATATTGGCATCCACCCAGAGCCGGCACTGCGCCCACGCGTGGCCGTGCGTGGAGACCCTGCGGACCTGCGAGATTTCCACGCCGGGCCTGGCCACGAGCACAAAGCTGATAGGCACCAGGGCCTCCCGGATGATCCGGAGTTCCTGACCCGTGGCGATGGCATCCAGCGTGGCTGTCACCCCGCCTTCCACCGAGTTCTCAATGGGCACCATGGCGGCGTCCGCGGATCCGTCGCGGACCTTGTCCAGCGCGGTGTTGACGTTGGACGACGGGATGCGCACTGCCTCCGCAGCGTCCGGAACCTGCATGAGGGCCGCCTCCGTGAACGTGCCCTCAGGGCCAAGGAACGTATAGGTGGGGCGGGCGGCAGGCATGCGTATTCCTTTGGTGTTATGTACGGGACGGCGCGGAGGTCAGAGAACCACTGGCTTGAGGCCGTTGTCTGAGACGAGCGGCTTCCCGGATTCGAGCCACTGGTCCATGCCCCCGGCCACGTTCATTGCCGTATAGCCCTGGCCCACGAGCCACTGCGCGGCGCGGAAAGACCGCCCGCCTGTGCGGCAGATGACGTAAAGGTCATCGTCCGGGTCAAGGTCGTCGAGGCGTGCCGGAAGCTGGTCCAGCGGGATGTGCACGGCGCCTTCCGCGTGTCCGGCCACCCACTCGTAGTCCTCCCGGACGTCCAGGATAGTGGCGTCCGCCGGAACATCGTTGACGGTAACGGTATCGAAGTCGCTCATGGGAGTCCTCTCCTTGGCCCAAGCTCTCAGCACCAGCGTATCGCCAGCAACGGGCCGCGCACCTCCGGACTGCTCAGGTTACGCTGGTCAGGAGACCCCGAAGGAGAGCCTCAGTGCCTGCCCGCCCCCGCTCAATACGTGCCGCCTCCGCTGACCGCGGAAGGCGACTGCCAGGGCGCCCGGAGTCCGGCTTCCATGGCTGATATCCACCAGCTGTCCGCGGTCCAGCTCAGGGATGCCCTGCGATCGGGCGAGCTGTCCGCGCGGGAAGCGACTGCCCATTTCCTCGGCAGGATCGACGAATCCAATCCCAGGCTGGGGGCATTCGTGACCGTCACCGCCGACATGGCCATGGCGGACGCAGCAGCAGCGGACGACGTGTACGCGCGGCGCTCCGCCGAACAGGAGTTGCCGCCGCTCCATGGCGTGCCGTTGGCCTTCAAGGACCTCACTGATGTGGCCGGCGTGGTCACTACGCATGGCAGCGCCGCACTGGAACGGCGCCCCGCCCCGTTGGACGGAGCCCTGGCTGCGGCGTTGAAAAGTGCCGGCGCCATTTCACTCGGCAAGACGCAGGTGCCCGAGTTCGGACTGACCGCCTACAGCGAAAACCGCATCGCCCCGCCGTCGCGGAATCCGTATTCCCTGAGCCGCAGCTCGGGCGGTTCCTCCGGCGGCAGTGCCGCCGCGGTGGCCGCCGGGCTGGTCCCGTTCGCACCGGGAACGGACGGCGGGGGGTCGGTCCGGATTCCGGCCGCGGCCTGCGGCCTGCTGGGGCTCAAACCCGGGCGGGGCCTGGCCCCCGCCGGGGAAAGCGGCGGCGACCCGGCAAGGCTGGTGGTGACCGGGCCGCTCGCGCGCTCGGCAGCGGACGCCGCGCTGATGCTGGACGCGCTGGTTCGGGACGGATCCTCCGGCGGAACCACGGACGGCCCCAACGGCGGACCGTCGGGCGCAGGCCACGGTTCGGGCCGGCATTCGGGCCGGGATTCAGGCCCGGAGTCCGCAGGCGGGTACCTTGAAGCCGTCACCCGCGAACCCGCAAAGCTGCGTGTCGGCGTGAGCCTGGACAGCCCCTGGTCCGGCATCTTCCCGTTCACGCCGGATGCCGAGGCCCTGGAGGCGCTTGAGGCCGGGGTCCGCCTGTTGACCGGTGCCGGGCACGACGTCGTCGAGACGTCCGTCCGCTACGACAACCGCTACCCGGACGCGTTCACGACGGCGTGGACGGCGGGGGTCGGGGCTGCCCGGATTGCACCGCAGCGCGAAGCCCTCCTGACCCCCCTGACCCGGACGTTCCGGCGCCGCGCACAGCAGCGGAGCGCCTCGAAACTCAACGAGTCGCTGGCCTTCCTTCGCCAGTTCCAGCGCGACACCGTGGCCCAGTACGCCGAGTGGGACCTGATCCTCACGCCCTCCCTGGCGCAAACGCCGCGGCCCGTCGGCTGGTTTACGGGCTCCGGCCACGGGGACGGTCACTGGCCCGTTGCGGAGTGGGCCGGCGACGCCGACGGAGACTACCGCAGGCAGTGCGAGTTCGCGCCGTGGTCCTCCATGGTGAACGTATGCGGCCTGCCTGCCGTCAGCATCCCGGTGCACTGGACGGGCGGAGCCGCCGGCGAAGGGCTTCCGATGGGCGTCCAGCTGATCGGCCAGCCGGGTTCGGAGGCCCTGCTCCTGCAGACGGCGGCGCAGCTGGGATTCTAGGCCCCGCGGGGCCGGAAGCCGTTGCTGCGGGCAACCGAACATGTGACAATCCGGATCCGGAGTGTCACCCTTAAGTAAATGAGCACAACTCATTTATCCGATCGCCCCGCTACAACGCCGGGCGATACTTCATTTTTTGGCCACCCAAAGATGCTGGCCAGCCTCTTCTCCGTGGAAATGTGGGAGCGGTTCTCCTTCTACGGCATGCAGGGAATCCTGCTGTACTACATGTACTTCACGGCGGCCGAGGGCGGCCTCGGAATTGAGCAGGGCCTGGCCGCCGGCCTTGTGGGCGCCTACGGCGGCGGGGTCTACCTTTCCACCATCCTCGGCGCCTGGCTTGCGGACCGGCTGTTCGGTTCCGAACGCGTGCTGTTCGGCTCCGCCGTCATGATCATGTGCGGGCACATAGCCCTGGCGCTGGTGCCTGGAATTCCCGGCCTGATCGCCGGGCTGGTCCTCGTGGGCGTCGGCTCCGGCGGCCTCAAGGCCAACGCCACCGCCCTCGTCGGCACGCTGTATGGCGAGAAGGACGACCGCCGCGACGCTGGCTTCTCGATCTTCTACATGGGCATCAACCTGGGCGCGCTGATCGGCCCGCTCGTCACCGGCTGGCTGCAGGAAAGCAACGGTTTCCACTGGGGCTTCGGGGCCGCCGCCGTCGGCATGGCCCTGGGCCTGGTGATCTACGCGGCGGGCCGCAAGAAGCTCCCGGAGGAGGCGCACCGTGTGCCCAGCCCGCTGCCGGCCGCGCTGCGCTCCCGGTACGGGCTCATTTTCCTCGGCGTCGCCGCGGTCCTCGCCCTGCTCCTCGCCACCGGTGTGGTGAACGCGGAGAACCTCGCCACGACCGTGGCCTACGCCGCGATCGGCGCATCCGTCCTCTACTTCGCGCTGATCTTCGCCAGCAAGAAAGTCACAGGCACCGAACGCAAGCGCGTGGCAGCCTTCATCCCGCTGTACATTGCCTCCGCGGCATTCTGGGCGCTGTTCCAGCAGCAGTTCACGTTCATCGCGGTGTACTCCGAGGAGAAGCTGGACCGGAACCTGTTCGGCTGGGAAATGCCGGCCGCCTGGGTTCAGTCCATCAACCCGGTGTTCATCATCGTCTTCGCCGGGGTCATGGCCGCTCTCTGGACACGGCTCGGCTCCAGGCAGCCCGGCTCAGCCCTCAAGTTCTCGATCGGCCTGTTCGTGATGGGCCTGGCGTTCCTGGCGTTCATTCCGCTCGCCGGCGGAGGAAAGACGCCCTTGCTGGCCCTCGTGGGAATCCTGTTCCTGTTCACTCTCGCCGAGCTGTTCCTCTCCCCCATCGGCCTGTCCGTGACCACCAAGCTCGCACCGCAGGCCTTCCACACCCAGATGGTGGCGCTGTTCTTCCTGTCCGTCTCGCTCGGCACCACCCTGGCGGGCATCCTGGCGGGGCTGTACAACCCGGACGACGAACTCCCGTACTTCGTCGGCATCGGCGGCACCGGCATGCTGCTGGCTGTTGCGCTGGCTGCCGCGTCGCCGGCTATCAGGAAATTGATGAGCGGCGTACGCTAACCGCGTGAACCCGGTGACACGCCTCCCCGTCGAGCGGCGCCATTACGTCGCGGCTCCCGGTGAGGCATCCGACGTCGAACTCCTGCCGGCGGGAGACGTCACCGACGGCGTGGTGCGGGTGGGCGGCACCGTCCGCCGCCCGCACCAGCCGCAGAGCTACGCCGTGGCCGGCTACCTGGACTGGCTGGAGGACGCCGGCTTTGAGGGCTCGCCCCGTTTCCTGGGCCGCGACGAGGCCGGCCGGGACGTCCTCACGTTCGTCCCCGGAGAGTGCGCCGGGGCAGTGCCGGAACAGTGGGCGCAGTCCGAGGAGCTGCTGCGCTCCGTGGCGCTGCTGGTGCGCCGGCTGCATGAGGCGTCGGCGGGTTTTGTGCCGTCCCGGCATCCGTTCCCGCCGCGGCCCGTCCGGCAGGATCAGGGCGGGCTGGTCTGCCATCTCGATGTGACCCCGCAGAACGTGGTTGTCCGCGGCGGCCGGGCTGTGGGCGTCGTCGACTTCGACCTCGCCGGGCCCAGCACGGGCTTCAAGGATTCCTTCAACACGGCGATGCACTGGGCGCCGCTCCGGGACCCGGCGGACGCGTGGGACGGCTGGGAAGCCGTGGATCCGTTCCGGCGGCTGCGGATCTTCGCCGACGCCTACGGGTGGACGGAAGACGAACGACGGCGGCTGCCGCAGTTCGGTGCGGAGGCCGCCAGGCTCTCGCACGACCGCATGGCGCAGAACGCCCGCACCCTTGGGGGCGGCTGGGCCCGGATGTGGGCCGACGGCGTGGGCGGCCTGATTACCCGCCGCGGCCGCTGGCTGGAAGCCAACGAGGCGCGGCTAATCGATGCGCTGACAGCCTAGGAGCCAGACCGCGCCGGCCGTGTACCCGTCAGAAGGTGCTGGACGACGTGGTGGCGAGGCTGGCCAGCACCGCCAGTGCCACGATCGCCAGGACCGTCAGGGCAATCCCGATGTACCCCATGACGAGGCCCGCAATGGCGAAGCCCCGGCCGGACGGTTCGCGCCGCAGGGCCATGTGGCCCAGGATGACCGCTGCCAGCTGCGGCAGGAGGAAAACCCCGAAGCCCACGTAGACCGCAATCCCGCAGCACAGGCTGGCGATGCTGAGGTTCTTCGGGGCGGGGGCCATGCCGTAGTAGGAAGGCTGGCCGTACGGGCTGCCGTACTGGCCCGGCTGACCGTACGGGCTGCCGTACTGGCCGGGCTGGCCGTAGGGGCCGCCCGGTTGGGCGTACGGACTCCTGGGCTGCGAATACGGGCTTCCGTACCCTTCTCCGGCCCGGTCATTCTGTCCGCCCGGCTCGCCGTACTGCTGCCCGTACGGCTGGCCGTACTGCTCTCCCGGCGGCGTGTAGAGCGGCGGCGCCGGGATATCCGATCCCTGCGGCGGAATGGACGACGGCGGCTGGTAGCCGTCAGGTGTTTGGTCGCCGCCCGTCCCGGCGGGGCGCTGCTCTGTCATGGAAATTCCCCTCATTAAGTCCTGAACAAAACACTACCGCCGCACCAGGACTTTTGATCCTCCTGCGTCGGCGGCGGCCAGTGCTGCGAAGCGCTTTCTCCGGCCCGGCGCTATTGGGGCAGCAGCTCCCACAGCAGCCACAGGGGCGGGGCAAGGAGCGCCGTAGTGATAAAGCCGGCGATGAGGGCCATCCCGACGGAACGAAGCGCAGCCCCGGACGAATACTCCCTGCCTGCTGGGTACAGCGGCCGGGCTGCTGACGGAGTTGCCGTCGGCGGAAGCACAGTGGCGTGCCGAAACCCGGAGTTCAGGCCGGCCGCGTGGCGCGGAGCCGACTGCGGCTGACCGGAACGTTGAGAAGCGGGCTGCGGTGCGGGCGATGAAGCCGCGGCAGCAGATTGTGCAGACGAGCCGGCCGCCGGCGGCTGTGTGGTTGACGCGCGGGGAGCCGTGGAGCCCGGGCCATCGGGGCGGCTCCCTGCGTTCTTCGCCACGGCGACCCGCCCGGGGCGGCCCCCGAAGCCGGTTGCCTTCGGGACCTGGGGCTGGGTCAGCAGCCGCCCGAGCTGGGCGTAGAGCTCCGCAATTGCCGGGGAATCCAGCACATCCGGCATTCCGGCCACCGCTGCCACCACGGTGTCGATTCCATGCACTTCAATGCCCGAGCCGGTGGTTCCGGACACGCCGGCCTGCCCGGCGATGCAGACCAGGGAGCGGACGAAGCGCCGCCGTGACGCCGGAAGGAGGGCGGCCACAGCGGCGGCCTGTCCCAGGGCCACCTCGATGGCCGGATGCTGCGCGTAGCCGTTATGGCGCAGCACGCCGTCAGTGACCTCCACGCGGCCCGTCCAGCCCTTGGCACCGATCACCATCACGCCGCCAGGGCCCACCAGCACGTGATCCAGGCGGGCAAGGGGCCGCCCGGGCCAGTGGACGTCGTGCAGCAGGAGCCAGCCCCACGGAACCAGCTCTCCAAGTTTGGCGGCCATCAGCTGATCAGAGCCCGGAACCACGCCCGCTCCACCTAACCCCGCGTCATGGTCCGCCCGGTCAAGGTCGCGCTTCAGCCGCGCAATCCGCTCTGAGGCCAGCCGGGTACGCTCGAATGCGCCATCTGCAGCCCCCATTTTCCCCCCTGAGTTCCTCGCCCTTCAGACGGCAGCGCACTTCCGGTCAACCGCTCCCCCGAACGCAAGGTTCCGCGCCGCTGCCCGCGCGAGGCGCCGCCGGTACTTTCCACCCGGGCCGGACGCCCGCCGTCGTCATTGTTGTTTTGAAAGTAGCAGTCCCCTAATCGGCCGGTATATAGGTACTTTTGGCCCCTGTACTCAGTTCCTGAAACCAAATCCGTCCAAGTAGTCGGCCCTATTTGCAGACATCCGGCGTCACAGGGGCCGGATTTCGGACATGCCGTGCTGCGCCCCGCCGTCGTCTGGCATGCTGGTGCCATGGCTAGCCGCGCGGGCACAGTTGCCCAACCCCAAGACCTTGTTGACCTGACCGCTCTTCTGGACGCGTATTACGACGTCAAGCCTGATCTGGGAGACCCCGGACAGCGCGTGGCGTTCGGCACCTCCGGGCACCGCGGATCCAGCCTGAAAGCGTCCTTCAATGAAGGGCATATCCTGGCCATCACCCAGGCGATTGTGGAATACCGGGCCGGCCAGGGCATCACCGGACCGCTGTTCCTCGCCAAGGACACCCACGGCCTCAGCGAACCGGCGCAGAACTCCGCCCTGGAGGTGCTTGCCGCAAACGGCGTCAACGTCCTCATTGATGCGCGCCACGGCTACACCCCCACCCCGGCCCTGAGCCACGCCATCCTCACCTACAACCGGAACGCCCCGGCCGGCACCCCGGAGGCCGACGGCATCGTGGTCACGCCAAGCCACAACCCGCCTGCTGACGGCGGCTTCAAGTACAACCCGCCGCACGGTGGCCCCGCTGACACGGACGCCACCGGCTGGATCGCCAACCGCGCCAACGAACTGCTGGAAAACGGGCTCCGCGGCGTGAAGCGCATCCCCGTGGCCGACGCTCTCGCCGCCGAGACCACCGGCAAGTTCGACTTCCTCAGCAGCTACGTGGACGACCTCCCGTCGGTGCTGGACCTGAACGCCATCCGCGAGGCCGGCGTCCGCATCGGAGCGGATCCCATGGGCGGCGCATCGGTGGACTACTGGGGCGAAATCGGCGAACGGCACCACCTGGACCTCACGGTGGTGAACCCCACCGTGGACCCGCAGTGGGCCTTCATGACCCTGGACTGGGACGAAAAGATCCGGATGGACTGTTCGTCGCCGTCGGCCATGGCATCACTCATCAACCGGATGTCCGAGGGCGCGAAGTTCGACGTCGCCACCGGCAATGACGCCGACGCCGACCGCCACGGCATCGTCACGCCCGACGGCGGCCTGATGAACCCGAACCACTACCTCGCCGTCGCCATCGATTACCTGTACCGCAACCGCAGCGGCTGGAACCCGAATTCGGTGGTGGGCAAGACCCTCGTCTCCTCCTCCATCATCGACCGCGTGGCGGGCGGCCTGGGCCGCAAACTGGTCGAGGTGCCCGTGGGCTTCAAGTGGTTCGTGCCCGGCCTGCTGTCCGGCGAAGGCGCATTCGGCGGCGAGGAATCAGCCGGCGCCTCGTTCAACAAGATGGACGGCAGCGTGTGGACCACGGACAAGGACGGCATCCTGCTGGCCCTGCTGGCTTCGGAGATCACCGCCGTCACCGGCAAGTCTCCGTCCCAGCTGTACAAGGGCCTCACGGACCAGTTCGGCGCCCCGGTGTACGCCCGGATCGACGCCGCGGCCACGCGTGAGCAGAAGGCAGCGCTCGGCAAGCTGTCGCCGACGGACGTCACCGCCACGCAGCTGGCCGGCGAGGCGATCACCGCCAAGCTGACCAAGGCTCCCGGCAACGGCGCGTCCATCGGCGGCCTGAAGGTGGTCACGGAGAACGCCTGGTTCGCCGCCCGCCCGTCCGGCACCGAGGACGTCTACAAGATCTACGCGGAGTCCTTCAAGGGCGCCGACCACCTCAAGCAGGTCCAGGCCGAGGCCAAGGCGCTGGTGGACGGGGTTATTTCCTAAGCTCCCACAGCTCGAGGATACGCCGGATGGTGTGGTTGCCATCCGGCGCCATGTCCACGAGCGCTATTTGGCCAAGCACGACGGCGTCGCCCTGGTTCAGGCGTTTGTCGCCATAGTGGGACACGTGGGGGCGGAAGTTCCGCCGCGTATGGTGCGGGCTGGCGACGCGTCCGGAGACCTGCTCCACGGCCTGCACGAGCGAATCGTGCAGCGCCTGGAGTGCCGGGTCAGCCTCGACGAGACTGACCGGAACGGACCCCTGGCGCCCGAAACGGTCATCTCCGCCCACGGCCAGGACCGTGCCCAGCGCCTGCTTGGCCGGCATTTCGGCGAGGCCCGCGAACCGGGCGGTGTCGCCGTCGTTCCCAACGTCGAACCGCACCAGGGTGATGTGCAACGGCCAGTCGGTCCGCCGGAATTCCTGGCCTTCCGCCACGGGTTCGGCGAACGCGACCATGATGAGGTTCCGCATACACCAAGTTTGGCACCGGGCACCTCTCCAGGCGGACCTGAACAGGACTAACATTGGAACTGGCGCGGATGCTTGCCGTGCAGTCCTGCTGCAGAAAGGCTGCCCCGAATGCCTCCGGAATGTCCCCCATATTGCCGGAGGCATTTCGCGCCGGGACCGTTTTGGCTGCCCGACCCTTTTGGGAGCCGGACAATTCAGGACTAGACGGTGCGGACGACGTCCTCGTAGGCGAATTTCGGCTTCGCCTCGCCCCAGGCTCCGGCTGCGGCCTGGCCGATGTTGACCACGAGGAAGCTCTTCTGGTCGCCCGCCGGGAAGAACTCGGCGTCGATGGCGGCAAAATCCGCGCCCGTCATGGGACCCGCGGAGAAGCCGAGCGAACGCACAGCCAGGATGAAGTACCCCGCCTGCAGGTGCGCGTTGTTGTTGCCCGTGGACGTCGCAAGGTCCGGCGAGGCGTCGTACATGGCCTTCGGGGCGTTGTAGCCGGGCAGGAAGTTGTCCCACTGGTCCTGCCAGGAGGTGTCGTAGCTGAGGACCGCGACGAGGGGCGCGGAAGCCGTCTTGGCGCGGTTTCCGGAGGACAGCGCGTCCACGAGCTTGGCGCGGGCCTCCGCCGAGCGCACGTAGGTGACGCGCAGCGGCTGGGAGTTGAAGGCGGTGGGGCCGAATTTGGTCAGTTCATAGATGGCGCGGGCCTGCTGCTCCGTGACCTCGCCGGTGAAGGCGTTGGCGGTGCGGGCTTCGGCGAAGATCGCGTCCACGGCGGCGGAATCGATAACGGCTTCTTCATGGGCGATTGTCATTCGGTGTCCCTTTCACTTGGCCGCCGTCCCTGCCGGGACGCGCGGGCACTCCATGGTTTCAACTTCCTGCGCGGGTGTCCTCTTCCCGTGACGGGGGGTTACGGGGCGTGACCTTTCGCACACTCGCTTCCGCGCCGGCCCTCCCGCCGCGGTCCCTTTCCCACCAGCCCACTCGCGCTGCCCCTCTCGCACGGGGCCGCAGCGCGGTATTGTTGCACCCGAAAGATCCCAGCCCCCGACAGTGCGGGCTACCCCTCTGAAAGGCCCCGGCAATGAGCATGCTCGGAACCAAATGGAAGCTGCACGGCAATGGCAAGGCCGTCCGCCCGGGTGAAGTGGTGGCCCCGGGTGAACGGCTCACCTGGCCCCTGACCATCGGCGTGGGCATGCAGCACGTGGTCGCCATGTTCGGCGCCACGTTCCTGGTGCCCATCATCACCGGCATGCCGCCGGCCACCACGCTCTTCTTCTCGGGCATCGGCACCATCCTGTTCCTGGTGATCACGCAGGGGCGCGTGCCCAGCTACCTCGGATCGAGCTTCGCGTTCATCGCGCCCATCCTGGCGTCCCAGCAGCAGTACGGCGTGGCCGGCGCGCTGGGCGGTGTGGTGCTGGCCGGCGTCGGGCTTTCCGTGATCGGTGCGGTCGTCCAGAAGTTCGGCGCGGGCTGGATCAACCGGCTGATGCCGCCGATCGTCACCGGCGCCATCGTGGCCCTGATCGGCCTGAACCTCGCGCCCGCCGCCAAGAACAACTTCGACGCCGCGCCCGTGACAGCGCTCATCACACTGGTGACCATCATCCTGGTCAGCGTGCTCTTCCGCGGGATCGTGGGGCGTCTGAGCATCCTGGTCGGCGTGGTGGTGGGCTACCTCGCGGCCATGATCCGCGGTGAAGTGAACTACGCCAAGATGGACGCGGCCGCCTGGGTGGGCCTGCCCCATTTCCAGACTCCGGAATTCCACCTCGGCGTGGTGGGCCTCTTCGTGCCGGTAGTGCTGGTGCTCGTGGCCGAGAACATCGGGCACGTGAAGTCGGTGTCCGCCATGACCGGGCAGAACCTGGACGGTGTCTCCGGGCGCGCCCTGATGGCCGACGGTGCGGCTACCGTGCTGGCCGGTTTCGGCGGCGGTTCCGGCACCACCACGTACGCGGAAAACATCGGCGTCATGGCAGCCACCAAGGTCTACTCCACCGCCGCGTACTGGGTGGCCGGCATCTTCGCCATCCTGTTGAGCTTTTCCCCGAAGTTCGGCGAACTGATCGCCACCGTGCCCCCGGGCGTGCTGGGCGGCGCCGCCACCATGCTGTACGGCATGATCGGCATCCTGGGCGTGAAGATCTGGGTCCAGAACAGGGTCAACTTCTCCAACCCCGTTAACCTGACCACCGCCGCCGTCGCCCTGATCATCGGCATCGCGGACTACACGTGGACCATCGGCGACCTGAAGTTCACCGGCATCGCGCTCGGATCCGCCGCCGCCCTGGTGATTTACCACGGCATGAAGGCGATCGCGAAGGCCCGCGGAACGGCGGCCGAACCGGAAACCGAGGGTCCGGCGCAGCACAACCTGCCCCCGGCGGCCAAGGCGGCCATCAACGCGGCCGCCAAACGGTCTTCGAAGAAGCGCTAGGCCTGCGGTTTCAGGCTTCCCCGCGCGCATTTCTGCACCGTTTTCAGCGCAGCAAAGCCCTTGGCGCCCCGGAAATCCGGGACGCCAAGGGCTTTTCGGGCTCCAAAGTGGTGCAGAAATGCGGCCCACGGCGGACTAAGCGGGCCGAAGGCTACCCGGCGTCGAAGGTCTCGTCGTCGTCATTAGGTGACTTTTCCTTCGGCAGATCGTTCCCGCTGCCGTCCGGCACGCCCGCGGCCTCCTGGCCCGGTTCCGAGGAGAACTGCCCGGACCGCGGCTCGTCCGCATTGCCCTCATCGATTTCGGCGTCCGCGGACGGCACGGCGACGTCGTCCTGCTCTGCCCCGGGGGGAGCACCGGGATCGCGGGGAATGGGAGACCCCCCTGAGCCTTGGCCGAATCCTGCTCCGCTGCTGTCACCTTCCGCATGGAGCTGTTCGTCGGTCCCTCCAAAGCGGCCCGCCCCGGGCTCGCCGGCGCTGTCTTGGTCCTCCTCGGCGAAGTGGCTGAGGTTGGGGGTTCCGGTCTCGAAGGTCTGGCCGTCCGGGCTTTCCTGGTTCAGGCCCGCGGCATCGAAATCCTCTTCCTCACGGGGCTGGGCGAACTGCTTGGCATCGCCGCCGGTTTCCTGCTCCACAGTGGGCGTGCCGTAACCTCCCGCCACCTCGTCGGGGGCTTCGTGCTGGTTGTCCTGGCTCATGTTTTTCCTCCTGGTTGGCTGGAAATGGTTGGCTGGAAATTCTGGAAGTGCGGGCGCCGCAGTCAGAGCCCCTTGCCGCCGGTGACGGGAACCACTGCCCCGGACATGTACGAACCCGCGTCGGACGCCAGCAGGACGTAGGCGGGCGCCAGCTCGGCGGGCTGGCCTGCCCGCTGCAGGGGCGTGTCCTGGCCGAACGTTGGGAGCTTGTCCGGCCATTCGGTGGCCGGGATGAGCGGGGTCCAGATGGGGCCGGGCGCCACGGCGTTGACACGGATTCCCTTGGGCCCCAGCTCCTGGGCGAGGGCCTTGGTGAAGGCCACCTGTGCCGCCTTGGTCATGGCGTAGTCGATGAGCCCCGGGGACGGGTTGAACGCCTGGATGGAAGCCGTGGTGATGATGGACGCCCCGGCCTTGAGGTGCGGCACGGCCGCGCGGGCGGTCCACAGCAGCGAATACACGTTGGTCTTGAAAACGCGGTCAAACTCTTCGGTGGGGAGCGATTCGAAGCTGTCGCGGTTCTTCTGGTAGGCGGCATTCAGCACCACCACATCGAGCCGGCCGAACTCCGCCACGGCGTCGTCCACGATCCCTGTGCTGAACTCCTCGGTCCTGCCGTCCCCTGCGAGGAGCAGCGCACGCCTGCCCGTCTTGCGGATCCATTCGGCGGTGTCCTGGGCGTCGTCCTCTTCCTCGGGGAGGTACGAGATGGCGACGTCGGCCCCCTCCCTGGCGAAGGCGATGGCGACAGCCTTGCCGATGCCGGAGTCGCCGCCCGTGATCAGCGCAGCCTTGCCCTGCAGGGCGCCGCTGCCTTCGTAGCTCAACTCGCCATGGTCCGGCTGGGGATCCATCGGGGCCGTCAGGCCAGGCTGTTTCTGTTCCTGCTTCGGAAAGGGTCCTGCATGGTACGTCCCGCGGGGATCGGCGGGCTGGTCAGGCTGCTTCGCTGAATCACTCATAGTCCACCTACTCACAGTGTCGGGCTAATAACGGTGCATCGTTCAGGGCCGGCATTCGGGGCGTCAGGTCCAAGGTCCGCCCCCCAACGTCCATCCCCGCTCCGGTACGGCCGGACGGTCCGGCTCTTCGAACCTAACGCAGTTTCAAGGACCAAGTCCATCATCTGGCAGAAAATAGACAGCAAACTTAGCAGTTGTTGAATTCGACTAGGGTTGAGCCTAGGTTTGGAGCAAAAGCGCCAGCAGCGACGCCGAGGGAGGAGGATGCATGACCGATCCCGACAGCCCGGCTCGCAGCGGCAGGAATGAGACCCGTGAGGAACAGCTCGACCGGAACTGGATGGAACTGCTCCAGGAGTTGCGGGTGCTGCAGACGGGCGTGCAGATCCTTGCCGGCTTCCTGCTGACGCTGCCGTTCCAGCAGCGGTTCCAAACGCTCGACGGCTTTCAGACCAACCTTTACCTCGTGAATGTGGCGCTTGCCGCATTGACCACCGCCTTCATCCTGCTGCCGGTCAGCGTGCACCGGCGGCTTTTCCGGCAACGGCTCAAGGAAACGCTCGTGACCAGCGCGGACAACATCACCAAGATCGCCCTAGGCGGTGTGGCGACCCTCAGCGTAGGGTCAGCCGCTCTCGTTTTCGATGTCACGGCCGGCCGCAGCGTCGGCCTCATCGCGGGAGCCGCGCTCCTCGCGGTGCTCGCCATCCTCTTGGTCTATGTGCCGCTCCACCTGCAACGGCAGGCGCGGAAATAGGCTGCCGGGGCCAGGCGGGGACATTCAGTGCGGGACGGGTGCATCCGGTCAGTCGGGGCTTCAACTCAACTAAACACGGAGGATTAATGAGCAAGTGGGTCAAAGAGCACGGTTTGCTGCTGGCAAATGTGGCGCTGTTCCTGATCTTTTTCGGCGGCATGATCCTTAGCGGCGCCAGCAGCTACAGCGACGACCAACTGACCCACGGCGAGCCCGCCGTCACCGTCGCGCAGTATTTGGGGACCGGCGCTTTTGTGGAAGCAACTTTTGAAAACTGGGAATCCGAGTTCCTGCAGATGGGCATGTACGTCATCCTCACCGTCTTCCTCTTCCAAAAGGGGTCCTCGGAATCCAAGCCCATGGGCAAGGACGCGCCGCAGGACCAGGATCCGCGCGACGCGACCATCAAGCCTTCCACGCCGTGGCCCGTCAAGCGCGGCGGCGTCGTGCTCAAGCTCTATGAACACTCTCTCTCGATCATGTTCCTGCTGCTGTTCCTCGCCTCGTTCGCACTGCACGCGATCGGCGGCAGCGAGGAATACAACAGCGAACAGGAAACGCACGGCCAACCGACGGTGAGCGTCCTGGGCTACCTCGCCACCAGCCGCTTCTGGTTCGAGTCCTTCCAGAACTGGCAGAGCGAATTCCTCGCCGTCGCGGTGCTGGTGGGCATGTCGGTCTACCTGCGCGAGAAGGGCTCGCCCGAGTCCAAACCGGTGGCCGAACCGCACTACGAGACCGGAGCCTGAGCCGCCCGCCGTCGGAGACAGCGCAGTTCGAGACGGGTGGCTGGTCGGAGGCTGTGGCTGGTCGGAGGCGGTCAGGCCCCTTCGAGAACCTGCCGCGTGGCCCAGGCGAGGTATTTGCCGGCATTGGCGATGGCGTCTTCCGGGCTGTCGGCAACGTCCAGCAGCTGCGCCGCGGCCACCACGCCGTGCTGGGCCAGGTCCTCCGGTGTAACCAGAATCCTGCCGGCCACGACGATCACCGGGATCCCCCGTTCCCGGGCCGCGTCCGCAAGCGCGATGGGCGCCTTGCCCGTCAGCGACTGCGAGTCCATCGAGCCCTCGCCGGTGATCACCAGGTCGGCGTCCTTGAGCTGTTCGTCCAGTCCCGTCAGCCCCGCCACGAGCGCGAAGCCACCTTCCAGCGTGGCATGCGTGAAGGCAAGGAACGACGCCGGGAAGCCGCCGGCCGCGCCCGCGCCCGGTACGTTGACGTCCCGGCCCGTGGCCTCCCGAAGGAGGGACGCCCAGTTGCGCAGGCCGTCGTCGAGGTTTTCCATGGCGGCGGCGTCGGCGCCCTTCTGCGGGCCGAACACATACGCGGCGCCGGTATTGCCGTACAGCGGGTTCTGGACATCCACGGCGATCCTGAACGTCACGGCGGACAGGCGCGGGTCCAGCCCCGAGACATCGATCGACACCACATCGGCCAGGGATCCGCCGCCCAGCGGCACTACGTTTCCCCGTACGTCGAGTGGCTTGAGGCCCAGGGCGCGCAAGGCGCCGCTGCCGCCGTCGGTCATGGCGGAACCGCCGACGCCCAGGACGATCTCCGTGGCACCGGCATCCAGAGCGGCCGCAATCAGCTGGCCACAGCCGTAGCTGTGCGCCCGGAGGGAGTTCTCGGGCGTCGGCTCCATCTGGGCGAGGCCCGAAGCCTGCGCTGTCTCGATCACTGCAGTGCCTCCGCCGGCGCCGTCTTTCCGCAGCGCCCAGGCCGCGCCGACCGGGGCCAGGATGGGGCCCACCACCGCGTTGATCCGCTCTTCGTAGCCGGCAGCGACCGCCGCCTCAAGTGTTCCTTCGCCGCCGTCGGCCACCGGGAACTGGGTGGCGATGGCGTCGGGATACACGCGGAGGGCACCCTCGGCGATGGCGGCGGCGGCTTCGACGGCGGTGAGGGACCCCTTGAACTTGTCCGGGGCGATCAG
Source organism: Burkholderia sp. RS01 (assembly GCF_039748055.1). Lineage (NCBI taxonomy): Bacteria > Pseudomonadati > Pseudomonadota > Betaproteobacteria > Burkholderiales > Burkholderiaceae > Burkholderia > Burkholderia sp. RS01. The sequence goes on from NZ_JBDLAK010000008.1 coordinate 117,955, forward strand.
GATACGCATGGCACCATCCTGCCAGCAATGCAGGGGAACGCGCTTACCATTTCCGACATCCGGGCAGCGCGGGGCGTCTTGCGGCCAGCGCCCCGTTCAGGCGGCACATCCTTAGGCCAGCGCTGGCTGGCGTAAGCAGGCGCAGGGCTACTCCCCGTGCCCCTGGTCCCCGCTCATCTGGTCTTCGGCGGGCGGCGTCTCCCCCGGCGGGACTCCGCCGCCCGGTTCCAGGCCGGTGATGTTGCCGTTCAGCGGATCCGGATTCGGCGAGCTGGCCGAGTCCTCTTGTGTGGTCTTTGACTGTTCATCCGCACTGTCCCGCGGGGCGGGCCGGTCCGGGTTGGCGGGGTCGTTTTCGGGATGGTAGCTGCTCATGTTCCTGCGGTCCTCCGTGGCTAGGGTCACCTGCTGATGACGCCGGGGGTCGGTGAAGCTTGGCATTTCCGTCACCGACGACACGGGACTAATTGTAAGCATGCTGATAATTCCGGAACAGCCAGATGCCGCGCGGCGCGGAAAGGGCCGGTGACCCTGCCCCAAGCGCCGGGCTGTGAAACCGGTCAGGACCACTCGCCGCGGCTCTGCAGGACTTCCTTCAGCAGGTCGGCACGGTCCGTCACGATCCCGTCAACGCCGAGGTCCAGGAGCCGACGCATCTCCGCCGGCTCATTGACGGTCCACACGTGCACGTACAGCCCGAGCCCGTGCGCCCGGCGGACAAAACCCGGCGTCACCACGGGAACGGACTTGTAGCTGACCGGCACCTGCAGGGCGTCGACGCTGCGCAGGGCCCGGCGCAGCGCGGCCCGCACCAACGACCCCAGCCCCGGAACGGCCAGCAGGGGGCCCAGCAGCACCACAAGGGCGTTGCTGCCGATCCCGGCCGAGGACGCGGTGCGGCGGCTGAGCAGCTTCAGCACGGCCCGCCGCCGGCGGTCCGAGAAGCTGGCAATGAGCACCCGGTCATGGACGCCGTGGCGTTCGATCGCCGCGGCGAGGCTGCGCACGGAGTGCCGGTCCTTGACGTCGAGGTTGAACCGCGTGTCCGGGAGGGCCGCCACGAGTTCGTCGAAGCTCGGCACCGGCTCCGTCCCGCGGATCCGCGCCCGTGAAACCTCGTCCGCGCTAAGGCTGGCGATCCGCCCGATGCCGTCGGTGAGCCGGTCCAGCGAGGAGTCGTGGAAGAGCAGCAGCACGCCGTCGGAGGTGGTGTGGACGTCCGTCTCCACGTACCGGCAGCCGAGTTCGACGGCGGCGCGGAACGCGGCCATCGAATTCTCCAGGCCCTCGCGGGAGAATCCGCGGTGGGCCAGGGCGACCGGCCTGCCCACACCGGGAGCGGCCTTGGCAGCATGCGCACCAGTGCCGGCAGCGGAGAAGAACGGGAGCGGTTCGGTCACCTTCGAAGCGTAGCGGAGGGCCCGGGCTGCCGGTCAGTCCGGCAGGATCTCCACGCCGTCGCCGCAGTGCAGCAGCGTGCGGCCGCGGCCGCCGTCGAGGTCAACCCAGACCACCGCGTGATCCGGCGTGACCGCAGAAATCAGCCCGCCGGTTTCGTAGCCCGGCGAGAGCCGTACGGTGACACGGCCCCCCGGGCGCAGGGCGGACCAGTGCGCATCCGGTTCCGCGCGGCGCAACGGAGTATCGGCCGCGTTTAGTGTCTTGTTCCTGGCCACGACGTCCCCTATCGGTCACACTCTTGCATCATCGGACGCGCCCCACTCTAGGGTTCGAACGTGAACGTGAGTTGACCGCCAGCTGGGAGAACGGTGGCAGGCCGGAGACGGCAGTGTTACGGCAGCCTGACGCCGAGCGCGGCGAGCCTTTCCTCGAGGATCTGGGCCACGCCGTCGTCGTCAAAGTGCGGCGCCTGCTGCCCCGCTGCGCGGATCGCTTCGGGGTGGCCGCTGGCCATGGCGTAACCGTGGCCGGCCCAGCGGAGCATCTCGATATCGTTGGGCATGTCACCGAAGGCCACGACGTCCGCGGCTTCGATGCCCAGCGAGGCGGCGTACTCCGCCAGCGTGACGGCCTTGTTGACGCCCGGGACGGACAGCTCCAGCATGGCGATGGTGGGCGCCGAATGCGTGACGGTGGCGAGGTTCCCGACGGCGGGCGCCACCTCGGCAAGGAAGTCGTCGGCGGTGCCTTCGCGGACGATCGCCAGGAATTTGACGACGGCGTCATCCGCCGTGAGCGTCTCGGCCAGCGGCGCCGGGGTGAACTCGGCAAGAAGCTCGCTGGAGCCGTTTTCGATAAAGCCGGGCTCGAGGTGGAAGCCGGTGAGGGTTTCCGCGGCGAACAGGGCCGCGGGGCGCAGGCTCTTGATGATCCGGCGGACCTCGAAGACATCGTTGAGGGCCATGGTCCGGGCGGAAACCATCTTGTCCGCCTCGAGGTCCCACACCACGGCACCGTTGGAACAGATCACCGTGCCGGTGTGGCCCAGCTGCTCTTCGAGCGGGTGCAGCCAGCGCGGCGGGCGCCCGGTGACGAAAACGAGTTCGACGCCGGCGCTCCGGCAGGCGTGGAAGGCGCGGACGGTGCGGTCACTGATTTTTCCGTCGTGCCCAAGGATCGTTCCGTCTATGTCACTCGCTACCAACCGCATGCTCCCAGTCTACGTGGGCACGCAGAGCCGACCGGTCGGGCCGCCGCCCTCCCGCGTTACGGCGCAGCAGGCGGGTGGCCGGTGGACCCCCGCACCTGCAGTTCACTGGACACGAGATGAAGGCGGCCCTGCACATCCGGGCTCCCGATGCGTTCGAGGATGAATTTGCCCGCCTGGACCCCAACGGCCAGGTTGCCGTTGTCCACCGAGGTCAGGGAGATGTGGCGGATCCGAGCGAGGTACGTGTTGTCATAGCCGACCAGCGAGAGGTCCCCCGGCACGGCCAGGCCGTGCTCGGCCGCAGCGGAAAGTGCGCCGATGCAGGCGATGTCGTTGAAGGCGAAGATTGCCGTTGGCCGGCCGCCGCCGGCTAGAAGGCGGCCGGCGGCGGCAAAGCCGCTTTCCTCGCTCATGCCGCCCGACACCACCCTCGGTTCGAGTCCGGCGGCCTTCATCGCATGTTCGTAGCCCGCCCGCCGGCGCTTTCCGATTTCGTCGGGCCCCTGCAGATGGGCAATGCGCTGGTGGCCCAGGGCCAGCAGGTGCTCGGTCGCCTTTCGCGCGCCCGCTTCGTCGTCGTTGACCACGATGTCCACGCCCGGCAGGGCAGGGTCTAGCGTTCCGGCCAGGACGACCGGCACGGCTGCGGCGGCAATTTCGATGGCCGTCGATTCCGTGGTGGTTCCCACCACCACGAGCCCGTCAATGCGCTGATCGAGCAGGGCTTCCACCGAGCGCCGGCCCACCCGGCGGTCCGTGTAGGAATCCGCGAGGATGGGGGACACTCCGGCTGCGTGCAGCGAGGCGGTCAGCCCTTCGAGGAGTTCGACGAACCAGGGGTTCCGGAGGTCGTTCAGCAGCACCCCGACCGTGCCGGTGCGGGGCATCGAGAGCCCGCGGGCCAGCTTGTTGGGGCGGTATCCCAGTTCCTCCATCGCCTCCAGCACCGCCCGGCGTCGGCTTTCGCTGACGTTTCCGGACCCCTGCAGCACAAGGGAGACCAGCGACTTCGACACCCCGGCCTGGGTGGCGACATCACGGATGGTGGGCCTGTTGGCGGGCGCGCCGCTCGCGGCGGACGGGTGGGTCACGGTTACTCCTCTCGGTGCCATCTCAGCCTAAGGGGTTGACGGTGCTGTCTCGCGTCATCCATTATGGACCGGTCCAAGGAATGTCCAAACAGGAAGAATCTTCATGAGCGCACCGCACACACGACAGTTGCTGGCCGGCATGGTGGGAGGCGGCTCCGGCGCGGACATCGGCAAGACCCACCGCCATGCGATGCGGCTGGACGGCCTGTTCGACCTGCGGGCCGGCGTTTTCGGCCGCGATCCCCTCCAGTCCGCGGTGCTGGCCGGCGGGCTGGGCGTGCCGGCGGACCGTGTCTACCGGGACTACCGGGACATGGCCGAAGCGGAATCCGGCCGCGCGGACGCCGTGGACGTGGTGGTTGTTGCCACGCCCAATGACAGCCACTTCGAAATCGCCCGGACGTTTCTCGAAGCAGGCATTTCGGTGGTGTGCGAGAAGCCCCTGACCAGCGATTCGGCCACCGCAGCGGAGCTGGTCCGGGTGGCCGCGGCGAACGGCGTGGTGCTGGCGGTCCCGCACTGCTACTCCGCCTACGCCATGGTGCGCCAGGCGGCCCGGATGGTCCGCGACGGCAGGCTGGGCAACATCAAGTTCGTGGACGTGGAGCACGCGTCCGGCTGGGCCGCCTCTCCGCTGGAGCAGCTCGGGCACAAGCAGGCCGCCTGGCGCACCGATCCGGACGTTGCGGGGTTCCCCAGCGTGGTGGGAGACCTGGGCACGCATGCCTTCCACCTGCTGCGCTACATCACCGGGCTCGAGGCCGAGCGGCTGTCCGGGCGGCTCCGCAGCCTGGTTCCCGGCAGGCGCGTGTTCGACCACGCCACCGTCGAACTGCAGCTGACCGGCGAGGTTCCCGCCCGGCTCTGGGCCAGCATGGCCGCGACCGGCAACAACCACGGCCTGCGCATCCGCGTCTTCGGTGACCAGGGAAGCCTGGCGTGGGAACACGAGGATCCGCACCACCTCAGGGTTCAGGACCTGGACGGGACCACGACCATCCTCACCGAGGGCCTCAGCACCCTGTCCGAGGACGCTTCGCGCCTCACCCGGGTCGGCCTGGGCCACCCCGAAGGATTCCTCGAGGCCTTCGCCAACTTCTACCGCGACCTGGCAGGGGAACTGCGCGCCCGCCGGGACGGAACACTGCCTGCCACCCGCGAGCTGAGCTTCCCCACCGGCGAGGACGGCCTCGCCGGTGTCAGGTTCGTCGAAGCCGTCGCCGCCTCCCACCACCACGATGCCGCCTGGGCTGTCCCGGCGGGCGCCACACAGAAAGCACAGGTCTAGCCATGCAACGCTTTGCGCTCATCGGCGCCGGATTCATCGGCGCGGTCCACGCCGCCAACCTTGCGGCAAACCCCGGCGTCGACTTCCGCCTCGTGTACGACGTCGATCTAAGCCGGGCCCGGACCCTGGCCGCGGCCCACGGCACACGGGCGGCCAGCTCCCTGGACGAGGTGTTTGACGCGTCCGCCATCGACGCCGTCTTCATCGCATCCTCCACGGACACGCATGCGCAGCACCTGCGCCGGGCGGCCGAGGCCGGCCTGGCGGTGCTGTGCGAGAAGCCGATCGACCTGGACTTGGAGCGGGCCCGGGAGACGGCAGCGTTCGCCGCCGAGCGCGCGATTCCGGTGATGGTGGACTTCAACCGCCGGTTCGACCGCGATTACGCCGAGCTCAAACGGATCGTCGACGCCGGTGAGATCGGCCGGGTGGAACTCATTCAGCTGTCCAGCCGCGGCCCCGCGATGCCGCCGCTGTCCTACATCGCCACGTCCGGCGGCCAGATGCGCGATCAGACCGTCCACTTCTTCGACCTGGCCCGCTGGCTCACCGGCCTCGACCCGGTGGAGGTCTTCGCCACAGGATCCGCCCTGGCCGAGCCCCGGCTCGCGGAGTACGGCGACGTCGACACCTCCGCGGTGACGCTCCGGCTCCACGGTGGCGCCCTGGTTCAGATCGACTGTGCGCGCCGCACCGGCTATGGCTACGACGAACGCATCGAGATCATGGGGTCCACCGGCATGGCAGAGGCCCGCCGCCACAGGGCTGGCGCCGTCTCCCGCTACCAGGCCGGACGCGTCACCGACGACGGCCTGCACCCGGGCTGGTTCGAAAGGGTCCAGCCCACCTATGCGGCCTCCCTCGCCCACTTTGTCGATGCGCTGGACGGCGTCCTGAAGGGCGGTCCGGACGGCGGTGCGGACGGCGCCGGCGCAGGGCCCCGTACGCTGATCACGCCCTCGCTGGAGGACGGGCTGAAGGCGCAGGCCATCGCGGAGGCGGCCACGGCATCCCTCCGCAGCGGACGATCCGAAACGATCCGCTATGAACCGAGCCCGGCCTTTTCGGCCGCCCCCGGGTCGGACTGATCACCGGCGGGTTTTGGTCCGTCCGCCAACGGGTTTTGGTCCGTCCGTCAAGAGGCGGGTAGGGCGCCGCCCTACCCGCGGAGAATGTTCCGGAGGCTCTCCACGGTGACGGCCTCAAGCGACGGCACAAAGTGGCGGCCGGCGGCGGCTGGGGGCTGGACGACTCCCGGGACCACCACGACGTCCATGCCCGCGGCCTGCGCACTTGTTGTGCCGCTGACGGAATCCTCCACGGCCACACAATTGGAGGGGTCGACGCCGAGGAGTTCGGCGGCCGCCAAATATGGCGCCGGGTGGGGCTTTCCCTGCGGGATCATGTCACCGGCGACGACGGCGTGGAAGGTGCCGATGGGTGCTGCGGATGCCACGCGGGTGGCGACCGGGCTGAAGGCCATGGTGACCAAGGCCGAGGGAATCCGGGCCGCGGCGAGTTCAGCGAGGATCCTTTCGGCGCCCGGGAGCCACGGGATGCCCTCTTCGAGCTTCGCCACAACGCGCCTGAGGAGCTCGTCGATGATCTCCTCCGCGGACATCGGCACGCCGTGTTTCTGAAGCATGGCCGCGGAGACCTGCATGGCCTGCCCGACAGTGGAGCGGCCGTCGTCGGCGGTCCACTCCACGCCATGTGTCGCGGCAAGATCGCGCTGGGCCGCCATCCAGTACGGTTCCGTGTCAACCAGGGTGCCGTCCATGTCCCAGAGAACGGCTTTGAGGCGCTGCGGGTCTGTTGACGTCATCACCCCAACCGTCCTTTCGGAAGTCCGGAGAACTGTTGCCTTCATCCGCGCACCGCGTTCCCGGCGACGGATGCGAGCAGATCCCGGACGGCGGCCGCGCCCTCGTCCGAGGAGAAGTCGGAGCTCAAGCCTACGACGCTGACCCCGGCTGCCAGGTACGTGCGTGCGCTGGCGGCCTTCATGCCGCCGGTGGCCACGAATCGCACGTCGGGGAAGGGACCCTTCATGGCTTTGACCCACTCCGGGCCGAGAACCGAGGCAGGGAACGCCTTGAGCCAGGACAGGCCGAAGGCTTTGGCACGGAGAATCTCGCTCGCCGTAGCCACGCCGGGCAGGTGCGGGATACCGCGACGGATGCTTTCCTCCACGATGCCGTCATCCAGCCCCGGCGAAACGGTGAAGGACGCATTGGCGGAGACGGCGGCGTCCAGCTGATCGAGGCTGATGATGGTTCCTGCGCCCGCGGCCACGCCCCGTTCGGCGGCGGCGCTGGCCACAGCTGCCAGCGCGCGGACGGCCTGGGGTGTTTCGATGGTGACTTCGACGTGCCGGACGCCGGCGTCCCAGGCCCGCGTAGCGGACCTGACGGCTTCATCGGGGGTGAGCCCGCGAAGTACGGCGATGACGGGGATGCGGAAGAAGTCGTCGTCAAACCAGTCGTGGAGGGGTGCGTGTGCCAAAGTATCCTCTTTCCGGGCTAGGGCTGTGGGGTGGCGGGGAGCTAACTCCCGGATCTCGACAAGCTCGATCACCGGACGTCAGCGGGTGGCGTAGCTGCGGGGCCTGGTGCCGTGGCCGGGGCGGAAGTCGGCGCGGGTTCCGAGCGTCCAGGCTGCGAAGGAATGGCCCAGGGCGAGCCGGTCGGCGGGCTGGTCTCCCCGGAGCAGTCCGGCCAGATATCCTGCAGCAAACGCGTCGCCCGCGCCGACGGGTTCGACGACGTCAACCCGGTGGGCGGGGACGCGGAAGGCGCGTTCTTCCCCGTTTTGTTCCCGGACGAATTCCACCGCTTCAGTTGCCGAGTCCTTGATGATCACGTGCCGGGGACCGGGCAGCAGGTTCGAGACTTCTACGGCGGTGGCGCAGCCCCACAGCGCTGCTGCTTCGTCCAGGCCAACGAGGACCACGGTTGCCATGCCGGCGAGTTCCAGCAGCCGACGGCCGGCGACGTCCACGTTCCACAACGCGGGGCGGTAGTTGACGTCGAAGGAAACCTTGTAGCCTTTCGTCCTGGCGTGGCTCAGGAGGCGCTCTGTCAGCGCGGAGCAGCTGGCCGACAGGGCCGCATTGATGCCGCTGGTGTGGATCCAGCCGGTCTGCTCCAGCGGCCAGGCGCCGGAATCCTCGGGCGCCATGGCTGAGGCCGCCGACCCGGCCCGGTAGTAGAGCGTCCTGGCACCATGCCCCAGGTCGGGGTCCTTGAAGTACACGCCGGTGGGGGCGGTGCTGTCGCGGGCGACCAGGCTGACGTCCACGCCCAGGGCGGTCAGGCCCTCCATGATGCGGTCCCCGAACGGGTCCTGGCCGAGGCGGCTTGCCCACCCGGACCGGTAGCCGAATTCGGCCAGGTGCGCGGCGACATTGGACTCCGCTCCCCCGTAACCCAGCAGACATTCCTCAGCCTCGCTCAGCGGCTGGGCCCTTGCCGGCGTAACGACGGCCATGGTTTCTCCGACGCAGAGCACGTCCAGGTTCATTTGACGGCTCCGGCGGTGAGCCCGCTGACGAAGAACCGGCCCAGGACGAGGTAGAGCAGGACGGTGGGTGCGGCAACGAGCACGGCGCCGGCCATCAGCTCGGAGTAGTCGACGGTGGTGGTTCCGATGAGGTTGTTCAGGGTCACGGTGGCAGGCCACGCGGCCGGGGAGGCCAGGATGAAGCCGAAGAGGAAGTCATTCCAGATGTTGGTGCACTGGAAGATTCCGGCGACGACAAAACCGGGCACGGACAGCGGCAGCATCACGCGGGCATAGGTTTTCCAGATCCCGGCGCCGTCAATGGAGGCGGCCTCGATGATGGCGCTGGGGATGCCTTCGTAGTAGTTGCGGAAGATCAGTGTGGTGATCGGGATGCCGTAGATGATGTGGACCACGATCAGGCCGATGATGCTTCCCTGCAGGTGCAGCATGTTCAGGAACTGGAAGACGGGAATGATGACGGCCTGGAACGGAATGAACATGCCGACCAGCAGCACCGTGAACAGGGCATTGGAGCCCCGGAACGGGAACTTGGAGAGGATGTAGCCGTTGATCGATCCGAGGAGGCAGGAAATCAGTGCGGCCGGGACGGTGATCTGCAGCGAGTTGGCCAGGGAGCCGTGGAGTTTCGTCCAGGCCCCCTTGAAGGCATCCAGGCTGGGCGCGTCCGGGAAGGCCAGGAAGAAGTTGGGCGCCCCGGTGCTTCCGGAGAGCGCCGTGGTGATGATGACGTACACGGGCACCAGCATGCCAAGGGTGGCAATGGCGCAGGCGGCCAGGACGATCCAGCCGCCCGGGGACCTGGGCAGGCTCCAGGACCGGGGCTTGGGGGCCGGCTTCCCGGGGCGTCGGCGCGACGTGCGGGCGGGCCGGGCAGGGGTCGCTTCGAGGGTTTCGACAGCCATTTCTATGCCTTTCGCTCTTTGCGGTATCCGCGGATGAGGTACGGAACGATTACCGCGAGGGTTAGCAGGAGCAGGATGATCGCCATTGCCGAGGCTTTGTCGTAACGGCTGGTGAGGTAGTTGTAGATGTAGATGCCCGGGACGTCCGTGACGAAGCCGGGGCCGGAACCGGACATGGCGACGACGAGGTCGAAGATTTTCAGGGCGACGTGCAGCAGGAGCACGAAGCAGGTGATGGTGGAGGGCCACAGCTGGGGCAGGACGATGTGGCGCAGGCGCTGCCAGATATTGGCGCCGTCAACGCTTGCCGCCTCCAGGTGTTCTTCCGGAATTGAGGCCAGGCCGGCCAGGTACATGGCCATTGCAAAGCCCACGAGCTGCCAGGCCGCGGCGAAGATGATCGGAAGCAGCGCCACCGGGATGCCGAATTGAACCTTCAGGAAGTCCGTACCGGAGGGGTCGTTCAGTGCCCCCAGGACGGTCGGGTCGGTGGTCCAGCCGGGCGGGTTCTCGATGCCCATGCTCCGAAGGATTTCATTGACGCCGGTGGATGGGGAGAATATCCAGCGCCAGGCAACACCGGTGACGATGAAGGACAGGGCGTAGGGCAGGAGGAAGACAGTCCGGAAGAGGCCCTTGCCGATCGAGACGTGGTGGATGAAGAGGGCTGCGATGAGTCCGCCAAGGATGGCCAGGACCAGGAAGATGACGGTGAAGATCACCACGTTGCGGATGTCTGCCTGGAAGCGCTGTTCCTTCACGATCTCGGCGTAGGTGCCTCCGAAAGGCTGGCGCAGTGACAGATCCGGGCTGGTGCCGATCTTCCAGTTCGACAGGGAGATGTAGACCGTGATGCCGATGAAGACGTAGACGAAGAGGAAGCTGACCAGAAGGCTGGGTGCGAAGATCCAGGCTGCCCGGCGGGAGGTCTTGACGTTATGGGGGACTTGTTTCTTGGGCCGCGGGCCGGGGCTGGCCGGCGCGGGCGGCAGTGCTGTTGAGGTTGTCATGAAAACTGATCCTGTCCGGGGTGCGGCTGCAGGGGTCTGCAGCCACACCCTTTGCGACTTGGTTGGCTGACCGGCTGCTAGAGCTGGGTCTTCTGGGCCGCCGTCATGCTGGCGATGAAGGCATCGGCGTTACCGCTGCCGTTGAAGGTGGAAACGGCATCCGCGTAAGTCTGGGCGAATTCCGCTCCCGCGGCCTGGGCGTGGGCCAGGGAGGAAACAACCTTGGCCGAAGCGAAGCTCTTGGCGGCTTCCTGCTGGTATTTGGACAGACCGGAGATGTCGGCGGACTTCACGGCGGGGATGGAGCCTTTCTTGGCTGCGAAGTCAGTCTGGACCTTGGGGTCCATCAGCGTCTTCAGCCAGGCGTTGGCAGCTTCCGCGTGCGGAATGTTGTTTGCCGGGATGGAGAAGCCGTCACCGACGTAGTCGAAGATGTCTTCCTTGCCGGGGAACGTCACCCAGGCGAAGTCCGTGCCCGGCTTCTTCTTGGCGTTGATCAGCTCGCCGTAGGCCCAGTCACCCATGAGGTTCACGGCGCAGGCACCGTTTGCCATCTTCTTCGAGGCTTCATCCCAGGTGATGGCGGAGTGGTCCTTGTTGGCAAGGGACAGGATGGTCTTGTAGTCCTCGAGGGCTTGCTTTACCTCGGGTGCGTCGAAGGAGTACTCGTTGCTGAAGAGCTTCTTCCAGTTGTCGGCGCCGGCCCGCGACATGATGATGGACTCGAGCAGCTGGGAGGACGCGAAGATGTCCTTGTCCCCCAGGCACACCGGTGTGGCCCCGGCCGCCTGAACCTGCTTGAGGCTGCTGATCAGTCCGTCCACGCCGCCTGCCGGATCAATCTTGACGTTGGCCTTGGCGAGCACGGCGGGGTTGGTCCAGAGCACGTTGCCGCGGTGGACTCCGATCGGGACCGTGTAGTACTTACCGTTGACCTGCTGGGCTTCGGCCACGTCCTTGGGCATCTGGGATGCCCAATCGTTCTGCGTCCATAGCTCGGTCAGGTCCGCGACCTGCCCGCCGTCGACGTAGCTCTTGAGCTGTCCGGCCGGGTGTACCTGCCAGGCATCCGGCGGGCTGCCGGCCTGAAGCCGCGCCGCCAGTGCCTGCCTGGCGTTGGAGCCGCCGCCGCCGGAGACTGCGGCGTTATCCACGGACAGTCCGGGCTTGGCCGCCTTCACACCGTCAATCAGAACGTTCAGGGCGTCGGCTTCCGAACCGGAGGTCCACCATGAAGTGATTTCGAGTTTGTCGGAGCCGCCGGTGGAGCTTCCCGCGGGCTGGTTGGCGGAACATCCGGTTACTGCAATGAGGCTTGCCGCGGCCGTTACGGCCAGCGAGATCTTGAGCTTGTTTGGTGCACGCATGACTACTCTCCTTTGGGTTGTCAGACGCCGGATAAGGCCCGGCTAGAGCCTGCGTTGTGGTTCAGGTTACATAGTTAAGTAGATCGATGCAATAGATTTGTGTGACGACGGCGTTATTTCTACGGCGCTGCACCGCGCTCATCAGGTTGATCAACGAAATTCCGCTTGTTTTCGGGAACTAACTCGCAAAAATGTTGGTAGATCGGTCTACCGCCCGACTGAATAACGTGCTAAAAATGATCAACAGGTTCTCGGAGGAGGTGGACAGGAAATGAAAAGGGTGACACTGAATGACGTCAGCCGGGCCGCAGGAGTATCTCGATCTACCGCATCGCTGGTCCTGCGCGGAAATCCCCGCATTCCGGAGGCGACGGCGGACCGGGTCCGGCTCGTCATGGCCGAGCTCGGTTACGTCTACAACCGCCACGCCGCCAACATGCGCCGCAGCGAATCCATGACCCTCGGGCTAATTGTGACGGACATCCGCAACCCCTACTTCGCCGGGCTGACCATGACCATCGAGGAAGCTGTCCACGAGGCCGGTTACACGCTGTTCGTCGGTTACAGCCGGGACGACGTCGAGCGGCAGGCCCTGCAGCTCGAGACCATGGTCCAGCAGCAGGTGGACGGTATTTTCCTGCTGCCGGCCGAAGGAACCGAGCTGACCCCGGTCTGTCAGATCATTGACCGCTCCGCGGTACCGGTCTTGCAGCTGGCCCGCTACTTCTCCGAAGAGATGGACTACGTCGGCCCGGACAACATCGCGGCCGGTCAGCAGCTGGCCAGGCACGTCTCCTCGCTGGGCGCGTCCTCCGCGGTCCTGATCGGCGGTCCGGAGCATTCATCGGCCCGGACGGAACGCATCAAGGGCCTGGAAACCGGGTTCGCCGGCAGCGGTGTGGCCTTCGATCCGTCCCGCTCCGCGCCAACCACGAACAACGCCGGCGGCGGATCCCAGGGTGTATCCGGGGTCCTTGACCAGGGAATCTGGCCGGACTGCATCATCGCCTACAGCGACGCGGTGGCCCTGGGAATCTACGCGGAGCTTCGCCGGCGGGACCTTGAACCGGGCCGTGACGTGTCGGTGGCGAGCTTCGACGACATCACGATGGCGGAGCTGCTGCTGCCGCCCCTGACGTCGGTGTCCACATACCCGGACCTCATCGGCCGCAAGGCAGCGAACATGCTGCTCCACCGCATCCGCGACTCGTCGCTGGGGCCGCAACGATTCCTTGTCGAACCGGCTCTTAAGGTCCGAGCTTCCACCGCCCAATGGCGACCCCGAACGTAGGAGAAACACCATGCCAGCACTGAATTGGGGCCTGATCGGCGCCAGCGACATCGCCGCCACGCGAGTGATCGGTGCCATCCGCACCAGCGGCGGGAACGCCGTCGGGGTCTTCAGCGGATCCGCCGACCGGGCACGCGACTTCGCGGCCAGCCACGGGCTGGCCAGCGCCACCACCGATCTGGACGAATTCCTGACCGGTGACATCAACGCCGTCTACATCTCCTCGACCAACGACAAGCACTTCGACCAGGCAACCAGGGCGCTCAAGGCCGGCAAGCACGTCCTGTGCGAAAAGCCGCTCGCCCTCGAAGCGGAGCAGGCAGCAGCCATGGTGGAACTGGCGGAAGAAATGGGCCTCACCCTGGCAGCCAACCACCACCTCCCCGGCAGCCCCCTGCATGCCAAAGTCCGCGAACTGGTGGCGGCCGGGGCCATCGGAACCGTCCTCTCGGCCAAGGTCGCCCACGCCGTGCTCCTGCCGGAACGGCTGCGCGGCTGGCGGCTGGGGCAGGGAACGCCCGGAAGCGGCGTCATCCTGGACATCACCTGCCACGATGCGTCGGTCCTCAACCCCCTGCTGGGACGTCCCGTGGCAGTCACCGCCGTGGCCGTCCAGCAGGCCGTGTGGAACACCGGCGGCCAGGAAGACGCCGCCATGACCGTTATCCGGTACGAGAACGACGGACGCCCTCCCGTCCTGGCCCAGACCCATGATTCCTTCACGGTGGGATACGCCAGGACCTCCCTGGAAGTCCACGGCACCGAAGGCACCATCGAAGTCCTCGACGCGATGACACAGGACACCGGGGGCCAGGTCATCCTGACCACCGGATCAGGCAGCCAAACGGTCGACGTCGACTGTTCCGAAGACCTCTACGTCACCGGCCTGCGCGCCTTCGCCGCCGCCGTCGAAGGAACCGGCGTCCCAGCGGCGAGCGGCCGCGACGGCCTCATGGCCCTCAAGGTGGCCCTCGCAGCGCAGGAATCCGCAATCTCCGGACGCACCGTCCACATCAACTAACAGCCAGAAAGAACGCCATGCAGAAGGTACAGATCCTCTCAGCCCGCGAAGCAGCGGACCTCATCAACGACGAGGACGTCATCACCGTCAGCTCCTCCAGTGCGCTCGGGTGCCCGGACAGCGTCCTGGCCGGCATCGGCCAGCGGTTCGAGGAAACCACCCACCCGGCCAACCTGACCTCCGTGCACCCGATCGCAGCGGGAGACATGTACGGGGTCAAGGGCATCGACCACATCGCCCGGCCCGGGCTGCTGCGCAAGGTCATCGCCGGTTCCTACCCCTCCGGACCCTCCAGCGCGGAGCCGCCCCTGATCTGGCAGATGATCGAGCGGGATGAAGTGGAGGCGTACAACTTCCCCTCCGGCGTCATCTACCAGATGCACCGCACGGCCGCCGCGAAGCAGCCGGGCGTCTTCACCCAGGTGGGACTCGACACCTTCATCGACCCCCGCCTCCAGGGCGGCCGGATGAACGGCTCCACCCCGGCGGCGCACGTCGAGACGGCCACGGTGGCCGGGCAGGAGTGGCTGTTCTTCCCCTCGGTGGTCCCCAACGTCGCCATCATCCGCGCCACCACCGCCGATGAATACGGCAACCTGACGTTCGAGGACGAAGGCTCGCCCCTCGGTGCGCTGGACCTCGCCTACGCCGCCCACAACAACGGCGGCGTGGTCATCGCGCAGGTGAAACGTGTGGCCGAGGCCGGCAGCCTGCACCCCCAGCATGTGAAAGTCCCGGGCATCCTCATCGACGCTGTAGTGATCGCCGAAGACCAGCTGCAGACCACCCTCACCCCCAACGATCCCGCCATCTCCGGCCAGCTGCGCCGGCCGCTGAGTTCGCTCCCCCACATCGAATTCTCTATCGAGAAGATCACCGCCCGCCGTGCCGCCCAGGAGCTCAGGGCCGGGGAGATCGTCAACCTCGGCTTCGGCGTTTCGGCCCTGGTGCCCCACGTCCTGGTCGAGGAAAACCAGGGACGGGAAGTCAGCTGGGTCATTGAACAGGGAGCCGTCGGCGGCATCCCGCTGCTGGACTTCGCCTTCGGCTGCGCCCAGAACCCGGACGCGATCATGCCCAGCATCGACCAGTTCACCCTCCTGCAGGGCGGCGGCTTCCACCGCTCGCTGCTCTCCTTCCTGGAAATCGACCGGCACGGCAACGTCAACGTCCACCACCTGCCCAAGAAGCGCCACGTCACGGCCGGCGTCGGAGGCTTCGCCGACATCACCTCCTCGGCCCCGGAGATCGTCTTCATGGGCGCTTTCACGGCCGGGCGCCGTGACATTGCCGCCGGGGAGGCCGGCCTGGACATCCGCTCCGACGGGCCCTTCACGAAGCTCGTCAACGACGTCTCCGCCGTCACGTTCTCCGGACCCAGAGCCCTGGCCCGCGGCCAGAAGGTCAAATACATCACCGAACGCGCCGTGCTGGAGCTGACCGCCGACGGCCTCGTCGTCACCGAAATCGCCCCCGGCGTGGACCTGCAAAAAGACGTCCTGGACCGCAGCGAGTACCCGCTGATCGTCTCGGACGAACTGCGCACCATGGATCTCGCTCTCTTCGCCGACGCCCCCGTCGGCCTCCGCCTTCCCGCGTTGCCGCTGCACGAGCGGATCGAACAGCGCACTTCCTCCCTGGCCGCGCGCTGACGCCGGCTGAACAGCCTGAAAGGACCCCTGCGATGAGAAGCCTCCGCATCCTCACCCCGTACGAAACCGAGCTCGCCGATGCCCTGTTCGAAGCGATGTTCCCCTCCGACGGCGACAGCCCCGACGTCCGCGACGCCGGAGTCACCGAATACCTGGACCTGACCCTGGAGGGCTACGGACGCAAGGACCTTCCGCGGTACCAATGGCTGTTCGGCGCCCTGGACCGCTACGCCGAGGACAAGCACGGGCGGAACTTCGCCGCGCTCACCCTGGACGAGCGCACGGACGTGGTGGCCCTGCTCGAACAGGGCGAACTCACAGCCCAGCTGCCGGCGAAGGAACAGCGCGATCTTTTCGGGCTCGTCGTCGCCCACCTGCAGGAAGGCCTGTTCGCCGATCCCGCCCACGGCGGCAACAAGGACGCCGTCGGCTGGAAATTCCTCAAGCACCCCGGTGCCTGGCTGGAAAACTCGGCCGAGGAAAACCTCAGCACCGGGCACGTGACCAAGGGCGGAGTCATCAAGACCCTCGCGGACGCCATGCAGGAAATCCCCCGCGACACCGAGGGCCACAAGCTGAAGCAGCTCGGCTACGAGAACGCCGTCAACCCGCAGCTGACCGATGAAGTGGACGTCCTGCTGGTCGGTGTCGGCGCCATGGGCGGGCTCAGCGCCCAGGTCTTCGCGGAAGCCGGCCTCAGCGTGGTCGGCATGGAAGCCGGACCGTTCCGGCCGCTGGACGAGTTCCTCCCCGACGAACTCGAACACGCTTACTACACCCGCGGCGGACTCGGCCCGAAGTTCCAGCAGGAGACCCCGCGCTGGCGCGAATCGGCCGACGAAGAGGACAGCCGGGAAGCCACGTTCTCCCTGGGCCGCATGGTCAACGGCGTCGGCGGATCCGCCGGGCACTACGGGTCCTGGCTGCGCCGCTTCCACCCCTGGCAGTTCGCGCCGAAGAGCCACTACGACGGCCTCTACGGGCCCGACGCCCTGCCCGAGGACTGCACCCTGGCGGACTGGCCCGTCAGCTACGAGGAGCTGGAGCCGTTTTACACCAGGCTCGAACACCTGATCGGCATCGCCGGGGACGAGTCCAACCCGTTCATCAAGCGCAGCAGGCCCCTGCCGCTGCCGCCCACCCGTCCGTTCATCCTGGGCAACAAGTTCACCGAGACGACGCGGGCCGCCGGCCTCCACCCCCACCCCGTTCCCGTCGGATTCACCACCGAGTCTTACGGCGGGCGTCCCGCCACCGGCTACAGCGCCTGGAACAACGGGCTGGGCTCGTTCCGCGGGGACCGCTGGCACCCCGGCCTCGGCCCCGTGCCCGCGGCCATCGCCACCGGCAACTTCGAGCTGCGGACCCATTCCCGCGTCACCCGCATCATCATGGATGAATCCGGCGCGGCACGGGGCGTCGAATGGGTGGATCCCCTGGGCCGGGTCCGGCGCCAGTACGCCCGCGCCGTCATCCTCTCGGCCTACACCTACGAAAACCTCCGCCTGATGTACCTGTCCTCCGATTCCCGGCACGAGAACGGCCTCGGCAACAACACCGGGCAGCTGGGCATGCACTACATGACCAAGATGTTCGGCCACGTCGATGCGCTCTTCCCGGGCACGGAGTTCAACCGGCACACCGGCCCGGCCGCGCAGGGCGTGGTCCTGGACGATTTCCTTTCCCCCGGGTTCCGTTCCCTGGACCACGGCTTCATCGGAGGCGCCACCCTCGGCGCCGAGCAGCAGGCCCTGCCGCTGCAGATCGCCCGCGAAACCCTGCCCGAGGACGTCCGGCGCTGGGGCGCCGGCTACCGCAACCACCTGAAGCTCTGGTCCCAACAGGGCGTGATTCGGATCCAGCCCGACGCCCTGCCATACGCCTCCCATCGCCTGGAAATCGACCCGCGGCACCGCGACTCCTCAGGCCTGGGCATGCCGCTGGTCCGCGTGACCTACCGGCTGCGGGACAACGAACGCCGCCTGGCCTCCTGGATGGCGGACACGGCAACCGGGCTGCTCAAGGACATGGGTGCCACCAAAACCTGGCAGGGCCCGTACTTCACCGGCGTCGGCTCCAGCCACGACCTCGGCGGCGCCCGCTTCGGCCACGACCCGGCCGGTTCCGTCCTGGATGAACACCTCGCCGTGCACGACACCCGCAACCTGTACTTGTACTCCGGCGCCGCTTTCCCCAGCTGCCCCGGCATCAACCCCACCCTGACCATTTGGGCCATCGTGATGCGCGCGGCCGAACACCTGGCCGGCGAGCTCGGCGGCCAGCGAAAGGACCAGCCATGAGCACCGCAACGGAAGAGATCACCGGGCAGGTCACCGTCGAATACTCAGAGGACGGCCACACCGCCACCATCCTGATCGACAGGTCGGCGAAGCTGAACGCCCTCACCCTTGGACTACTCGATGACCTTGCCGCCGCGGCCCGCGAGGTTTCCGCTTCGGCGGCGCGGGTGGTCGTCGTACGAACCGCGGGTGAGAGGGTCTTCTGCGTCGGCGCGGACATCAACCACTTCGCCGGCCTCTCCGCGGCCCGGATGTGGCGGGACTGGATCGCCACGGGCCACCGGGCCTTCGATGCCCTGGCCCGCCTGCGCCAGCCCACTATCGCCGTCGTCGACGGCCTCGGGTTCGGCGGCGGCCTGGAACTCGCGCTGGCCTGCGACTTCCGCGTCATCGCCGCCGAAGCCCGCGTTGCCTTGCCCGAGACGGGCCTCGGCACGGTACCCGGCTGGGGCGGCACTGAGCGAGCCACCGAACTCATCGGCAGGGCAAGGGCCAAGGAACTCGTCCTGACCCGCCGTCAGCTCACCGGCGAGGAAGCCGTCGCCTGGGGGCTGGCCACCGCCGTCGCACCCAAAAAGGGCCTCGAAGAGGCCGTTTCGCAGCTCAGCAACGATCTGCTTGCCGGCGCCCCGCTCGCCGTGCAGCTGGGCAAGCAGATCATCGACGCCGCAGCGGACGGGGCGCCGTCCAGAGTACTTGAGGCGCTGGCCGGCGGCCTCGCAGCCGCCACCGATGACCTCGCCGAGGGCGTCGCAGCCTTCCGGGAAAAGCGCACCCCGCACTTCACGGACCACTAAATCGCCGCCCGCGAATCACACACTTTCTAAGGACACCCGAGATGGAAACCAAGAGCTACACGCTCGACGACGTCGAGCCCACCTACCGCCCGATGATCATCGACGGCGAAGACACCCAGGCCCAAGGCGGAGAGACCTTCACCCGCCTGAGCCCGGCCCACGAGGTCGAGGTCACCTCGTTCCCCAAGGGCGCCGAGGCTGACGTCGACCGGGCAGTCAGCGCGGCCCGGCGGGCACTGGACCGGGGCTGGCGGCAGTCCAGCGGCTCCCGGCGCTCCAAGCTGCTGCTGAAGGTCGCCGAGCTCGTCCGCCGGGATGCAGAGGAACTGGCCCTGGCCGAAACCCTGGAGACCGGCAAGCCGATCACCCAGTCCCGCAACGAAGTCGCCGGCACCGCCGAGCTGTGGGAATACGCCGCCAGCCTGGCCCGCAACACCCAGGGCGACGCCCACAACGCCCTGGGACCCGACACCCTCGCCCTGGTGGTGCACGAACCGATCGGCGTCATCGGCATGATCACGCCGTGGAACTTCCCGCTGCTGATCATCAGCCAGAAACTTCCCTTCGCCCTCGCCGCCGGCAACACCGCCGTGATCAAACCCAGCGAAAGCACCTCCGCGACCACGGTGATGCTCGGCCGGCTCATCCGCGAAGCGGGCTTCCCCGCCGGCGTCGTAAATATCGTCACCGGCGACCGGGTGGTCGGCTCGGCCATCGCGGAGCACCCCGGCATCGACATGGTCAGCTTCACCGGCTCCACGGGCGTCGGCAAGAGCATCGCCGCCTCCGCCGGCCGGGACCTGAAGAAGGTGGAACTCGAACTCGGCGGGAAAAACCCGCAGATCGTCACGCCCAACGCGGACTTCACCGCCGCGGTGGATGCCGGCGTCTTCGGCGGCTACTTCAACGTCGGCCAGTGCTGCAACTCCGGCAGCCGCCTGATCGTGCACCGCTCCATCGCCGATGAGTTCGCCGCCGCCGTCGTCGAACGGGCCAGGCACATGCGCGTCGGCGACCCGCTGAAGGCCGACACCCTCGTCGGGTCCCTCGTCAACGACGCCCAGCTCGCCGTCGTCGAACGCTACGTGGCCGAAGGCCGCGAAGCCGGCGCCCACCTTCTCACCGGCGGCGACCGGCTCGACACGGGCCTGGACGGCCGTTTCTACCAGCCCACCGTCTTCACCGGCGTCACGGCTCAGATGTCCATTGCCACCGACGAGATCTTCGGCCCGGTCCTGTCCGTGCTTCCCTACGACACGCTCGAGGAGGCCATCGGGATCGCGAATTCCACGTCCTTCGGACTGTCCGCCGGCATCTGGAGCAACGACATCAACGAGGCCCTCACCGCCGCGAGGGACCTGCGCGCCGGCACCGTCTGGGTCAACCGCTGGATGGACGGCTACCCGGAGCTGCCGTTTGGCGGCTACGGCCAAAGCGGGATCGGGCGCGAGCTCGGCCGCCAGGCCCTCGCCGAGTTCAGCGAACTGAAGACCATCCAGCTCCAGGTGGGCGCCCGCCATACCCGGTGGGTCGACGCCCCCGACGCACCCCGCCGCTAATCCACAGAAACCCCGAAGGAATAACCATGACTGCCACCACCGCAACAGCCCCGGCAACCGCCGCCACCGTCCTGCCCGTCATGCTGCCGCTCACCCTCCCCACCGGTTACGAAGTGCCGGCACTGTTCCGCGAGGCCGCGTCCAAGGCCTGGAAAACCGCCTCCGCGAAACTGGACGGACTCATCACCAAACACCCGGACCGGTTCCCGCTCTACACCGAGGAAGGCAAATGGGTGGTTGACGGCGAGGCCTGGACCAACTGGTGTGAGGGGTTCCTCGGCGGCCAGCTGTGGATGCTCGCCCGACGTGCCGGCGACGCCGACCGGGCCCGCTTCCGCGGTGCCGCCGAGCACTACTCGGAGCTCATCGAACACCGCAAGGACGACGACACCGTCCACGACCTCGGCTTCCTGTTCTGGTCCACGTACCGGCGCTGGTTTGAGGCCACCGGCGACACCGCCAAGCGCGACGTCGTCATCGAGGCCGGACGCACCACGGCCAGCCGCTACCGGGAGGCGGGCCGCTACATGCCCAGTTTCCGCCAACCGGACAGCCTGTTCATCGACATCATGATGAACATCCACATGGCCCTGTACGCCGCGCAGCAGACCGGCGACCAGGACATGGCCCGCAAGGCCGTGGACCACTGCCTCACCACCCGCCGCTTCCTTATGCGCGGCGACGGGTCGGCGTCCCACGAAGGCATGTTCGACCTCGCCACCGGCGCGTTCCTGAAGCAGACCACCCAGCAGGGCTATTCCGACGACGGCTCGTGGGCCCGCGGTCAGGCCTGGGCGCTCTACGGCTTCGGCACCGTGTACCGCTTCACCGGCGAGCGCCGCTTCCTCGAGACGGCAGTGGCGGCCGCCGACTTCTACATGGAAAAGACCGGCGAGCGCCTCGTGCCGCCGAACGACTGGGAAGAACCCGCACCCGTCCGTCCGTATGAATCCTCCGCAGCTGCCGCAGCTGCCGGCGGGTTCTGGCAGCTGGCCGGCCTCGTCGAAGACCGCACCAAGGCCACAATCTATGCCGACTACGCCGTGAACATCCTCCGCCGCCTCACCGAAGACGATTTCCTGGCCAGCCCGGACGAAGAGTGGGAGGGCATGCTCAAGCACGGCAGCTACCACGAGGGCAAGGACCTGGGCGTCGATGAATCGGTCATGTGGGGGGACTACTGGTTCCTGGACACCGTTGACCAGATCCAGCAGTTCGACGAAGCCCACCGCCTCGACGCAGCCCCGCGGAGCCGGTGACCACCATGTCCTGGGAAAGCATCGACGAAGCGCCTCTGCCGGCGGCCCCGGCAGAGGCGGCGGCCCCGGACGAGGCGGTCCGGACCGACATCGCCATCATCGGTTCCGGCATGGGCGGTGGCACCATGGCCTACGCCCTGAAAGATTCCGACGCCAAAGTCCTCATCATCGAACGCGGCCGCCGCCTCCCGGCCGAGCCGGAGAATTCGGACCTGGACGAGGTCTACCTCAAGGGCCGGTACAAGAATGCCGACACCTGGTACAACGGCCGCACCGGTGTCCCCTTCAAACCGGGCGTCTACTACTGGGTTGGGGGCTGCACCAAGGTCTACGGCGCATGCCTGCCCCGGTTCCGCGCCAGCGACTTCGAAGAAACACAGCACCAGGACGGGACCTCACCGGCGTGGCCCTTCAGCTACGCCGACCTGGAACCGTACTACAGCCGTGCCGAGCAGCTCTTCCAGGTCCGCGGACAGATCGGTGAGGACCCCACCGAGCCGCTGCACTCCGAGGCCTACCCGTACCCCGCCCTGGACCACGAACCGGCCGTCCAGGACCTGGCCGACTCGCTGCGGCGCCAGGGGCTGCACCCCTTCCGGATGGCCAACGGCCTGGACGCGGGCACCCCGGAAAAGCGTGCCCTGTGCGCGACCAGCGACGGCGCCCCCAACGAAGCCGGGCTGAAGTCCGATGCCGAAAAGATCGCCATCAACCCGGCGCTCGAAAGCAACGCCACCCTGATGACGGACACCAAAGTGATTCGCCTCATCCCGGGACCGGACGGGCGCACCATCGTCGCCGCCCTCGCCGAGCGCGGCGACCGGCTCATCCGCGTCGAGGCGGACAAATTCATCCTCGCCGCCGGGGCCGTGAACTCGGCCGCGCTGCTGCTGCGATCGGCCACTCCGGAACACCCCCGCGGCCTGGCCAACTCGTCCGGACTGGTGGGCCGGAACTACATGGTGCACAACAGCACGTTCTTCATCGGCATCAACCCGTTCAAGATCAACCGCACCCTGTGGCAGAAGACGCTCGGCCTCAACGACTGGTACGAAGCCGGACCGACCAACCCGTACCCCCTCGGGAACCTCCAGATGCTCGGGAAGCTGCGCGCCAGCATGCTCAAGATGGCCCGAAGCTGGGCACCGACCTGGCTCCTGAAGGCCATGTCGGACCGCAGCATCGACATCTACCTCACCACCGAAGACCTGCCGCGGCGGAACAGCGGCGTCAGCGTCGTCAACGGCAAGATCCACGTCTGGTGGGAGCCGAACAACCTCGCGCCCCACAAGGAACTGGTCCGGCGGGTCAGCCGGGCCATCCGAAAGGCCGGCTATCCGGTGATCTTCACCGAACGGATGGGCATCGAGACCAACTCCCACCAGTGCGGAACCGCGGTGGCCGGGCACGACCCGAACAGCAGCGTCCTCACGCCCGACTGCCGGGCACACGACCTCAACAACCTTTGGATCGTGGACAGCTCCTTCTTTCCCTCCTCGGCTGCGTTGAATCCCGCGCTGACCATCGCTGCCAATTCACTTCGCGTCGCGGACAGGATCCTCGCCGGCGGCAGCTCGCCCGGCCGAAAGCGTTCAGCCGACTCCACCGTCACCAACGACAGACAGGCACTCACGTGAGCCTTAACTACGAGACAACACAAGCAGGGGCCGCCCAGGAGCCCGGGGTTTCGACCCGCGACCTGGCCCGGGCTGCCTGGGCCAGCTCCCTGGGCAGCGCCCTGGAATACTACGACTTCGCCCTGTACAGCCTGGCCTCCGCCCTCGTGTTCAGCCCCCTGTTCTTTCCTGGCAGCAACCCTGCGACGGGCCTGATCCTGAGCTTCGGCACGTACTTCCTGGGCTTCGCCATCCGGCCGCTGGGCGGCATCATCTTCGGCCGCCTGGGTGACAGGCTCGGCCGCAAGTTCGTCCTGCTCGCCACCATCCTGCTGATGGGCGGCGCCAGCACCCTCATTGGTGTCCTGCCCACGTACAACGGCTCCCCCGGTGACTGGTACGGGGCCGGCGCAGGAATGTTCGCCCCGATCCTGCTCATAGCGCTTCGGCTGATGCAGGGACTCGGCGCAGGAGCCGAGATGGCCGGCGCGTCCATCCTGATGACCGAGTACGCTCCCGCACGCCGCCGCGGATTCATCGCGTCCCTGCCCTTCCTCGGCGTCCAGATGGGCACGGTTACGGCGGCTCTGGTCTATTTCCTGCTGCTGAACACGAACCAGGCAGTCAAGATCACCGAGACCTGGCTGTGGCGGGTGCCGTTCCTGGCCAGCGTCCTCATCCTCGGCATCGCCATCTACATCCGGCTCCGCCTCAAGGAGTCCCCCCACCTTCGCGAAACTCGAACCCTCCGAACAGGTCACCGAGCGGCCCCTCAGGACGCTCCTGAAGCGCTCCGGAAAGACCGTCCTGCTCGGAATCGGGCTGCGCATGGCGGAAAACGGCGGTTCGTCCATCTACCAGGCGCTCGCGATTGCCTACGTCTCCAGCGCAGCGATCGGCATCAAGGGCCCCATCGGGGCTCTCTCGCTGGTCTTCGCCGCCGCCGTAGGCGCCGCCGTCGTGCCCCTTGCCGGCTGGCTGACGGACAGGTACGGGCGGGTCCGCACGTACCGCGCGTTCGCGGTCTTCCAGCTGGCCGCCGCGTTCCCCGTCTGGTACGCGCTCAGCTTCGGTGACACCGTGCTGACCATCGTGGTCGTCTCCATCGGCCTGGGCGTCGGCACGTGGGGCATGTTCGGTTCCCAAAGCGCCCTCATGTGCGAACTCTTCGGATCACGGCAGCGGTACCTGGGCGTCTCGGTGGCCCGGGAAGGCTCCGCGGTCATCGCCGGCGGCATCGCTCCCATGATCGGTGCCTGGCTGATGTCCCTCGCGGTTACCGCCGAGGGTGGCAGCTCCGTCCAGGGTGCCGGCGCCGGCGCGTGGCTTCCCATCGCGGGATACCTCGCACTGCTGACGGCCATCACCATCGCCGCGACCTTCGCCGTTCCCGAGACCAGGGGCCGGAACCTGGAAGACCCGCGGGACGCAATCCACGAGAAGGCAGCCTGACGGACAGGATGTCCCCCGTCCGGGACATCCGCGTTGGTAAAGTCGATAGGCGGGGAGCGCCGCTTCTCCGCCTATCGACTCACCGGCAGGATTACAGCATGGCCCCGCGCATCACCCTCGAAGACGTGAGCAAGGCCGCGGGCGTCTCACGTTCAACCGCTTCGCTCGTCGTTCGCGGCAGCTCCCGCATTCCGGAGTCCACCGCCCTGAAGGTCCGCGAAGCCATGGACCAGCTTGGCTACGTGTACAACCGCCAGGCGGCCAACCTGCGGCAGAGCAGGTCCATGACCATCGGCCTCATCGTCACCGAGATCATCAACCCGTACTTTGCCGAGCTGGCCATGGCCGTGGACCAGATCACCCATGACGCCGGATACACGATCTTCATCGGCTACAGCCGCGACCTTGCCGACCGGCAGCACGAAATCATCGCCTCCATGATTGAGCGCCAGGTCGACGGGCTGCTCCTGCTCCCGGCTCCCGATACGGACCCGGAAAGGCTCGCCAAGCAGGTCAATGCCGCCAACGTCCCGGTGGTGCTCCTCGCGCGCCGGTTCGCCGGCTTCGACTACGTCGGCAGCGAGAACGTCAAGGGCGCGACGATGCTCGGGGAACACCTCTCCGCGCTGGGCTGCAGGAGCGTTGCGTTCCTCGGCGGCCGGCCCGCTCCGTCCCTCACGGAACGGGAGGAAGGCCTTCGCGGATCGCTCGAGCGCAAAGGCTGCGAACTGTGGAGCGTGGATGAGTTCCGCAGTCCCATCACCCCCGAGGGAGGCGCGACGGCGGTGGGCCGGCTCTTCGATCTGGGCCGGCTTCCGGATGCGGTGGTCGCCTACAACGACATTGTGGCCGAAGGCGTCTACGGCGAGATGCGCCGCCGGGGGCTCGAACCCGGCCGCGATATCGCCGTCGCGTCCTTCGACGACACGCGCATCGCCGCGAGGCAGGTTCCGCCGATGACCTCGGTGGCAGGCTTCCCGCAGCAGATCGGCACCACAGGCGCCGAGATGCTGATGGAACGCCTCGCGGACGGCAATTCCGAACTGCCCACGCAGCTGACCCTCATACAACCCCAGCTCAAGATCCGGTCCTCAACAGCGACTTGGCGCCCAAGGACCTAAGCCCTTCACATGCCGGCAGGGGGCGCCGTGGTCCTGCGGATGACGAGCCGCGGGGCCACGATGGCCGAAACAGCTTCCTGACGCCCCTGGATGCGCTCCACCAGCAGCTTCGCCGCCAGCGCGCCCATCTCGATGCCCGACTGATCCACCGAGGTGAGTCCCACCTGGGGCAGTGATGCCGCGAACACGTTGTCGTAGCCAACCACGGAGAAGTCTTCAGGCACCCTGACTCCGGCTTCGTGGAGCCCGGCGAGAACGCCGAGGGCTGCCATGTCTGTTCCGGCATGAACGGCAGTGGGCCGGTTCTTCCGCTGCGCCATCAGCCCGGCGGCATGCTGACCGCCCTCCTGGCTCCACCGGCCTTCCCAGACATCGATCTCGGCTTCGAGGCCGTTCCGCATCATCGCGTCTTTGTATCCCGTGGCGCGCACTACCTGAGGCATGCCGCTCTCGTTATTCTCCCTCCCGACGTGCATGAGGTGGGCAATCCGCCGGTGGCCCAGGGACACCAGATGGTCCACAATCAGCGCACTGCCCGCGATGTCATCGCTGGCCACCGTGTCGTAGGAACGGCTCGGCCCATGCCGGCCGAGGACAACGGTCGGGGTGCCGCGCGCTATATCCTCAAGGTCGTCTGCGGTGCCGAACGGGGCAATGAGGAGAAGGCCGTCCATCTTCCTGTCGACCATGGCCTCGATCATCTGCCGCTGTTGGGCAAGCCCCCTGCTCGCCTCCCCGATGAAGACCTGGTAACCGTTGAGCTCCGCTTCCGTACGGATCCCCTCGATAAGCACCGACATGAACGTGTTGTGCAGGTCCACCACGAAGACACCCAGGGTGAAACTGCTGCCGCGCATGCCGCGGGCCAGGGCGGAGGGCCGGTAGCCCAAGGTGGCCATCGAGGCTTCGACGCGCGCCTTCATGGCGCCGCTGACGCCGTAGGCGCCCCGCAGCACCTTGGAGACCGCGGCCTTTGACACGCCGGCATGCTGGGCCACGTCGCTGATGGTGGCCCGCTTCACTTGCTCCGACATCATTTCCCCCTCCAGCGTCCTCGTGGAGCCGTTCTACAGGAAATTGTAGACTGATCTACACAAATCTCTTGCGAGGATCTGTGACATGCCTTACAGTGGAAAACGTAGACCGATCTACACAATCCAAGCACGGAGTCTGGATGGCGTAGCTAGGCAAAATTGAAACGTTCCATAGGCCCGAGGGCCTGCGGGCTTTACGAGGAGGTAAAGATGGCCATTACGGGCACACGGCATTGGGCCGCCCTGGCTGGAGGCGTCACGGCGCTGGCGGTAGCACTGACGGGTTGCGCCGGGGGCAGCACCAGCGCAGGCGGCGGCGAGAAGACCATCACCTGGCTGGTGGACAACACCGAGAACACCGTCACATACGCGGAGCAGCTCGCCAAGGACTTCACCGCCGCGAACCCGACCATCAAGGTCGAGGTCGAGACCCGGCCGCAGGGCGGCGAAGGCGACAACATCGTGAAGACCAGGCTGTCCACCGGAGACATGGCAGACGTGTTCTCGTACAACTCAGGTTCCCTCTTCCACCAGATCTCGCCGGAGCAGAACCTGGTGCCCGTCACCAGCGAGCCCTACATGGCCAACGTTTCCGACTCGTTCAAGCCCGTCGTGACCGCCGGCAAGGAGATCTACGGCGTCCCGGTCGGCACCGGCAACGCCGGCGCGGTGCTCTACAACAAGAAGGTCTACGAAAAGCTGGGCCTGTCCGTTCCCAAGACCTGGTCCGAGTTCCTGGCCAACAGCCGCAAGATCAAGGAAGCGGGCATCGACCCGATCATCCAGACGTACCA
Source organism: Burkholderia sp. RS01 (assembly GCF_039748055.1). Classification (NCBI taxonomy): domain Bacteria; kingdom Pseudomonadati; phylum Pseudomonadota; class Betaproteobacteria; order Burkholderiales; family Burkholderiaceae; genus Burkholderia; species Burkholderia sp. RS01. The sequence continues at coordinate 145,645 of NZ_JBDLAK010000008.1, forward strand.
GACCACGTGGACCTCCCAGCTGTTCGTCCTCGGCGACTTCGCCAACGTGGCCAAGGCGGACCCGGACTTCGCCGCCAACTACACGGCCAACAAGGCCAAGTACGCCACCGATCCGGCGGCTGTCAAGGGCTTCGAGCACCTCGAGGAAGCCGCGAAGGCCGGCCTGTTCAACAAGGACTTCGCCTCCGCCACATACGCTCAGGGGCTCGAGAAGCTGGCCAACGGTGAGGGCGCGCAATACCCGATCCTGAGCTTTGCCCTGCCGGAGCTCAAGGTGACCTTCCCGGACAAGCTCAACGACATCGGCCTCTTCCCGCTTCCGGGCGAGGACGCGTCGAAGAACGCCCTGACGGTCTGGCTGCCGGGCGGCGTCTACATCCCCAAGTCCACGAAGAACCTCGATGAAGCCAAGAAGTTCCAGGCGTTCATCGCGAGCAAGGCCGGCTGCGACTCCCAGACCAAGGCCGTCGGTGCCAACGGCCCCTACCTCGTCAAGGGCTGCGACCTGCCCGCGGACGTGCCCGCCGCGGTGAAGGACATGCTCCCGTACTTCGAGGACCAGTCCAAGAACAGCCCCGCGCTGGAGTACCTCTCCCCGGTCAAGGGCCCTGCCCTCGAACAGATCACCGTCGAGGTGGGCTCGGGCATCCGGTCCGCCAAGGACGCCGCCGTCCTCTACGACGAGGACGTCAAGAAGCAGGCCAAGCAGCTGAACCTGCCCGGCTGGAACTAGCCTCCTAACTCAACCCGCCGTCCGGGCCGCCTGCCGGCCCGGACGGCCCCTAGGAAGATTCCCATGACAGTCAACACCGCACCGACAGTTTCGGCCACGCGCCCGCGCCAGGCCGTGCAGCCCAAGCGCCCCAAGGGGAAGTCGACGTACCCCTATTGGTTCTACCTTCCCGCTGCCGTCGTCTACACGGCCCTGTTCCTGATCCCGACCTTCGCGTCGTTCTTCTTCAGTTTCACCCGCTGGACCCTCACGGACTTCACCTTCATTGGCCTGGACAACTTCGTCCAGTTCTTCCAGGAGCCGGCCCTCCTCAAAGGCCTGACCAACACGTTCATCTACGGCCTCGTGACGTCCGCCCTCAAAGTGGTCCTGGGCATGCTGCTGGCAGTACTGCTGACCTCCCAGATCATCGCCCGCGGCTACCTCCGGTCCGTGATCTTCTTCCCGGTACTCCTGAGCAGCATCGGCGTCGGCATCGTCTTCACCATCCTGATGGACCCATCCAAGGGCATGATCAACAAGGCCCTCGAGGTCATCGGGATCCAGGGGCCGGCCTGGCTCGTGGATCCCGCCTGGGCGCTGCTCTCCGTCGCCCTGGTGGACGTCTGGAAGGGCGTGGGCCTCGCCACCGTTATCTACATCGCCGGCATCGTGTCCATCCCGCAGGAGTACTTCGAGGCCGCCAAAGTGGACGGCGCCAGCTCGTTCCAGAGCTTCTTCAACATCACCCTCCCCCTGGCCCGACCGGCCACGGCAACGGTGATCATCCTGTCCCTGATCGGCGGGCTCCGCTCCTTCGACCTGATCTGGGCCATGACCAAGGGCGGCCCGGGCTTCACCTCGGACGTCATCGCCTCGGTCATCTTCAAGCAGTACCAGGCCGGCTTCTACGGCCTGTCCACGGCGGGCAACGTCGTCCTGTTCCTGATCGTCACCGCGATCATCCTGCCCCTGTCCATGTTCCTGAACCGCAAGGAGGTCGACCAGTGACCACCGCACTCAAGCGCTACGGGCTGGGCGCCCTGGCCATCGCCGTCACCGTCGTCGTCTTCATCGTCCCGCTCGCTTTCATGGCGCTCACCGCCGTGAAGGACCGCCGGGAGGCCGCCAAGCTCGACTTCTCCTGGCCCACCACCTTCAACTTCCTCGAGAACTTCCAGGACGTCCTGTCCGCCCGCAAGTTCATGCTCGTCACGGCCTTCATCAACAGCACGATCCTCACGGTGGTAAGTGTCACCGTCCTGGTGATCCTCGCCGCGATGGTCGCCTGGATCCTGCAGCGCCGCCGGTCCCGCTGGAACGGAGTGGCGAACTTCCTCATCCTCTCGGGGCTGATCATCCCGCCCGCCGTGGTCCCCACCATCTGGGTCCTGCAAAGCATGGGCCTGTTCAAGACCCTGCCGGGCCTGATCCTGATCGAAGTGGCCTTCGGACTGTCCTTCTGCGTCATGCTCTTCCGCGCCTTCATCGCCTCCATCCCGAAAGAGCTCGACGAGGCCGCCGTAATCGACGGCTGCGGCCCGGTCCGGCTGTTCTTCCGGGTCATCTTCCCGCTGCTGCGCTCCGTTATCGTCACCGTGATCGTGGTCCAGTCCGTGCACATCTTCAACGACTTCCAGAACCCGCTCTACTTCCTCCCGGGCGACGCCAACGCCACCGTGCAGCTGACCCTGTTCAACTTCCAGAGCCAGTTCACCACCAGCTACAACCTGCTGTTCATGAACATCCTGCTGATCACCATCCCGCCGTTCATCATGTACCTGTTCTTCAACCGCCAGATCGTCGCCGGCATGACCGCTGGCGCCGTCAAGGGCTGAGCCCCAGCGCCAGCAGGACTAACCGCCAGCAGGACTAACCGCCAACAGCACCGGGCCGGATACGGCCAGCCAGTCGAAACCCCAGAAAGAGACTTCCTCCATGCCTGCCACCGTCCGACCCGTGACTTTTGAACACCTCCCCGGCGCCCTCGGCATCGGCACCCCGACGCCCCGGATCTCGTGGAAGGCGAGCGCCGAGGCGGGCTGGACGCAGGAGGCCTACCAGCTGACGGTGGCCACGCCCGAGGGCACCTGGACGAGTGAACGCGTTGACTCCCCGGAATCAGTGCTGGTTCCCTGGCCCGGCGCTCCCCTGGCCTCGGCGCAGCGGGCAGACGTCAGCGTCCGCGTCTGGGGCGGCGGCCAGGAGGAGCCGAGCGAATGGAGCCCGGCCGCCGCCGTGGAAACCGGCCTTCTGAACGCCGGGGACTGGACGGCCACAGCGATATCCCCGGGCTGGGAAGAGGACGCCGATGCCGACCGGCGGCCGCCGCTGCTGCGCCGCGGCTTCACCCTCCCGCGGCCGGTTGCCTCGGCCCGGCTCTACGTGACCGCCCACGGCCTGTACGAGATGGAGCTCAACGGATCGCGGGTCGGCGACGACGCCCTGGCGCCGGGCTGGACCGTCTACGGCCAGCGGCTGCGCTACTACACCTACGATGTCACCGGCCATCTCGCCGAGGGCGAGAACGCGCTCGGCGCCTGGCTCGCCGACGGCTGGTACCGGGGCCGCATCGGCTTCAACGGCGGCAACGCGAACCTTTACGGGGACAAGATCGCGCTGCTGGCGCAGCTGCACGTCACGCACGACGACGGCTCCGTCACCGTTGTCGGCACCGACCAGGGCTGGAAGGCGTCCTTCGGCCCCATCCTGTTCAGCAGCCTCTACAAGGGTGAGATTTTCGACGCCCGGGAGCTGGCGGCAGGGTGGAGCCGGCCCGGGTTCGACGATTCGGGCTGGCAGCCCGTCGTCGGCGTCGAGCGCGATCCCGCAACCCTGGTGGCCCCCGAGGGGCCGCCGGTGCGCTGCACCGGTGAGATGCGGCCGGTGACCGTCCGGACCTCGCCGTCGGGGAAGGTCCTGCTCGACTTCGGGCAAAACCTGGTGGGCCGGCTGCAGATCACCGTCAGCGGACAGGCCGGGTCCGTGGTCACCCTCCGCCACGCGGAGGTCCTCCAGGACGGCGAGCTCTACACCCGCCCGTTGCGGTTGGCCGACAGCACCGACCGTTACACCCTGGCCGGTGCCGGCACGGAAACCTGGGAGCCGCGCTTCACCCTCCACGGCTTCCGCTACGCCGAGATCGACGGCTGGACCGGCGGGGACGTCGCCGAGAACGTGGTGGCGCGCGTCCATCACACCGATATGGAACGCACGGGCTGGTTCGAGTGCTCCGATCCGGACCTGAACCGGCTCCACGACAACGTGCTGTGGAGCATGAAGGGCAACTTCGTGGACATCCCCACGGACTGCCCGCAGCGTGACGAAAGGCTCGGCTGGACCGGAGACATCCAGGTCTTCACCCCCACCGCCAGCTTCCTTTACGACTGCTCCGGCATGCTCTCCTCCTGGCTGAAGGACGTCGCCGCCGAACAGCTGCCCGACGGCACTGTTCCCTGGTACGTCCCGGTGATTCCCGGCGGCAACTACTGGACCCCGATCCGCCCGGGCGCAGTCTGGGGCGACGTGGCCGTGCTCACGCCCTGGGTGCTGTACGAGCGGTTCCGCGATGAAAAAGTCCTGGCCGACCAGTACGCGAGCGCCAAGGCCTGGGTGGACCTGCTGGACAGCCTGGCCGGCGACAGCCACCTGTGGGACACCGGTTTCCAGCTGGGTGACTGGCTTGATCCCACCGCCCCGCCGGAGGACCCCACCCAGGCCATGACGGACAGGCACCTCGTCGCCTCCGCGTACTTCGCCTGGTCGGCCCGCCACCTCGCAAAGGCGGCCGGCGTGCTGGGCAAGGCCGACGACGAGCTGCACTACCTCGAACTCGCCCGCGCCGCGGCGGATGCCTTCGCCTCGGAGTACATCCTGCCGGATGGCCGGATGACCAGCGACGCGCAGACCGCCTATGCCCTGGCCATCGTGTTCGGGCTGTACCCGGACCAGGAGCTGGCCCGCATGGGCGGCGAACGCCTGGCCCAGCTGGTGCGCGAGGGCGGGAACCGCATCGGGACCGGGTTCGCGGGAACGCCGGTCATCTCGGATGCGCTGACGGCCGCAGGCGCCGTGGACACGGCCTACGACCTGCTGCTGGAGAAGGAGTGCCCCTCCTGGCTGTACGCGGTGAAGCAGGGCGGCACCACCATCTGGGAACGGTGGGACTCCATGCTTGCCGACGGAACCATCAACCCGGGCGAGATGACGTCCTTCAACCATTACGCGCTGGGCGCCGTGGCCGACTGGATGCACCGCGTGGTGGCCGGCATCGCGCCGCTCGAGCCCGGCTACCGCCGGATCCTCTTCCGTCCCCAGCCTCGCGGCGGCCTCACCTCTGCCTCCGCCCGGCACGAGACCCCCTATGGGACCGCCTCCATCTCCTGGCGAAACGCCGACGGCGGGCACAGCGTCTCCATCGAGGTGCCCACCGGAGCCACTGCCCGCGTTGAGCTGCCGGGCCAGGAGCCCCGGGAGGTCGGTTCCGGCCGTTTCGAATACACCGTCGCTCAGATTTCCTAGGCTAGGCTCGGCCTAGGTTTACAGATCACCGGACCCCGCAAAGGACCCGGTGCAACTGCTCCAGCGCCTGGGTGACCGGGTGAAGTTCATCCACATCAAGGACGGCCCGCTCATCACCGACACCAAGGCCCAGCAGCCTGCGGGACATGGCCGGGTGCCCGTCCTGGAGGTCATCGCCGCGGCCACCGCCCTGGAAGTCGGAGTGGTGGAGTTCGACGACTACTCCGGTGACATCTTCGACGGAATTGCCCAGAGCCTGGCCTACCTGCTGGCGGCGGAAGCATGAGCCGCAGCAGATCCGTCGGCGTCGCGGTCATCGGCGCCGGCAACATCAGCAAGCAGTACCTCGACAACCTGACGGTCTTCCCCGACCTCAAGGTGCACATCATCGCCGACCTCTTCGAGGAGGCCGCGGCGGCACGCGCCAAGGAATACGGCATACCGGCATGGGGCGGGGTGGACGCGGCACTGAATCATCCCGGCGTCGAAATCATCGTCAGCCTGACCATTCCGGCCGCCCATGTGGAGGTGGCCACCGCCGCCGTCAACGCCGGAAAGCACGTCTGGACCGAGAAGCCGTTTTCGCTGGACCGGGCCTCGGGCCTGGCGCTGCTGAAGGCGGCGGATGCCGCCGGACTACGCCTTGGCTGCGCCCCGGACACAACCCTCGGCGCCGGGCTCCAGACCGCCCGGCGGCTGATCGAACGCGGCGACATCGGGATGCCGCTGACCGCCCTGACCACGTTCCAGACGCCGGGTCCGGAATCCTGGCACCCCAATCCGGCGTTCCTGTTCCAGCACGGCGCCGGCCCCCTCTTCGACATGGGGCCCTACTACATCACGGCACTGGTCCAGACGTTTGGCTCCGTCCGCAAGGTGGCCGCCGTCGGCTCCAAGGCCAAGGAAGTCCGCGTCATCGGCTCCGGCCCCAAAGCCGGGGAAGAATTCGCCGTCGAGGTCCCCACGCATGTCAGCGCCATGGCGCAGTTCGACGGCGGGGCCTCCTCGCATAGCGTGTTCAGCTTCGAATCCCCCCGCCAGCGCATGGCCTTCGTCGAAATCACCGGCACGGAAGCCACGATCTCGCTGCCGGACCCCAACTACTTCGACGGCGACATCCGGCTCTGGCGCGCGGGCGACGAGGACTGGACCACCATTCCGGCGACCGGCCCCGCCAACGGCCGCGGCATGGGCGTCCTGGATATGGCACGCTCAATCCGAGCCGGCGTCCCGCACCGCGCAACCGGAAGCCACCCTGTAGCAACGCCGCAGAGCGCCTGCCGCGCCGAGCCCGGCAACACGTGCGCTGCTCAGGCGGCGCCCGTCCACCGGGGCCTGGCCGCGGCCGGGCGGAGCTTCCTGGCCCGGGCGCGGAAGCCGCCTGCCGGGGCGGGCTGGTGGTTCTCCCATGCCTGCGGGACGGCGGCATGCTCCGCCGCTTGGGGCGTTGCGTTCGGCCGGCTGGCGGAGCACAGGTCGGTGACCAGCCCCATCCCGGCACACTCGCGCACGGCGGCGATGCCGGCGGCGGCCCCGCGCTTGTCATCGTAGGCGGCCGACACGGCGAGCACTGTACCGTCGGAGGCCTTGAGCCGGAACCGGAAATGCGACTCCGCGTCCACGAACACTTCAAACTTGCCGGCCATGGCTGTCCTTCCGGTCTGGGGGCGGCTCCTCCGCGAGCCTCCCTGCCGCGGAGCAGGTCCGAACGCCTCGCTGTGTCCGGCTCCCGCTGGTCTGGTCGAACGGCCTCGAACGAGCCGTTCATCAACTGCTAAAAGTCTGTCGCGGACGCGCATGGCCGCACAAGGCTTCGCCTGTAAACCATAGGTAAATTGCATGCAACGGCCCGCCGGCAAACCATCGACTCCGCCCGACCGTTTGGCGCCGCGACCGCCCGACCTGCAAAGACCGGCAGGAACGGACTATTCTTGGCGGTGAAAGACCTGTTGCTCCCGTTCGGCGCAACTCGATTCTGCCCGACGGGGCCGATGTGGGGATCTGAGGCACACCATGGACACTGCGCATGCCGCCCCGCAGATGTTCCCGTTCCAGCGGGGCAGGATCCATGGCTGATTCCGACGCTTCCGCGGCCGCCCGCCCGGCCGGCGGGAACCTCTGCAGACCCTTCCTGGAACAACTCCCCGTGGCCGGTGCTGCCGTCTCCATGTTCGGCGGGGCGGCGGCCGAGCCCTTGGTGTGCGCGAGCGACACGCTGGCGGCACGCCTGGATGAACTGCAGTTCGATCTGGGGGAAGGTCCCAGGTGGGAGGCTCTCCAGACGCGGCTCCCCGTCCTCGTCCCGGACGTGCGGCACACCCACCCGTACGTGTGGCCGGTGTTTTCGAAGGCGCTCCTGGAGACGGAGGCTGCGGCGTTGTTTGTCTTCCCGGTTACCGTGGGCGCCTTGGACCTGGGGGTGGTGGAACTTCACCGCATGCAGCCGGGGAACCTGAGCCATGCCGACTATTCAACCGCAGCGATCCTCGCCGGCCAGACCGCATGGCACCTGCTTCGACGGGTTCTCCAAGTGAACTCGCCCGACAAAGACCCGGCACTGGAAGCCGCCCTGATGTCGAGGCGGGAAATCCACCAGGCAACGGGGATGGTACTGGCGCAGTCCGGGGCGAGCGCCGCGGATGCCCCGCTGTTGCTCCGCGCGCATGCGTTCGCCAATGGAATGACGTTGCGCGAAACGGCTGATGCGGTTCTGCAGGGCCTGCTCAGTTTTGCCCCGCAGAATGACACACGCGGCAACCCGGGCCTGCGATAAAATGGGCACATGGTGACCACAAGCCGCGCTGAGCGCGTCAGTGCGGCCTTCGTAAGGATCACAGACACGCTAGTTGGTGACTACGACGTTCTGGACTTGCTCCATGCCCTCGTCGAGTCCTCCGTCGACCTGCTCGACGCCGCGGCTGCTGGCCTGCTGCTGGCTGATCCGCATGGCCAACTGCAGGTGGTGGCCTCCACCAGTGAACGCAGCCAGCTGGTGGAGATCCTCCAGCTGCAGGCCGGCAGCGGGCCATGTGTGGAAAGCTACCAGACGGGAACATCCGTGGCCGTGGAGGACATCCGGTCCCTGAACCGGCGCTGGCCCGAATTCCAAGCAGCCGCCCTCTCCCAGGGCTTCCGTTCCGTTCACGCCGTACCCATGCGCGTTCACGGCAAGACCATCGGAGCGATGGGCCTGTTCGGTGAGCACCCCGGAGCCCTGAGCCAGGAGGACGCCGCCATCGGCCAGGCGCTGGCGGACGTCGCGACCATCAGCATCCTGCAGGAGCGCACGCTCCGGGAATCAGCCCTCGTCAACGAACAGTTGCAGCGCGCCTTGAACAGCCGGGTCCTGATCGAGCAGGCCAAGGGCGTCATCGCCTACACCGCCGGGGTGGACATGGAAGAGGCGTTCAGGAGGCTGCGCACCTTTGCCCGCGCCAACAACCAGACCCTGCACGACACCGCGTCGCAAGTCATCGGGCGGACGCTGAACCTCTAGCTGACGAGTTTCGCCAAGACCTTTTCAGCTCGCTGAGCTTCCCTTAAACTTTGATTGTTGCCCCAGACCCTGGCAGCGCTCTTTTGTAGCGCCATACCAGGAGGAGCCAATAAAATCCACGGCAACCAGAAGCTCAATGCGGTGCGGCATTGTCGTTTTCGAGCAGGACTGCGGGCCAACCGGCCTCTTCGATGCCACCTCCAGGAGCATAACCACGAAATATGCGCCTCCGTGCCAATCGCCTGCACCATCTGCAACCCACGGTGGATCCCCCACCGATCACCAGCCCAGGGCCATGAACTACTCCAAGGGCTGCCCAGAATTTGCGACCAAGCGTGATGACACAGGAGATGCGCGATCCACAGCGACAGGCCAGCGCAGTGGAGCGGGATGGAGGCCGGCGATGACTAGCGAAGAAGCTATCCGGGCGGTTGAAGAAGCTGCCGCGACATACACATTCCCAGATTTTGAACACGAGCATTCTGCGCCCGAGCTGCAGGCTGCCGTGGCGAGGGCGGTCACCCGCGGCATGCCCATCAGAGACGTGGCCGCCGCGGCCCACATGACGGCGCTGGAGGTTCTCGACGCCGCCGACGCCCTCACGTATCACCGGGCGGCAGCTGCGGACATGCAGCGGTCCATGCGATAGCCAGGGCCGCTCCCGGCCGCTCCGCGAGCGGCGGCCCGGCCGGCACGTGATGTGCTGTGCCGTCCGGACATACTGCTCCGTCCGGACATAAAATGGGGGTGGCTAAGGAGCAGTCGGAGATGGACGGCAAGATTCATCATTCGGGGCTGGTTTTCCCGCGTGGAACGCCGGCAAGCGGCCCGTGCCCGCATCCGCCGAGCGCGGCCGGGAGAGACGTGAAGGCGGCATCGGCTCGGCGCCTCCTGACGGCACTCATTGTTTGCCTGGCCGTCCTCCTCGGCTTCGTCCCCGCGGCACCCCGCGCGCAGGCCATTACGCTGAACGGCCACGATATCTCCTGGCCCCAATGCCCGACGGCGGTGGGCGGCTTTGGCCTACCCCTTCCGCCCGCCTCGTCACGATTCGTGGTTATCGGCCTGACCAAAGGGCTGCCCTTCACCGAAAACCCGTGCCTGGCCAGCCAGGTGGCCTGGGCAAGGACGAACGGGAAGCCGGCGCAGGCCTACACCATGGCGGCCTTCCCCACGCCGGCGCAGATTGTCGCCCACGGGGCCCAAGGGCCGTGGGCTTCCGCCACCCGGGCCGGACAGTTCTCCAACGTCGGCTACGCGGAGGCACGCTTCGCGGTGGCCAGCCTCACCCGGGCCGGATTTGCGCCGCGGATGGTGTGGATCGACGTGGAGCCCCGGCCCGCCCAGCCATGGCCCACCGCCACGGCCCTGCAGCAGCGCGAGAACCGCTACATCATCGAGGGCAACATGCGGGGCCTGCGCGACGCCGGATTCTCGTACGGCGTTTACTCGTTCGCCTCCGGCTGGGCTAGCATCACCGGCTCCTGGCGTCTCTCCGGCGTCGCGGTCTGGGCCACTGCAGGCCGCCTCGATTTCCCCTCTGAGGCTCTGGATCTCTGCCGGAAAGCCAGCTTCTCCGGCGGCCGGGTCTACCTTTCGCAGTGGTACGACGATGCGCGGGATTACGATCTGACCTGCGACCCGTACGCTTTCACTCCGCTGCCCGTTCCGGCCTCCACCCTGTCCAGGGCGACGGCAGACTTCAACGGGGACTGGAAGAACGACGTCCTCGCCCGGGTGACCGCCACAGGCGATCTGCGGATGTATCCCGGGACGGGGCTGGGCGGCAGGCTTCCCGGCATCCGCATCGGCAATGGCTGGAACGTGTTCAACTCACTTGAAACACCAGGCGACTTCAACGGCGACGGCCCGCTGGACGTCCTTGCCCGGGAAACTTCCACCGGAAGGCTGTGGCTCTACCGCGGCAACGGGACCGGCGGATTCCTGCCCCGCATCCAAGTGGGCAACGGCTGGAACATCTTCAGCGCCATTCTGGGCCCGGGCGACTTCAACGGCGACCAGCGCGTGGACGTCCTTGCGCGGGAGAGCATCACCGGAAGGCTGTGGCTATACCCGGGTAACGGCTCCGGCGGATTCCTGCCACGTGTCCAGGCGGGCAACGGCTGGACCATCTTTAACGCCCTCGTGGGTCCCGGCGACATGAATAACGACGGAGCCGCAGACGTGCTGGCCCGGGAGGCGGCCACCGGGGATCTCTGGCTGTACCGCGGCAACGGCACCGGCGGATTCCTGCCCCGCGTCCGGGTTGGCAACGGCTGGAACACCATGACCGCCGTCGTGAGCCCAGGCGACTTTAATGGCGACCGCAACCCCGACCTTCTGGCGCGCGACGGCGCCGGCGTTCTGTGGCTCTACCCCGGCAGTGGCTCCGGCACATTTCTTCCAAGGGCGCAGGTGGGCCCCGGTTGGAACGGCCTGGCACCGATTTTCTAGTCCGGCCGTCGTCGGCCTGCCGGGCGCGCAGGCACGGCCGCAGCTCTTCAGCGATCGCCATGCTGACAGCAAACCAGTAATCGAGGGGTCGCTATACCCATCTCAATGAGGGGTATGCGCCGGCAACACAACAACGTTTTTCCAAGCCCTCCCGCACACAGTGGTTGCGCGGGGCAACGACAAGCGCAGCCGGTTCCCGCAGGCAATAGCTTCCCGGTGCAGAAACCGCCGGGCAGGACCTTCATTGATCGAACCCGGGGCCAGCAGGCCATCTTTTTCTGCCCCGTGAAGGAGGCGCATACCCATGTCAGAAGAATCCGCAGGAACAACCAATGTGTCCCGCCGTACGCTCTTGCGGCTGGGTGCCGCCGGCGGGGCCGGAGCCGCACTCGTTGCGGCACAAGGCTGGGCCGGTCCGCTGCTCGCGCAGAAGGGCCTGCTCTCCCCGGACGGCGCCTTCGCCGCCTCGTCCACCGCACTCGGTGATCTGTTGTTCTACATCGAGGCATTTCCCACGAGCCCGCTGATCCTGACCCCGTTCAAGGACCAGCTGCCCATACCCAAGGCCCTGGCCCCGACGCCCGCGGTGGGCGACAGCTTTGTCAAGGGCTACACCGAGTGGAACGAGCCGCCGGGACCCGGCCAGGGCCAGCAGAACTCCATGAGGAATGAACGGCACCAGATCTGGCCGAGCCAGATCGGTTCGCCCGACCCCCTCGTGTACAAGATCGACATCCTGTTGCGGCAACATGCCTTCACCACGTCCCAGGTGCTGCCGATTGATGCCAACGGGCGGCCGACGATCTCCTTCGATGAGAAGCGCAAGTCATACCCCGCCGGCACCAAGCGGACCCTTCCGCTCAGCACGATCTACGGCTTCAACGGGACGTTCCCGGGACCGATGATCAACGCCGAGTACGGCAGGCCGGCCCTGGTCCGGTTCGAGAACCACCTGGACGAGAACCCGCTGAACCTGGACCGCCAGGACTTCGGCTCGCCGGACTGGTCCTTCCTGACCCACCTGCACAACGGTCATACCGCGCCCGAAAGCGACGGCAACCCGCACTACTCGATGACCGCCGGACCCAAGTATGAGGGATACCTGCCGAAGACGTTCTGCGACAACCTGTACCTGAACTGGCCGGCCGGCAACGACGACCGCGAGAAGCAGAGCTTCTTCTGGTTCCACGATCACCGGATGGATCACACGGGTTCCAACGTCTATAAGGGCATGGTGGGGCTCTACCCCATCTACGACCCCAAGAACGGCATGGACATGGGCGACGAGCGGCAGGGTCTGCGGCTGCCGGGCGTGCGCAAGGACAACCCGGACGGGTCCTTCGACGTCGACTACGACATCCCGCTGGCCTTCTATGACTGCCGGCTCGACGATGGCGTCACCATGCACAAGGACATCCACGATGTGCACGGCGACTTCCCGGACGCCAAGAACCCGGCGAAGCACCCGGAATGGTGGGGCAAGACCTTCTACAAGCACTTCCCCAGCCACGGGTTCGTGGGCGACATCTTCACCGTGAACGGCACCGCCTATCCGGTGATGGAAGTGAAGCGGCGCAAGTACCGTTTCCGGTTCCTGGACGCCTCGATTGCCAGAATCTACGAGTTCAAGCTGATGAGCTCCACCCAGGGCCCCAAGACCTCCGCTTCGCTCGGCTACAAGGGCGACGAGCTTGAAGGACAGTACCGGATCCCGGATGCCCAGCAGTGCATGCAGTTCACCCAGATCGCCTCTGACGGCGGGCTCCTGCCCTTTCCGATCAAGCGGGATTCGTTCGAGCTGTGGCCTGCCAAGCGCCGCGAGGTTGTGGTCGACTTCAGCCGGTACCAGGACGGCACGCCCACTACCAAGGGCGACGTCATCTACCTCACCAACGTCATGAAGATGCCCAATGGGCGGATGTGGGCCAACTCGTCCCGGTTTGCGCCGGACCCTGCCTACAAGGTGCCGATGATCAAGATCGTCATCGGTGACGACGCGCCGGACGACAGCGAGATCCCCGTGAAGATGCGCGACCTTCCGCCGCTACCGTCCAACTGGCAGAGCATGCTGGACAACCGCCTTATCTTCGAGGTGGAGCGGGGCAGCGCCGGCGGTGAGACCGAATGGCTCATCAATGGCAAGCCGTTCACACCAAACACCGTGGCGGCAAGCCTCAAGAACCGGGCCGGCCGCACGCCCCTGGCGCAGCAAAAGAAGAACAGCTTCAACCTTTGGGAGATCCGCAACGGCGGCGGCGGCTGGGTGCACCCCTTCCACCTGCACATGGAGGAGCACCGGGTGGTCATGCGGGGCGGCAAGGACGTCACCCGCGGCGGCGACAAGTCCCATCCGGACGACGTCTCACGTGAGGACCTGGTGGCATTGGATCCCGGCGAGTCCACGATCGTCTACCGCGGGTTCCGGGACTTCGTGGGACCGTACGTGGCGCACTGCCACAACCTCGCCCATGAAGACCATGCCATGATGTTCGGCTGGGAGATCACGCCGTGACCACCCAGCAGGCGAATGCCACCACCGGAACGGGCGCCCCCACGCGGGGGCGCCCGGCCGTCCCGTGGCCAACCGTGGGGCTCCTCGCGGCGGCATTGTCCTTCGCCGACGGCTTCTGGATCATGTCGATGCGGGGTGCCGTCGGTGCCATCGAGCGCACGCAGGAGCCCTTCCTGGGCTGGCTGCGCGAGTCAGCCGCCGCCGTGCCGGTATTCATGGTGGCGGTGCTCGCAGCCCTAGCACTGGCAGTGCGCTGGTTCGGCCCCGAGCCGTCCAGGCCGCGGACCGTGATAGCCACCGGGCTGCTGGTCGCGGCGGCAGGCACGGTGGCCGGGGTCGTGGAGAGTGCGGCCAGTTCGGCGTGGGACTACGTCCTGCAGCTGCGGCTCATGGAAGTCATGCACCACAATTCGACGGCCGACGCCACGGCAGAGCTCGGGCCGGCGACTCTCGGGCTGCAGTTTGCGGCCCTCGGCTACGGCAGCGCGATCATCCTCGCCACCAACGTGGTGGTGGTCGGCTGGCTGGTGGCTATCCGCGGGGGGCGCCTGAAAGCAGGAGCCGCACCCCGCGCGGCCCGCCGGCCGGCGCTTGACCACCGCAGGCTGGTTCTGGCGGCCGCGCTCTTTGGCGCGGCAGCCATCCACGCCGCCGTCATCCCGGAGCACCTGGACCATTGGACCGAGGCCGCAGCCTTCTTCCTGGTCCTAGCCCTGGCGGAGCTCGTCGTGGGCATCACCCTGCTGCGCGCCGGCCGGCGCACCAATGCCCTGTACGTCGCTGCGGCCGTCTCGGTCCTACCGCTGTGCGTCTGGGCGTGGTCCCGCACCACGGGGCTGCCGTTCGGTCCCGGAGCCGGCATTCCCGAACCGGTGGGCGTGGCCGACGTTGCCTCCTGCGTCCTTGAACTGGGCGCCGTGATGCTGGCCGCCGTCCTGCTGCGCCGCAGTGCCCGTTCCCGGGCCGGCAACGGTTCGGAACCTCCGCCAGCCTCTTCCCATATCCGCTCGCTCACGGTGGTGGCAGCGATCGCCGTGGGCGTCATCGGCCTCACCGGAACGGTGCCGGGCTGGTTCGGCGATGCGGGCGCCGGGGACATCACGCACAGCACCACCCATTAGGAACGCGTTTGCTGAAGCCCGGCGACGGCGGACCCCGGTCTGGGGGCCGCCGTCGCCGGTATGACAGCCGTCCGGCGGTGACATGCATTTAACGTGAGCGAAACCTACGGCAGTTCTCCGCGCTCTATGTTGTGTGGACAACGGCATTCGTCGGTCTCAGCAAGATGCCTCACCCCGATTACGAGTGGAGTTCCCGTGAACGCTGGAGATGTTGCCTGGATCCTCGCAAGTTCCGCCCTGGTCTGCATGATGATTCCCGCCCTGGCCCTCTTTTACGGTGGCATGGTGGGATCGCGCCGGATCCTAAACATGATGATGATGTGCTTTGGCGGGGCCAGCCTGGTGGCAGTGCTGTGGGCCCTGTTCGGTTACTCGTTGGCCTTTGGCAATTCCGTGAACGGCCTGGGCCTGATCGGGGACATCACCCAGTACGCCGGCATGGAGCCCGTGCTGGCCGATAATCCAGATCAGGCCTTGCCCACAGCCCTTTTCGCTGCCTTCCAGCTGTTCTTTGCCTGCGTCACCACCGCGCTGGTGGCCGGGGCGGCCGCGGGCCGGATGAAGTTCGGCGCCTGGATGGCGTTCGCCGGCGTGTGGGCCACGCTGGTGTACTTTCCGATTGCCCACTGGGTGTTCGCGTTCAATTCCGCCGACGGCTCGGTGACCGGAGGCTGGATCGCGAACGGAATCAAAGCCATCGACTTCGCCGGCGGAACAGCGGTGCACATGAATGCCGGCGCCGCGGCACTGGCACTGGCCCTGGTTCTGGGCCGGAGTTCCGGATGGCCCAAGATGGAGCACACCAAGCCGCACAGCCGGCCCCTGGTGCTGGTGGGCGCAGGCCTGCTGTGGGTCGGATGGTTCGGATTCAACGCCGGTTCCGCCCTGACCGCCGGGCACTCCGCGTCGGTCGTTTTCCTGAACACGGCCGTAGCGGCGTCTGCCGGACTCCTGGCCTGGGCGGCGGTGGAGCGGGTCAGGCACGGAGCAACCACCAGCATGGGCGCGGCCTCCGGACTTGTCTCGGCACTGGTGGCCATCACGCCAGCCTGCGGTGCCGTCAGCCCGCTCGGTGCGGTGGCCATCGGCGCCATTGCCGGAGCCGTCTGCTCGCTGGCCATCGAATGGAAGTTCCGGCTCGGCTTCGACGATTCCCTGGACGTCGTCGGCGTGCACCTCGTGGGCGGCATCATCGGCACGCTCCTGATCGGCATCTTTGCCACCGGCAGCGCGCCGAACGGCGTCAGCGGCCTGCTGTATGGCGGAGGGCCGCAGCAGCTGGGCATCCAGGCCCTCGCGACGGTGGCGGTGCTGGCGTATTCCTTCGGCCTGACCTGGATCATCGCCAAGGTCATGGACGTCACCATGGGACTTCGCATCCACGAGGAGGACGAACTGCGTGGCATCGACCTGGCCGCCCACTCCGAGTTTGCCTACCTCACGGACGAGGACCCGGTAAACCTGGGGTCCGCCGTCCGCGCCTAACAGCTCCGCCGCACGGGCTGGACTTGCCGGACCACGGTCCGGTTGAACCGAGAGCCGGATACCGATAGTTTGGTCTCAGCCCCTCCGCATTCCCCCATGTGCGGAGTTGCTACTTAGGAGAACCCCGCGCAGGGACACTTGCGCGGGGTTCTTCGCTGTTTGCCGCGGCTGCCCGGGCCGGCGGAGCGGAGAGACGACCCGCAAGGAATCCGCCGTCAGCCCGGCAGGTCCTTCGTGAACGCCAGCGGCCCGATTGTCTCGGGGTCCGCCGCCAGGTCAAAGTGCGGCGTGTACCCCGTGTTCAGGTACAGATGCTTGGCCTCGGGCTGGCGGGGGCCCGTGGTGAGGTAGACGCCCCGGTACCCGCGCGCTGCCGCGAGGTGCTCCAATTCGGCCAGGACCCGGCGGGCAAGGCCGCGCCGCCGGTGCGCCGAATGCGTCCAGATGCGCTTGAACTCGGCCGTCTGCGCGTCGTACCGGCGGAACGCTCCGCCCGCCACGGATTCCCCGTTCTCCTGGATGATCAGCAGCGCCCCGGCCGGCGCCTGGAATTCCGCGGCCGGGTATTTGTTGAGTTCCTCGGCGGCCGAGCCCCGGCCGAACAGGTCGCCGTAGCGGGAGTCATACTCGACGGCGAGCTCGTCCAGGAGCAGCCGGACCCGCGGGTCGTCCATGGGCAGTTCCAGGACGGTGAAGGCAGCGGCGTCCGGCCGCGGCGGAGCGGTTTCGAGTTGCATGTTCAGGCCTTTCCGACGGCGGCGGTGACGGTGGATGACGGAGTGAGTTCGGCCAGCGCGGTGAGGATCCGCCGCGCCAGGGCATCGTTCTCGCGAAACGGCGCCGCGTTGGTGCCCGGGCGCGCGAAGGCGCCGGCGCCCCACCCGGAGGTTCCGGGCCCGACGCCGAACAGCCGGTTTTGGGGGTGTCCCCCGCGTCCCACGAGCTGGTGCGCGGAGGAGACGAGGAGGCGCCCCGTGGAATGTGCGCCGTCCGCCGTGAGCAGGTGCTGCTCGGTACCGAGCCCCGCGGCATGCAGGGAGCGGAGCAGCGGGTTGGCGGACTCCGCCGCAGACGGTGCGGGCAGCCGGGCCTCGATGAACGCCGTGGCCCGCACCGTGAGGCCGGACTGCGGTGACGTGGCCACGAACTGCCCGGCCTCCTCGTCCGCGGCGACGCTCAGCCCCGGGCCAAGGAACTGCAGCAGCCCGGCCCGGTGGACCGCCAGCATCTCCCGCAGCCGCCGGGGCGGCGGCCCGGAATCCACGAAGCTGAAGAATCCGTGCCACCAGCCGTGCACGTCCTGCTGCGACCGGGCGTTCAGCCGCTCGGGCGGAACGATCCGGCCCAGGTCCATGTAGACCTTGAGCAGCGCGATGAACAGCGCCAGGGTTTCCGGATGGTCGGGGCCCGTCCGGAGCTCAAGGTCGTGCTCGACATACGCGGCGACGGCGTCCTGCACTTCGCGGTGGCCGGCGAACTGCCGCCCGTCGAACGGCCGGTCCAGGCGCTCAAGGTCCAGGTGCAATGCCGTGTCCGGGACGGCCTCCGCCACGAGTTCCCGGCGGCTGGCGCTGTACCAGTCCAGGGCGGCAAACCGGCGGGAGAACTCGGCCCAGCCCATGGCGGCCCTCCCGCTTTGCCCCGTGGACGCAGGGCTGCCGGTCAACAGTTCGCGGTAGTAGCCGTAGCCGGCATCCTTCGCGATGAGCGGCCACAGCTGCGTGCGGAAATCGAGCTCGCCGTGGCGCGCCAACAACGCGTCAACGGCCTCCGCCGTGAAGAACCTGGGATTCCCGGCCGGTTCGCCGCGGAGGGCCGAGGAAATCTTGGAATGGTAGGGAACGCCGCGCCGTGATCCGGCCCAGAGGCGGGGTTCTGCCCCGGACGGCACGTAACGGAGGCCGCCGTCGGGCGCTTCTTCAAAGCGGCCGCCGCGCCCTTCCATCAGCAGCACCAGCAGGTCAACAAAGGCCAGCCCCATCCCGGAGACAATCACGTCCTGCCCGGGGGCCACGGCGGAATAGTCGATGTCGGTGGTGTAGCTGGGAGCTGCATGGAACCCGCCGTGCCGAGCGGCGAAGTCCACCCAGCGCTTCGAGCGGGCGTCCGGCTGGGAGTCCGTGTGCCCCAGTGCGGTGACCACGACGTCGGCGTGCAGCGTCCCGCCGCCGGCCAGCCGCACGCCGTACCCTGCGCCGTCGGGTTCGGCGGTCAGCGGTTCGACGGCGACCGCCGTGTCCCGGTGAACGGTGACCGTGACGCCGCTGCCGAGGGCGCGGACTGCCCGCCGGTAGAACCACTCAAGGTACTTGCTCTGCAGCTGCCGCGTGGGAAACGTGGTGCCGGACAGCGAGCGCAGCTGCTCCAGCAGATGCGGCGGCAGCGGCGGAACATCGGTGATGGAGCCGTCCAGCACGCCGGCGGCCCAGCCGGCGAGTCCCGGGCCGTCCACTGCCGGGCCCTCGCAGAGCACCGACGTGTCGGTGAACATGGTGACGTCCGCGGCCGCCGAGTTCAGCATGAGCCCGGGGTCCTGGTCGAAGCGCCAGATCCTGCCGGAACCGGGCTCGTACGGTTCCACCACGTGGACGTCCAGGGGCCCGGCCGCCAGCTCGGGCCTGTTGGCGGCCAGCCGCTCGAGGATGCCGGCGGTGCGCGGACCGCCGCCGATGAAGACCACGGACGGGTGCTGCGCTGGCATCGGGAACTCCTGTTCGGGACGGGCTCGGAGCCCTCAGGCTAGGGGGCGCACGGGGCGCCGGTCGAGGGGCCTGGTCATGGCCGTTCACCCCGCGTAACGGCGCGTAAATCCGCGCAAGAATTCGTCTCATGACGCCCGGATAAGCCGGATGAACGAATGCAACTTGCCGCTTTGCCGGACGTCTGCGGCCCACCTAGATTGGCAGCCATCCAACCCCGAAAGACCAAACGAAGAAGCGAGGTGGCGTATGAGTTCAGCAGCAACCACGGTGCCGCAGTCCGCACCGGAGCCGGCGTCTGCTGCGCCAGCCGCCGCCCAGGGCGACCCGGCAGGAATTGCACCCGAAGCCGCAAGCGCATCCGGCCCGTCCGGCAACACGTCCGGACCGTCCGGCGGCGTGCCCGCATCACGAAAGCCGGCCGCCGACTACGCGGACTACCCCCTCGTCGCTGGTCCCCGGCCCTGGCGCTGGGTGGGGACCGCCGTGGTGGCGCTGGGAGTGGCCGTGGTGGCATGGTCGCTGGCCACGAACCCGCGCTGGGAATGGGGCGTGGTGGCTCAGTGGTTCACCGCGCAGTCCGTGGTGAAGGGCGTCGTGGAGACCCTCAAGCTCACGGCCATCTCCGGCGTGCTCGGGTTTGTCCTGGGCTTCATCCTGGCCCTCATGAGGCTCTCGTCCTCGCCGCTGCTGCTCTCCGTGTCCTGGACGTTCTCCTGGATCTTCCGGTCCACTCCGCTCCTGGTCCAGATGCTGCTCTGGTACAACCTGGGCTACCTCTACGAGAAAATCAGCCTCGGCATCCCGTTTACGGACATCAGGTTCTTCGAGGTCCAGACCACCACACTGATCAGCCAGTTTGCGGCAGCAGGGCTCGGCCTGACCCTGAACCAGGCGGCCTATTCCGCGGAAATCATCCGCGGCGGCATCCTGTCGGTGGACCAGGGCCAGCTTGAGGCGGCGGCGGCCCTGGGCATCCCGGCGTGGCGGAGGTCCACCCGGATCGTGCTCCCGCAGGCCATGCGCGCCATCCTGCCCAACGCGTTCAACGAGATCATCGGGCTGGTCAAGGGCACGTCCATCGTCTATGTCCTGGCCTATTCGGAGCTGTTCTACACCGTGCAGGTCATCTACAACCGCACCCAGCAGGTCCTGCCCCTGCTCCTCGTGGCCACGCTCTGGTACGTCGTGATCACCTCGGTGCTCAGCGTTTTCCAGTACTACATCGAGCGGCACTACTCCAAGGGCGCGGTGCGCACCCTGCCGCTCACCCCGCTGCAGAAGGCCCGGAAATTCTTCGCCACCCACGCCACCGTCAGGAGCCTCCGATGAGCACCGCCACCCTTGCACCGCCCGCCACCCGCGGGCTCGTGGAAATCACGAAAGTCCGCAAGTCCTTCGGCGCTACCGAGGTCCTCAAGGGCATCACCCTGACCGTGGAGCCCGGCGGCGTGACGGTGATCGTGGGCCCCTCGGGTTCGGGCAAGTCCACCCTGTTGCGCACCATCAACCACCTGGAGAAGGTGGACGGCGGGTTCATCGCCATCGACGGCGAACTGGTGGGCTACCGCGTCCGCGGCAACAGGCTCCACGAACTCCGCGAAAAGGACATCCTGCAGCAGCGCACCGAAATCGGCATGGTGTTCCAGAACTTCAACCTGTTCCCGCACCTGACCGCCCTGGAAAACGTCACCGAGGCACCCGTGGTGGCCCAGCGTCCCGGAAAACCGCGCCCCTCCAAGGCGGAGGCCCGCGAGCGCGGCCTCGAACTGCTGGACCGGGTGGGGCTCAAGGACCGCGCCGGCGCCTACCCGCGCCAGCTCTCCGGCGGCCAGCAGCAGCGGGTGGCCATCGCCCGGGCGCTCGCGCTGGATCCCAAGATCCTGCTGTTCGACGAGCCCACATCCGCCCTTGACCCCGAGCTGGTCAACGAGGTGCTGGACGTGATCCGCGGACTGGCCAAGTCCGGGACCACCCTGATCATCGTCACGCACGAGATGGGCTTCGCCCGGGACGTGGCGGACACCGTGGTGTTCATGGACCAGGGCCAGATCGTGGAACAGGGCGCCCCCAAGGACATTTTCACCAACCCGCAGGAAGAACGCACCCGGAGTTTCTTCTCCAAGGTGATCGAACCCGCCTTCAACATCTAAGGACCTCCCATGGCACTCCCTCCCCGCCCGTCCGCAGGCAACCAGTCCCCCGCCAAGAAGCCCGCCGGAACCCGGACCCGCGCGCTCGCGGCGCGTCCCGCCGTCGTACTTTTCGGTGCAGCCGCGCTCATCGGCACCGCGGCGCTGGCCGGCTGCTCCGATCCGGGGGCGGCCGCCTCCGGTTCCTCCGGCTCTGGAGGAAATCCGGCCACGACGGCAGCCCGCAACGGAGTCGTGTACAACACCTCGCCGGACCAGCAGCGGATCCGCGCAGCGAAGGATGCGGCGCTGGCCGCGAAGGTCCCGGAGCTGATCGCCAAGGACGGCAAGCTGACGGTGGCCACCACGGCCGGTTCCATCCCGCTGTCCTTCCACGCCACGGATGACAAGACGCCCATCGGCTCCGAGCTGGACATCGCCCAGCTCGTGGCGGACAAGCTGGGCCTGGAGCTCGACATCCAGGTGACCTCCTGGGAGAACTGGCCGCTGAAGACCCAGTCCGGCGACTTCGAGGCCGTCTTCTCGAACGTGGGCATCAACAAGGACCGGGTCAAGCTGTTCGACTTTGCCAGCTACCGCGCCGCCTACATGGGCTTCGAAGCGAAGAAGTCCACGTCCTACGACATCAAGGGCGCCGATGACATCTCCGGCCTGAAGGTTTCGGTGGGCTCCGGCACCAACCAGGAGAAGATCCTGCTGGCCTGGAACAAGGAGCTCGAGGACAAGGGCAAGGCCCCGGCCACGCTCCAGTACTACTCCTCCGACGCCGACACCATCCTGGCGTTGTCCTCCGGGCGCACAGACCTGAACATCGCGCCGTACCCGTCCACCACGTACCGGGAGAACACCCGCGACGACCTCAAGATCGTGGGCAAGGTCAACGCCGGCTGGCCGTCCGAGACGCTCGTGGCCGCCACCACGCTGAAAGGCAACGGCCTGGCGCCCGTGATCACGGACGCGCTGAACTCCGCCATCAAGGACGGCTCCTACGCCAAGGTGCTGGACCGCTGGGGCCTGTCCGAGGAAGCCCTGCCGGAGTCCAAGACCGTCACCGAGGCCAACTTCGCGGCAGCGCAGTCCGGAGCCGCAAAATGAAGTTCCAGGTCCTGGACATCATTCCGCACCTGAAGAATCCGGTGACCGGCGGGATCGTCTCCACCGCCGACCGGCTGAACCAGGTGGTGCAGACCGCCCGGCGCGCGGAAGAGCTCGGCTATGACAGTTTCTCCGTGGGCGAGCGCCATGCCGGTGAGTTCATCTCGTCCTCGCCCACCACCGTGCTGGCCGCGATCGCCGCCGTGACCCGCACGATCCGGCTGCAGAGCGGCGTCACGGTCCTGTCCGTCCTGGACCCGGTGCGGGTGGCCGAGGACTACGCCACGATCGACCAGCTCAGCCGGGGACGCCTGGAGCTGGTGGTCGGCAAGGGCAACGAGGTGCTGCAGTACCCGCTGTTCGGCCTGGACCTGGCCGACCAGTGGGACCTGCTGGCCGAAAAGTATGCGCTGCTGCGCCGGCTCTGGCGGGAGGAGCACGTCACATGGTCCGGCCGCTTCCGCGCACCCTTGAGCGCAGCCAGCACCACGCCGCGGCCGTTCGCCGGGGCGCCCTGCGTGTGGCACGGTTCCGCCACCACGCTGACCTCCGCCGCGCTGGCGGGACGGTGGGGGGATCCGCTGTTCACGGCGAACGCCATCCAGCCGCGGGAAAACTACAAAGCGCTCATCGACCACTACCGGGAGGAATACGCGCGCCACGCCCATGACCCGCGGCACGCCTACCTGGGCTCGGGCAGCGGCGCCGGCGGCGTGTTCCTCGCGGACACCACCCAGGAAGCCAAGCGCCAGTTCGGCCCCGTGTACGAGGCCCTCACGGCAGCCCGCAACGTCCCCGGCAACAATTCGCCGTTCCGGGACATCGACCACGCGGTCGCCGAAGGCCCCGCGCTGGTGGGAAGCCCGGAACAGGTGATCGACAAGATCCTCAGCTACCACGGGCTGTACGGGCACGACCTCCAGTTTATTTCCCTGCCCACCACCCTTCCGTTCGAGCAGCAGCTGGACATCCTGGAGCGGTTCGCGCTCGAGGTCATCCCGGCTGTGCGGGCCGCAGCGCCCACCACCTTGTGGGAGTCCGCGGACCCGTTCGGCGGCCGTCCCGAGTCCGCGGGAGCCACCGAGCCGGACGCGGCCGCCACCGTCAGCGCCGACCACGACAACTACAGGAGCGATCATGCCCACGTCTACGCACACTGAAACCGCTCAGCCGGCGGCCGTCTTCGCCGCCGAATGGAACGAGTGGCATGCCGCCCACGAACGTCACCGGGCCGACCCGCACGGCTTCCTCGCCGTGACCCATCTTCACTGGCTGGGCGCCGAGCCTGCCCGGCTGGATGGCGTTCCCGGCACCTGGAGCGTGGCGGACGACGCCGTCACTGTGGTTCTGGAGCCCGGCGAAAGCCTCCTTCGCGACGGCAAGGAACTGAACCCCGACGGCGGCAGCGTCACCGTTGCATTCGGTCCGATCGCGGACCGGGACGGCATCAACCTCACGGCCGGTGCCGCCGTCGTCGAACTCGCCAAGCGCGGGGGCGAGTACATCGTCCGGCCCCGGCACCCGGAGAACCCGCTGCTCAGCGGATACCGCGGCACGCCGGCCTACGCGCCGGATGCGCGCTTCGCCGTGGGCGGGACGTTCGTGGCCTTCGACCAGCCGCGCCCCACCACTGTGGGTGCCGCCGTCGAAGGCATCCGGCACGTCTACGAGGCTCCGGGCGAGATCCGCTTCCGCCTGGACGGCCGGGACCTGACCCTCACGGCGTTCAACGGCCACGCGCCCGGCACCCTGTCCGTGCTTTTCACGGACCAGACCTCCGGCAAGACCACCTACGCGGCCAACCGTTCACTCACGGTGGGCGCCCCGGGCCGGGACGGCCGCGTGACCCTGGACTTCAACCGGGCGGTGAACCTGCCGTGCGCCTACACGGACCTCGCCACGTGCCCGCTTCCGCCGGCCGAAAACCGGCTGCCCGTGGCCATCGAGGCCGGCGAACAGATTCCCTCCGAAAGGCAGGCCAGCAAGTGAGCACTCCCCCGATTCCCGCCCGGCCGGGCTTCATCGCCCTGGAACTCGACGGTGACGGCGCGCACCCCGCGGCGTGGCGCAAGGCCCGGCATGCCCCCACCGAGCTGCTGGACGGAACCCGGATCCGGACCACGGTGCTCGCCGCCGAGTCCGCCGGCTTCCACGTGGCAACGTTCGCGGACGGCCCCGTCACCGGGGGTGCCCAGTCCGGCGGCCGGGACATCGCCGGACGCCTGAACGCCCTGCAGCGCGCGGCATTTGCCGGTCCCGTCACCAGCTCCATCGTCCTGGTCCCCGGGGTGGACACCGTCTACACCGAACCGTTCCACGTCTCCACCCAGCTCGCCAGCCTGGACTACGTGTCCGGCGGGCGCGCCGGCTGGCTTGTTGCGGCGTCGGGCAGCGCGGAGGACGCCGCCGCCGTGGGACGCGAGGCCGTCGGCGCGGAAGGACTCGCACGGGAGGCCGCCGATTCAATCGAGGTCAGCCGCCGGCTCTGGGACTCCTGGGAGGACGGCGCCGTGATCCGCGACGTCGCCACCGGGCGCTACCTCGACGTCGACAAGCTGCACTACGCCGACTTCGCGGGAGAGAACTACTCCGTCAAGGGCCCGTCGATCATCCCGCGGCCGCTCCAGGGCCAGCTGCCCGTCCTGGTGCCCGCCGGACTGCTGACACAGGAAGTCGTGGCGTCCGGGGCTGCCGATGTGCTGCTCGTATCCGCGCCGGCGCCCGAGCTGCTGGCCGCCGAGGTCGCCGATGCCCGCGGCGCCGTCCGGTTCCGGGCGGCCACCGCCACCGCGGCCGGCGCACCGGCCATCCTTGCCGAACCGGCGGTCATTGCCGAGCTCGACGTCGTCCTCGACGCCCGCGGCCAGACCGCCGCGGCCCGGCTCGCCGAACTGGACGCGCACACCCCGTGGCAGAGCCGGAGGGCCCGCTTCGTCGGCACCGCCGCCGGGCTCACGGAGCTGCTGGCCGTCCTGCTGGAAACGGCCGACGGCGTCCGGCTGCACCCGGCCGTCCTGGACGTGGAGCTGGAGGAACTGGCCCAGCTGGTGCTTCCGGCGCTGCGGCGCCGGGGGCTTCTGGCTCCGGTCCGGCCGGGCGTCAGCTTCCGCGAGCTGCTGGGGCTTCGCCGGCCGGCCAGCCGCTATGCCGCCGTTCAGCCTGCTGCGGAGTCCGGCGATCAGCCGGCCGCGCAGTCCGCCGTGCCTTCCGGCGCCGAAATCTAGGGAGAAAACCATGACTGAAACACCTATCGGCGGCGGTTTCGTGCCGTCCGGCCAGCTGCAGCTCGGCGTCTTTTTCCAGGGCGTGAACTCGGGGACCCTCTGGAAGTCATCGGAATCCGGCTCCCAGACCGACTTCGAGTCCTTCCGCCGGATCGCCCAGACCGCCGAGCGGGGCCTCTTCGCCGCGTTCTTCCTCGGCGAAGGCCTGCGGCTCCGCGAGCACCTCGGCAGGCCCCACGCCCTGGACGTCGCCGGCCGGCCGGACGCGCAGGCCATGCTCGCCGCCCTGGCCTCCGTGACCTCGCACATCGGCCTGGTCGCCACGCAGAACACCACCTACAACGATCCCGCGGACCTCGCCCACCGGCTGTCCACCCTGGACCTGCTCTCCGGCGGACGGGCCGCCTGGAACGTCGTCACCACGGACAATGCCTGGACGGGGGCCAACTTCCGCCGCGGCGGTTACCTGGACCACGCCGACCGCTACGTCCACGCCGAGGCGTTCGTGCAGACGGCCAAGCGGATCTGGGACTCCTGGGAGGACGGCGCCGTCGCCGCGTCGCAGGGTGCCGACTCCTGGGCTGCCCCCGGTTCCGCCCGGATTGTGCACCACGAGGGCCAGCACTACACCGTGGACTACCGCCCCAGGCTGCCGCGCAGCGCGCAGTTCCGGCCCGTCCTGTTCCAGGCCGGCGATTCGCCGGACGGCCGGGACTTCGCCGCCCGGCAGGCCGACGTCATCTTCTCGGCGCACCCCAAGTTCGACGACGCCCTCGAGTTCCGCCGCGACATCGTCCGGCGCACCCTCAAAGCGGGCCGCGGCGCGAACGACGTCAAGATCATGCCGGCCAGCGAATTCATCCTCGCCGCCACGCCGCAGGAGGCACGGGACAAGAAGGAATGGGTGCGGAGCCTGCAGATCGGCCCGCAGCAGGCCCTCGCCTACCTCGAGCAGTTCTGGGGGCGCGAACTCCAGGACTTCGATCCGGACGGACCCCTGCCCGCGATCGATCCCGTGGTGGAGGAGTCATCCGAGACCCGCGGCAGCGGCTTCCACGGCGCCAAGGCCCGGCAGCTGGCGGACCAATGGCGGGCCGAGGCAAAGGAAAAGGGCCTCAGCATCCGGCAGTTCGTCTCGGCCAGGACCAGCCGCGTCGACGCCACGTTCACAGGTTCCTACACGGAGGTGGCGGACAGGCTGGTGGACTATGCACGCACCGGCGCGGTGGACGGGTTCAACATCTCGCCGTGGCTGGTCCCCACCGGCCTGGACGACCTCGTCAACCACCTCGTCCCCGCACTCCAGGAGCGGGGCATCTATCCCGCCGAGTACGCCGGACGGACGCTGCGGGAAAACCTGGGGCTGGGTTCCCCGCGGAGGGCGGAAGCCGCCGTCGGACTGGAGGTGTGAGCGCGTGGACAGGGCCGGCGCGGCCGCAGGTACCGAAACGGCGGACGCTGACACCGCCGGCAATGACACCGCCGGCATCATCGGGCTGCTGCTGACCCTGCGCGAACAGCCCATCTAACGCCAAGCGCACGGGCGTTCCCAAAGGACCGTTGACGCGCAGGGTCTCTAGGACCATTATTCTCCTAGACGATGGGGGGCGCTAAGGCACACGCAATGGAGCCGCGCCGTGAACGTTGATTCAGTCCAGAAAGTTTTCGTTGGTCACCTCGGAGAAAATCTGAAGGTAAATCCGCGCGGGGCGTTCCTGGGAACCCGGGAACCGACCCGCCTGAACGTAGGCCGATGGCGGTGGCGCCCCGGCTGGATCCACAAAGAAATACCGGCCCCGCAGTCTGCGCGGCAACGGCCATGATGGCCGCGGTACTTCGATGGGTTATGCAGTTCCGGCTCTTGGTTCTCGTGGTGGCAGCAGGCGTCCTCGCCTACGGGTTCACCGCACTGCCGGGCATGTCCGTGGACGCCTATCCGGAATTCGCCCCGCCACAGGTTGAGATACAGACCGAGGCCCTGGGACTGTCTGCCGCGGAGGTCGAACAGCTGATCACCTCCCCCATGGAGGCCGACCTGTTGAACGGCGTGGCCTGGGTGGAAGCCATCCGGTCCAAGTCGGTTCCGGGCCTGTCCTCGATACAACTGGTGTTCAAGCCGGGGACTGACATGTTCCGGGCACGCCAACTGGTGGCGGAACGCCTGACCCAGGCCAGGGCCCTGCCGAACGTTTCGGCCGCACCGGTCCTCATGCAGCCGCTGTCATCAACCAGCCGGGTCATGATGATCCGGCTCACATCCAAAGACATATCGGCCATCGACATGTCCGTCCTGGCCCGGTGGACCATGAAGCCCGCACTTCTGGCCGTCCCCGGAGTCGCGAACATCTCCATCTGGGGACAGCGCGACCAGCAGCTCCAGGTGCTCGTGGATCCCGCGCAGCTCGAGGCAAAGGGAGTGACGCTGGACCAGGTCATCAGAACCACCGGAAACTCCGTGTGGGTGTCACCGCTGAGCTATCTGGAGGCGTCCACACCCGGCACCGGCGGATTCCTGGAGACAGGACATCAGCGGCTTGGCGTCCAGCACGTCCTTCCCATCACCACACCCCAGGACCTGGGGAAAGTCAGCCTCCAGGGCACATCCCACAAATTGCTCCTGGGCGATGTCGCCAAGGTGCAGACAGACCATCAGCCGCTGATCGGTGACGCCCAGGTGGGCCCGAACGCTGAGCTGCTGCTCGTGATCGAGAAGTTCCCGGACACGAACACCGCTGACGTCACGAGGGGAATCGATGAGACCCTGCACGGACTTCAGCCCGGGCTGCAGGGCGTGGTCGTGGACACCAGCGTGTACCGCCAGTCGTCATTTATTCAGGACGAGGTGGGCAGCCTCGGCGACGCGATGCTCGTCACGTTGCTCCTGATCGGGGCAATGTTTGGATTCGTTTTCCGTTCATGGCGCACGGCGCTCATCAGCCTGATCGCCATTCCGCTCTCGCTCATCGCGGCAGCCCTGCTGCTCTCCCTGCGTGGCGGCGGACTCAACACCATGGTCCTGGCCGGCATGATCCTCGCCCTCACGGTCATCATCGGCGACGTGACCGAAGACCTCACCGGCACCATCAGGGCCCACCGCACGTCACGCACAGCGGATACCGGGGAGCCACGAAGCAACCTGCTGGTTGGGGCCTTCCAGGCGGTTCGGACGCCGCTGGTCTACTCCCTGCTGATCATCGCATTGAGCGTCCTGCCGGCGTTCTTCGTTCCGGGTGAGAACGGCGCGATGTTCGGACCCCTGGTGCTCACCTACCTGCTGGCACTGGCCGTCTCCATGATTGTGGCGTTGACCGCCACCATGGCCCTGGCGTTCCTCCTGCCGGAATCCTCCTCCCGGAAGCGGGAAGGCCGGGCCATGCAGCGCCTGCGCATCCGGTACGGGCGGTTCCTGGCACGCCGGAACGGCAAGACCTGGTGGGCTTTCGCCGCCGTCGCGGTCATCGCCCTGGCCGGACTTGCCCTGGCACCCGGGCTGGTCACCGATAAGCCTGTGGTGCCCGTGCTCGCAGACAAGACGCTGGTAGTTGAGTGGAAGGCGATGACCGGCACGTCGGACCAGGAAATGACCCGGATCACCGACGCTGCCGCGCGCGAACTCGGGGCCCTGCCCGGAGTCGCCACTGTCGGAACGGAGGTGGGGCGCGCGATTACGTCCGACCATGTGGGTGACGTCAGCTCCGGCGAGATTTGGGTGACTGTGGCCGCGGATGCGTCTTACCGCAACACCGTTAGCGCCATCCAGAGGGTCGTGGACGGCTACCCCGGCCTGACCGGGAAAGTCTCGACATACCCGCAACAGAAGATCGACCAGATCCGGGAAGCCGCCGACTCCGGATTTGCGGTCCGTGTATACGGCGTGGACATGGCTACCCTCCGCCAAAAGGCAGAGGAGGTGCGGCAGGTCCTCGCACACACGGCCGGTGTGGTGAACCCGCGTGTAGATGCGCCCAACGAACAACCCACCGTCGAGGTCAAGGTCGATCTGGCCAAGGCCCAGAAGGCAGGCGTCGTTCCCGGTGAAGTGCGGCGCGCGGCTGCAGCCCTGCTGCAGGGCATCGAAGTGGGCAACGTCTACGAACAGCAGAAAGTCTTTTCCGTGGTGGTGAAGGGAACACCGTCCACCCGCAACAGCGTCACCAGCGTCCGCGATTTGCTGATCGACACCCCCAACGGCGGCCATGTGCGCCTTGGCGACGTCGCCGGGGTCAACGTGGTGCCGAACGAAGCCGTGATTCTTCACGACGACACGTCACGGCGCGTTGATGTGAAGGCCGACATTCAGGGGCGCGCGTTGAGTGATATCCAGCAGGACATCGAAAGGGGCATCCAGGCGATCCAGTTCCCGCTGGCCTACCATGCCGAGATCCTCACCCAGTATGCCCAGCAGCAGTCCGCTTTCCAGTGGTTGTGGCTGCTGGCGGCCGTGGCGGCCTTCGGCATCCTGGTCCTCCTCCAGACCGCGCTGGGAGGCTGGCGCCTCGCCGCCGCAGTCTTCCTTGGGCTGATCGTTTCCATGTCCGGCGGCGTCTTTGCCGCCTCGCTTGCGGGCGGAACCAATTCCCTGGTGGCAGTGATCGCGTTCTCGGCCGTCCTGGGAATCGCAGCCCGCAGCTGCCTGCTTCTCGCCGGCGAGGTGCGGAACCTCCGCTCCAGGGCGGGTGCCACTCCCGCGCCGGCCGACGTGATCCGTGCCGCGCGGCATCGGTTGCAGCCGACCCTCGCCTCCTTTGTGATGGCGGGCCTGGCCTTGCTGCCGCTGGTTCTTCTCGGCGGAGCGACCGGTGCCGTGGTCATCCAACCGCTCGCAATCATCATCTGGGGCGGCCTTCTGACAACCGCCCTCTACACCCTCTTTGTCCTGCCCGCCACACTGCTCCGCTTCGCGCCCGACCAGGCACCCGCGGACGGCATTTTTGGCGACCGCCGGGCAGCATCTGAAAGCCGGGATCCGTCATGATGGGGAAATCGCCGCGGCCGTGCCGCCTACTGGTTCTACTCGCCCTGGTCCTCCTGGCGCTGACCCTGCCCGGCTGCAGCCAGCCGTCGGCGGAGGCTACCACCGCCGGCGACGCCGCTGCTAGCCTTCAGGAGATTCCGGGATCCGACGTCAAGCGCATCGTCCTCACCGAGCATGCGCTTGGGAACATCGGGCTGCAGACCTCCACGACGTCAGCGGATCCGAAGAGCGGGAAACTCAGTGTTCCGTACCTGGCCATCCTGTACGACAGCCAGGGAAAGACGTGGGTGTACACGAATCCCGAGCCCTTGGCCTTCGTCCGCCAGCCCGTAACCGTGGTGCGCATCGACGGGGAAGTCGCCCAGCTGAGCGGCGGCCCGGCGCCGGGCACCAAGGTGGTCACCCTCGGGGCCGAGGAACTGTTCGGCGCAGAGCTGGATACGGCGAACTGAC
Organism: Burkholderia sp. RS01; assembly: GCF_039748055.1. Lineage (NCBI taxonomy): Bacteria > Pseudomonadati > Pseudomonadota > Betaproteobacteria > Burkholderiales > Burkholderiaceae > Burkholderia > Burkholderia sp. RS01. The sequence continues at coordinate 176,545 of NZ_JBDLAK010000008.1, forward strand.
ATGCGCTGGATCATAGGAATCAGCCTCAGGTTCCGAACGATCGTCGTTGCGCTGGCGTGCGTGGTGATGGTGCTGGGTTCCCTCCAGCTCAGTTCTGCGTCAATCGACGTCTTTCCCGAATTCGCGCCGCCACGCGTGGAAATCCAGACTGCCTGCCTTGGTTTGACCGCGCAGGAAGTCGAGGAGCTGGTCTCGGTGCCCATCGAGGCATCCCTGAGCGGCATGCCCGGTCTCGACGAGCTCCGCTCGAAATCCGTGCCCCAGCTTTCCTCGATCGTGCTGGTGTTCAAACAGGGCACGGATCTGCTCAACGCCCGCCAGCTTGTATCGGAACGCATGGCGTCGGTGACGGCGGCGCTGCCCACCTGGGCCGCTCCGCCGGTGATGCTGCAGCCGTTGTCGTCCACCAGCCGCGTCATGAAGATCGGCATGACCTCGTCCAACCGGTCCATGATCGAAATGTCCATGCTGTCCTACTGGACCATCCGGGCCAGGCTGCTCAGGGTCCCGGGCGTGGCCAACGTGGCCATTTGGGGCGAACGGCTCCAGATGCTGCAGGTCCAGGTCCAGCCCGAGCGGCTCAAAGCCCAGAATGTCTCGCTCAACCAGGTCATGGAGGTCACCGCCGGAGCCGTGGACGCGGGGCTGCTTCAGTACTCGCCCGGAAAGTTCATCGGCACCGGCGGCTTCGTCGGCAGCCCGAATCAACGGATGAGCGTCCGCCATGTCCAGCCGATCACCAGCCCCGCTGACCTGGCCCGCGTCACCATTCGGGAAAATCACGGCGTCGCGCTCCATCTGGGCGACGTGGCACGGGTCGTCGAGGACCACCAGCCGCTGATCGGCGACGCGGTCATCAACAACGGGCACGGGCTCATGCTCATCGTGGAGAAGCTTCCGTGGGGAAACACGCTGGACGTGACGAAGGGGGTCGAGGAAGCCCTTCACGAACTCCAGCCGGGAATGAGCGGCATCACCTTTGACACCACCATCTTCCGCCCGGCCAGCTTCATCGAGGAGGCGATTTCCAACCTGAGCCTGGCCCTGCTCCTGGGCTGCCTGCTGGTGGTCATGATTCTCAGCGCCTTCCTGTTCCAATGGCGCACCGCGCTGATCAGCCTGGCGGCCATTCCGCTCTCCCTGCTCACGGCCGTCATGGTCCTCTACGCCACCGGCAGTTCGGTGAACACGATGGTCCTCGCCGGGCTCGTCATTGCGGTGGGGGTCGTCGTCGACGACGCAATCATCGACGTCGAAAACATCATGCGCCGGCTGCGGCAGTACCGCGCCCGGGGCAGCGACGAATCCACGGCGTCGGTGGTCCTGAAGGCCTCGCTGGAAATGCGGAGCCCCATTGTCTACGCGACCCTGATTATTGTCGTGGCCGCCTTTCCCATCCTTTTCTTGGACGGGCTGACAGGCGTCTTCTTCAGGCCACTGGCCGTCTCCTACACCCTGGCTGTCATGGCGTCGATGCTGGTGGCGCTGACAGTGACGCCCGCCCTGGCGCTGATCCTGCTGGGCCGGGCAAAACTGGAACAACGCGACCCGCCGCTGGTCCGCGTCCTCAAGCGCGGATACCATGCCGTCCTGTCCCGCATCATGAAACGGCCTCGCTACGGCTACCTCGGTTTCGGAGCACTGGCGGTTGTGGGGCTTATGGCCGCTCCCCTGCTAGGCCAATCCCTGTTCCCCACGTTCAAGGAACGCGACTTCCTGATGCACTGGGTGTCCGAGCCCGGCACGTCGGCGGCAGAGGAATACCGCATTGCCCAGCGGGGCTGCGAGGCCTTCCTCAAGGTGCCCGGTGTCCTCAATTGCGGGACGCACATCGGGCAGGCTTTCCAGGCGGACGAAATAGTCGGCGTCAACGCCGGCGAACACTGGATCAGCATCGACCGCCACGCCGACTACAACAAGACAGTGGCAGCGGTCCAGGAAGTCGTCGACGGTTACCCGGGCCTGCACCGTGACGTGCAGACGTACCTGAAGGAGAGGATCGAAGAAGTCCTGACCGGCGCCAGCGAACCGATCCTGGTGCGCGTCTACGGGGACGACCTCAACGTGCTGCGTGAGCAGGCACAACGGATCCACAAGATCCTCACCGACATCCCGGGAACTGACGATGCGCACATCTCCCTGGAGGTTGAAGTGCCGCAGATCACCGTCAAGGTGAATCTCGCGGCGGCGGAAAAGTACGGGCTGAAACCCGGCGACGTGCGGCGGGCGGCCGCAACGCTCGTGGCCGGCGAAGAGGTGGGCGACGTCTTCCGGGACGGAAGGGCCTACGATGTCCAGGTCTGGAGCACTCCGGAGACCCGCACCAGCGTCACGAGCATCCAGGACCTGCCCATCGATACGCCGAGCGGGCAGCGTGTGCGCCTTGCCGATGTCGCCGCGGTCAGCGTACAGCCCACCCCGAACCTCATCGACCGGACCAACGGTTCGCGCAGGGTCGAAGTCGGTTCCTTCATCGATGCCGGGGCGGACCTGGGCCAGGTGGTCTCACAGCTGCAGAACCGGCTGGAATCCCTTGACCTGCCCGAAGGCTACAGCGTGCAGCTTCTTGGCGAATACACCGAGCGGCAGGCTGCCACCGAACGCCTGACGATTTTCGCGGTGGCGGCCCTGGCGCTGATCTTCGTGTTCCTGCAGGCATCGTTCCGGAGCTGGCGGCTGGCCCTCCTCGCCCTCCTCACCTTGCCTATCGCGCTGGTGGGCGGGGTGCTGGCCGCATATTTCACCGGCGGGGTCCTCTCGCTCGGATCGCTCGTAGGGTTCCTGACGGTCATGGGAATCGCGGCCCGAAACGGCATCCTGCTCATCAGCCACTGCCAGCACCTGGAAAGGAATGAGGGAGTCGCCTTCGGCGGTCCGCTCGTGTTGCGGGGCGCAGGGGAAAGGCTGTCGCCGATCCTCATGACCACCCTCGCCACCGGGCTCGCCCTGGTGCCGCTGGTCATCATGGGAGACGTGCCGGGCCACGAGATCGAGCACCCGATGGCCATCGTCATCCTGGGCGGCCTCCTCACCTCAACGCTGCTCAACCTCTTCATTGTGCCGTCGCTGTATCTGCGGTTCGCCAAGAGCAAACGCGCCCGTGCCCGGCAACCCGGATCTGCGGATCCGGCACTGCAGCCCGCTCAGTGATGCGGCCAAACTGACGACGGCGGCATGGTCGCCTCGCCGGAACGGGCACTCCGCCCGCCGGCAGTCACTAAAAGTGGCCGCCGGCGGCGGCGGCGCGGTAGCGTGCGAGCACGTCGGGGGCCGGACGGGCGGTGACGACGGCGGCCCTTGCGCTCTGCCATTCAGGGAAGGAACCCAGGAGCACGCCGGCAGCCTGCCGGGCCGCGCCGTCGGCCACGTACTCCCCCGGTTCCGGCACCACGACCGGCAGGCCGAAGATGGCTGCCGCCGCCTGCTGCACGGCGGCGGAGCGCGCGCCTCCGCCAACCAGGATGATCCGCTCCGCGGAAACCCCCAGGTCCGTGAGCGCCTTCAACCCGTCCGCGAGGGAGCAGACGATTCCCTCGACGGCGGCGCGGGCCAGATTCTCCGGCGTGAAATTCTGCAGCGTCATCCCGTGCAGCGAGCCCGTCGCGTCCGGGAGGTTGGGGGTGCGCTCACCCTCGAAGTACGGGACGAAGACGAGGCCGTCGGCGCCGGGACCGGCAGAAAGCGCGAGCTCGGAGAGCCGCGGCAGGCTCACCGACAGCAAGGCGGCGGTCGCGTCGAGCACCCGGGAAGCGTTGAGTGTGCACACCAGGGGCAGGTAGTGGCCCGTTGCGTCAGCGAAACCCGCAACCAGGCCGAGGGGATCAGCCGTGGGTTTGTCGGCGACGGCGAAGACCGTGCCGGATGTCCCGATCGAAACCACGACGTCGCCCACCCCGGCGGCCACGCCGAGAGCCGCCCCGGCGTTGTCCCCGGCGCCGGGGCCGATCAGTGCGCCGGCGGGCGTGGCGAAACCGCTGGCAAGCGGCGCAAGGACCGCAGGCAGCACGGGCACGTGCCCGAGCGTGCCCCCAAGTACCTCGGGGAGGTAGGCGCCGGTTGCGGGTGACCAATAGCCCGTTCCGGAGGCATCTGAGCGGTCCGTCCGGAGCGCGGCCAGGCCCTCCGCGCCGCTTCCGGGTCCGAACCCGGCCAGCCGCCAGCTGAGCCAGTCGTGCGGGAGGCAGACGGCGGCCGTGCGGGCTGCGTTGTCCGGTTCGTTCTCGGCCAGCCAGCGCAGCTTGGTGGCCGTTATGGAAGCGACGGGTACCGTACCGGTGGTCCGGGCCCAGTGCCGTCGGCCGGCGTCGTCGCTCCCCTGTCCGGCTTCCTTGATCAGGGCCGCTGCGGACGGGGCGGAACGCGTGTCGTTCCACAGCAGGGCAGGGCGGACCACGTCGCCGGACGCGTCGAGGCAGACCATCCCGTGCTGCTGGCCCCCCACTGATATCGCGGCAACGCCGTCGAGGCCGCCCGCCTGGGCGATCGCTTCCTGCAGGGCCTCCCACCAGGCGTCGGGGTGCACCTCGGAGCCTCGCGGATGCCGGGCTGATCCGTGGCGCACCAGCGCACCGGTCTCGGCGTCACGGATGACCACCTTGCAGGATTGGGTGGAGCTGTCGACTCCGGCAACCAGGGGCATCGGCTGTTCTTTCGGTCGGGGCCCACGCCGGGGCGGGGGCCGGTGCTGCCGGGCCCGCAGGAGCGGGCCCGGCAGCGGTTGAGGATTCCGGTATCAGCGGGCGCCGAGCAGGTGTTCGATGGCGAGCTGGTTGAGCCGAACGAACGCGAAGGAACGCTCGGCGGTTTTGTCGGCGTCGAACATCGCGAACGCGCTGGCGTCAGCCAGCAGGTCCGCGGTGGTCTCGCCGGCGGCCAAGGTGGATTCGCCCAGCTCGAAAACGCCGGAGGTCTTCAGGGCTTCCTGGACGTCGGGGTCGGCGCGGAAGGCTAGGGCGCGTTCCTTCAGCAGCAGGTACATGGCCATGTTGGACTTCGCGGATTCCCAGACGCCGTCGTAGCCGTCCGTACGCGAGGGCTTGTAGTCGAAGTGGCGCGGGCCGTCGTACTTCGGGCCGCCGTTGGGGAAGCCGTTTTCGAGCAGGTCCACGGTGAAGAAGGCGCTGGTCAGGTCGCCGTGGCCGAAGACCAGGTCCTGGTCGTACTTGATGCCGCGCTGGCCGTTGAGGTCGATGTGGAAGAGCTTGCCGGCCCACAGCGCCTGGGCGATGCCGTGGGTGAAGTTCAGTCCGGCCATCTGCTCGTGGCCGGTCTCGGGGTTGAGTCCGACGATGTCGCCGTGCTCGAGCTGGGCGATGAAGGCCAGGCCGTGCCCGACGGTGGGCAGGAAGATGTCGCCGCGGGGCTCGTTGGGCTTGGGCTCCAGGGCGATGCGGAGGCCGTAGCCCTTGTCCTTGATGTAGGCGGCCGCCGTGTCGACGCCCTCCTTCATCCGATCCAGGGCGGCGGAGAGGTCCTTTGAGCCGTCGTATTCGCTGCCTTCCCGCCCGCCCCACATGACGAAGGTTTCGGCGCCGAGTTCAGCGGCCAGGTCAATGTTGCGCAGCACCTTGGCGAGGGCGAACCTGCGGACGGACCGGTCGTTGGAGGTGAAGCCGCCGTCCTTGAAAACCGGGTGGCTGAAGAGGTTGGTGGTCACCATGGGGGTCTTCAGGCCCGTCTCGGCCAAGGCTGCCTTGAAGTTCTTCAGGATCAGCTCGCGCTCGGAGGGCGTGGCATCGAAGGGAACGAGGTCGTTGTCGTGGAACGTGATGCCATAGGCGCCGAGTTCGCTCAGCTTGTGGACCGCCTCCACCGGGTCCAGGGCCGGGCGGGTGGCGACGCCGAACGGATCGGCGCCGGTCCAGCCGACAGTCCACAGGCCGAAGGTAAAGCGGTCTTCCGGGGTTGGCGTAACAGCCATAGTGAGCACCTCATTGGGCTAGCAGGATGTGGTTCCAGAAATGGAAACGAATTAGTATGGAATCTGAACTATATGGCTTGTGGTGAACTTGGGTCAATAGTTTTTGGCGCGATGCCGAAAGAAGCCGGAAAGAACAGCGGAAGGGCGGACGATGCGCGGGGTAGACAGTGCAGGCTGAGGCTCCCGGCCGGGTGCAGGATGTGCGCCGGCAGAATCTGGCCGTGGCGCTGGGTGCCATCCGGCGGACGGAACGCTGCACCCGCGCCGAGATCGCCGCACGCACGGGCTTGACCAAGGCGTCTGTCTCGAGCCTGGTCGCCGGCCTGCTGGAAACCGGACTGGTCGAGGAAGTGGGGGTCACCCGCGACGGCGAGCGCGGCCGGCCCGGAAGCGGACTCGTGCTCAACCGGCAGCGGGGGGCGCTCGGCGCGGAGATCAACGTTGACTACCTGGCAGCCGGCGTCGTGGACCTCCTGGGTGAAGTGCGCGTCCAGGAAGTGGTTGAGCGGCCACCGGGCGGCAGCCCGGAGGAGGTGCTCGGGGAACTACGCGCCGTGGCGCGGCGGGTCACCACGGCAGCCGAGGCTGACGGGATGGTGCTGCTGGGCGGAGGGCTGGCGATGCCCGGCCTCGTGGATCCGGCACGCGGAACCGTCCTGACCGCACCGAACCTCGGCTGGCGGGATGCCGCGCTGGCGCAGCACCTGGAGGCCCTGCTCCCCGGGGCGCCGCTCGGCGTCGTCCTCTCCAACGAGGCCAACAGCGCAGCCCTGGCGGAACTTTGGTACGGCCATGGCTCCTCCTTCCGGGACTACCTCTACGTCTCGGGCGAAGTCGGCGTGGGCGGCGGGCTCATTTTCGGGTCCGAGCTCTTCGCGGGCCCGGGCGGACATGCCGGCGAAATCGGGCACCTGGTGGTGCAGCCCGATGGCCGGCCATGCAGCTGCGGGGGCCGCGGATGCCTGGAGACCGTCGCCGGACAGCAGGCGATTTTCTCCGCCGCGGGCATCGACGGCACAACGACCGCCGACCGGATGGCCGCACTCCTGGGAGCCCTTGGGGCCGGCTCGCCGGAGGCGTCCCGGGCCGTGGAGACGGCCGGCCATTACCTGGGCGTGGCACTCGCGTCCGCCGCCCGCATGGTCAACGTGTCCGCGGTGATCCTGGGCGGGCATTTCGCCGGGCTGGACCGGTGGATCCGGCCGAGCCTGCTGCGGAGCCTCGGCAGTTACGCCCCCGGCGTGGTGCCCCCGGACGGCGTCGCCTTCTCCGGCCTCGGGCAGACCGCTGCGCTGCGCGGGGCGGCGGGAAGCAGGCTGCGCGAGGTCTTTGCCAGTCCGCATGACCTGCTGAGCTGACCGGCTGAGCTGACCCTTCACCGGGGTGCTTCGGCGGGGGTCTTCAGCGGGGGCTCTCAGCGGCGGGCGGTCAGCGGCGCAGTCGACTCGCGGACCACCAGGTGAGTGGCCAATTCCACGCGGCGGGAGTCCAGCAGCTCGCCCCGGGCCTGCCTCAGCACGAAGCGCATTGCGGCCCGACCCATCTCCTGCAGGGGCTGCGCCACGGACGTCAGCGCGGGCACCGCCTCCTCGGCCTGGAACGTGCCGTCGAAGCCCACCAGGCTCAGATCATCGGGAATGCGGATGCGCTGCCGGCGGGCCTCGGCAAGCACGCCCAGGGCAATGCTGTCACTGGCCGCAAATATCGCCGTCGGGCGTTCATCCAGGGCCAGAAGCTTCCGCAGGCCCCGCACGCCGTGCTCCGGACGGAAAACGCCCGGGACGACGTACTCGTCGTTCACCGCCACCCCGCTTGCCATCAGCGCGGCCATGTAGCCGTGCTGGCGGGCCTGGCTGCATTCGGCTTCCGGCGGACCGCCCAGGTAGGCAATCCGGCGATGCCCCAGCTCCAGCAAGTGGGCGGTGGCGGATTTTCCACCGGCCCAATTGCTCGCGCCGACGCTCACCACATCTCCCGGCGGCGGATTAAGCGGATCGATGACGACGACGGGAATGTGCCGCCGGTAGAACGCGTCCAGCTGCGCCTCCCCAAACGCGGAAGTCACAACAATCAGCCCCACGCGGCCTTCATCCAGGATGCGCTGGGCCCGCCGCTCGGGGGTCAGCTTTGATGCCGACTGCTGGCTGGTGACGTTCAACATGACCTGGACGTCCTCGGCGGCGGCATGTTCCATCACTCCGTTGAGGACCTCCACGGAGTAAGCGGAGTTGAGGGAATCGAACACCACTTCCACGGTCGGTGTGCGGCCCTCGGCCGTCCTGCGCTGCAGGGGAGACTGGTACCCCGTGAGCTCAAGCGCGGCCAGAACCTTGGCCCGGGTGACGGCAGCAACGTCTTCCCGCCCGTTGATGACCTTGGAGACGGTCGGAGCCGAGACGCCGGCTTCCCGCGCGACAGCGGCCAGCGTTGGCCTGTCCACGCCCTGAACAGTTGACACAAGAACCCCCGGAAGTTTCGAAAAATTTCGATGCAAACAGTTTGTACCGTGCGCCCCGCGAGGTCAACCGTTTATTAGTCAACGTTCTGAACTTTTTTCAGTTTTGGTCTTGACTGGTGATCTGGGTCACCGTTACTTTGGGTTGCACGAGTCGCAGGTTTTACGAAATTTTTCGAAACCCCAGACCACACAAATCATCATCAGCGGCACGCGGCCTCCCGTTGGACGGCAGGCCTGCCACCTCTCACACCCGGGCAATCAGCGCCGACCCCGGAGGACGGATGAAAGATCAGATGAATACCCGTAAGTTGCGCACCGCCGCCATGGCCATCTCCGCCGCCGCACTGTCTGTCAGTCTGGCGGCGTGCGGTTCCAGCGGCCCCGCAGGTTCCACCTCCGCAGGTTCCGGCACCGCCACGATGTGGGGACTGACCGGAGGCAACCAGCCTGTGCTGCAGAAGTCGGTGGCGACATGGAACAGCGCCCACAGCGACCAGACCATCAAGCTGGACTTTTTCGCCAACGATGCCTACAAGACGAAGGTCCGCACAGCTGTGGGCGCCGGCGAGGGCCCCACCTTTATCTACGGGTGGGGCGGCGGTGTCCTGAAGTCCTACGTGGATGCCGGCCAGGTGGAGGACCTCTCCGCGTTCATCAAGGAGAACCCCCAGGTCAAGGACCGCTACCTTCCCTCCGTCCTGAAGAACGGTGAAATCAACGGCAAGACCTACGCGCTGCCCAACAACAACGTCCAGCCCGTCGTCCTGTACTACAACAAGGAAGTGTTCGACAAGGTCGGCGCCCAGCCGCCCAAGACCTGGGACGACGTCATGGCCCTCGTGCCGAAATTCAAGGAGGCCGGAATTGCGCCGTTCTCCCTGGGCGGGCAGTCCAAGTGGCCGGACCTGATGTGGCTGGAATACCTTGTTGAGCGCATCGGCGGCCCCGAGGTCTTCGCCAACATCGCTGCAAACAAGGCCGGTGCGTGGTCGGACCCCGCGGTCAGCGAGGCACTGACCAAGATCCAGGAACTGGTCGACGCCGGCGGCTTCGTGAACGGCTTCTCCTCCATCGCGGCTGACAGCAACGCGGACCAGGCCCTGCTCTATACCGGCAAGGCAGCCATGGTGGTGCAGGGCGGCTGGATCTACCAGGGCATGAAGAAGGACGCGGCAGACTTCGTGAGCAGCGGCAAGCTCGGCTTCACCACCTTCCCCACTGTCTCGGGCGGAAAGGGCGACCCCGCCAACGTCGTCGGCAATCCGTCCAACTTCTGGTCGATCTCTTCCAAGGCCACAGACGAGCAAAAGAAGGCCGCACTCAACTACGTCAAGGACGGAATGTTCACTGACACCGATAAGGACGCCCTGATCAGTTCCGGGGCTGTGCCGGTGGTCAACGGCATCGACAGCAAGCTCGCAGCGTCACCGGACAAGGACTTCCTCACGTTCGTCTACGGCCTGGCCAAGGCGGCCCCGAGTTTCACCCTCTCCTGGGACCAGGCGCTGAGCCCCGCCCAGGGCGACGCGATGCTGTCCAACCTTGACCAGATCTTCCTCAAGAAGATCACGCCCGAGCAGTTTGTCTCCACGATGAACGCCACGATCGGAAAGTAGAGCCGTGGCTGTAGACAGTTCCATCCGCCGGGGGGTCCGCGACGCGGGGCCCTCGGGGTGGCTGGCAGTGCCGGCCCTCGTATTCTTCCTGGTGTTCGCCGTTGTGCCGCTGGCGGGCGTGGTTTTCCTCAGCTTCACGAGCTGGGACGGGCTACGCGAGATCCGCCTTGACGGGTTGAGCAGCTGGGCGACCGTCCTCAGCGATCCGGTCACCGGCAACGCTCTGCTCGTAACCGCCAAGATCATGTTCTTTTCCTTCATCGTGCAGGCGCCGATCAGCCTCCTGCTGGGGGTGTTCACGGCGGGCGGTCAGAAATACCGGGCAGCACTCGCCGTCCTCTACTTCCTGCCGCTGCTGCTATCGTCAGCCGCTGTTGCCATCGCGTTCAAGGCGCTCCTGGACCCCAACTTCGGCCTCGGCCCCGGGCTCCAGGTGCCCTTCCTGATCCAGGACTGGCTCGGAAACTCGGACCTGGTCCTGTTCGTGGTGGTGTTCGTCATCGCTTGGCAGTTCGTCCCGTTCCACACGCTCATCTACCAAGGCGGCGTGCGGCAGATCCCCACATCGCTGTATGAGGCGGCAGAAATCGACGGCGCCGGCCGCGTCCGGCAGTTCCTGAACATCACCCTGCCCCAGCTGAAGTACACCATCATCACCTCCTCCACCCTCATGGTGGTGGGAAGCCTGGCCTACTTCGACCTCATTTTCGTCCTGACCGGCGGCGGCCCCGGTTACAGCACCAGGCTACTGCCGCTGCACATGTACCTGACCGGTTTCAAGGCCAACGACATGGGCGCCGCTAGTGCCCTCGGCGTCATCCTGATCGCCATCGGGCTGGGCCTCGCCCTGCTCCTGCAGCGGCTTGGCGGCAAAAACCGGAACGCAAGCCAATTGGAAGGAGCCTGATGGCTTCCACGACACAGCTTCCGGTTCCGCCGGCGGCACCCGTCCGCACCGCGGCGGCCCCCCGTCCGGCAATCAGGCGTGCCTCGCGTTTCCGGCCGAACCTCCTCGGCGGCCTCGGTGGCTGGCTCTGGCTCCTCGTCATCATCCTGCCCATCTACTACGTGGTGGTCACCAGCCTGAAGAACCAGGCCGGGTTCTTCGCCTCCAACCCCATGCTGCCGCCCGCTGCACCCACACTGGACAACTACAAGCTGGTCCTGGAAAACGATTTTGTCCGGTACTTCACCAACAGCGTCATCGTCACGCTGGGCACCGTCATTCCGGCACTGTTCGTCTCGTTCATGGCCGCCTACGCAATCGTCCGCGGCAAGGGCCGCTTCCTGAGCTGGACCAACAACCTTTTCCTGCTCGGGCTGGCCATTCCCTTGCACGCCACCATCATTCCGATCTACTGGATGATCACCCGCGCTCACCTGTACGACACCCTGCTGGCGCTCATCCTGCCGTCCATAGCGTTCGCCATACCCGTCTCCGTGCTGATCCTTTCCAACTTCATGCGGGACGTGCCCAACGAACTTTTCGAGTCAATGCGGCTGGACGGCTGCTCCGACTGGTCCATGCTGTGGCGCCTCGCGCTGCCGATGACCAAGCCGGCCGTGATCACCGTGGGCATCTACAACGCCCTGCACGTCTGGAACGGCTTCCTGTTCCCGCTGATCCTGACCCAGAGCCCGGGCACCCGCGTGCTGCCGCTCTCGCTGTGGACGTTCCAGGGCGAATTCAGCGTCAACATCCCCGCGGTTCTGGCGTCCGTGGTGCTGGCCACGCTGCCGCTGCTGGTGCTCTACGTTGTGGCCCGGCGCCAGCTTCTCAGCGGCCTGACCGCGGGCTTCAGCAAATAATGCCGCGGTGGTCGAGCTTGTCGAGGCCCGGTTTCGGCAAGCTCGCCACCAGAAGCTCAACCACCAGAACCTCGACCACCGAATAGCCGAAAGGACCACTCTTGACTGATACACAGCCGCTGCGCGTCGGCATGGCCGGGTACGCGTTCATGGGCGCCGCCCACTCACACGCCTGGCGGACGGCGCCCCGCTTTTTCGACCTGCCCCTGCAGCCGCAGCTCACGGCGGTGGCCGGCAGGAACGCCGACGGCGTCCGGGCTGCCGCCGGGAAACTGGGCTGGGAGTCGGCCGAAACCGACTGGCGGCGCCTGATTGAACGCGACGACATCGACCTGGTCGACATCTGCACCCCCGGCGACACCCATGCCGAAATCGCGGTCGCCGCCCTTGAGGCCGGCAAGCACGTGCTCTGCGAAAAGCCGCTGGCCAACTCCGTGGACGAGGCGGAGCGCATGACCGCCGCAGCCGAGGCGGCCGCAAAGCGCGGGGTGTTCGCCATGTGCGGATTCAGCTACCGCCGCACGCCGGCGCTGGCACTGGCCAAGCGGATGGTGGAGGAAGGCCGGCTCGGAACCATCCGGCACGTCCGCGCCCACTACCTGCAGGACTGGCTGAGCGACGAGAACGCGCCCATGACCTGGCGGCTGGACAAGGGCAAATCCGGATCCGGCTCCCTAGGCGACATCGGTGCGCATATCACCGACACCGCCCAGTGGCTCACCGGCCAGAAGATCGCCGGTGTTTCGGCGCTGCTGGAAACGTTCGTGCCCGAGCGGCCCCTGGCCGGGAACCTCGTGGGGCTCGGCGGGCAGGGTGACGCAGGCGCTGAGGCGCCCCGCGGGGCCGTCACCGTTGACGACGCCGCGATCTTCAGTGCCCGGTTCGACGGCGGCGCTGCTTCAGCTGGCGCCGTCGGCGTCTTCGAAGCCACCAGGTACGCCCTCGGCAGGAAGAACGCGATGCGCCTGGAGCTGAACGGCACCAAGGGATCCCTCGCCTTCGATTTCGAGGACATGAACGTTCTTTCCTTCTACGAGGCCGCCGACTCCCCCGACGCCGGATTCCGCCGGATCCTCGTGACAGAACCCGAACACCCCTATGTGGGCCATTGGTGGCCTACCGGCCACGGCCTGGGCTACGAGCACGGGTTCACCCACCAGGTGGTGGACCTCGTCAACGCGCTGGCGCAACGACGGCAGCCGGAACCGACGTTCGCGGACGCCCTCCAGGTCCAGCGGGTGCTGGCCGCCGTGGAATCCAGCGCGGCACATTCCAGCCAGTGGCAGGCGGTCTAAGCGCATGAATACAGAACAGGAAAGCACCATGACCCGACCTATTACGCTGTTCACCGGCCAGTGGGCCGACCTGCCCTTTGAGGAGGTAGCCCGGCTCGCCGGCGAGTGGGGCTTTGACGGGCTGGAGATTGCCTGTTGGGGCGATCACCTCGACCCGCGCCGCGCCGCGGAGGACGATGAGTATCTCCAGGGCCGTCTGGATATCCTCGAAAAGAACAACCTGCAGGTCTTCGCCATCGCCAACCACCTGACCGGCCAGGCCGTGTGCGACGACCCGATCGACGAACGCCACCGGGACATCCTCACCCCGGAGGTCTGGGGCAACGGCGACCCGGAAGGCGTCCGTTCCCGCGCCGCGCGCTCCATGATGGACACGGCCCGGGCCGCGGCCCGGCTTGGCGTGAAGACCGTCACGGGCTTCACCGGTTCCTCGATCTGGAAGGCCGTGGCGATGTTCCCGCCGGCGTCCGAGGCCATGATCGACGCCGGGTACCGGGACTTCGCGGACCGCTGGAACCCCATCCTTGATGTGTTCGATGAGGTTGGCGTGCGCTTCGCCCTGGAGGTCCACCCCTCCGAAATCGCCTATGACTACTGGACCACCAAACGCACGCTCGAGGCCATCGGGCATCGGCCGGCCTTCGGGCTTAACTTCGATCCGTCCCACTTCATCTGGCAGGACTTGGACCCCGTGATGTTCCTGCAGGACTTCGCCAAACACATCCTGCACGTCCATGTGAAGGAATCCGTGCGCCAGCTCGACGGCCGCAACGGCCGGCTCGGTTCGCACCTGCCCTGGGCCGACCCGCGCCGCGGCTGGGACTTCGTGACGGCCGGGCACGGGGACGTGCAGTGGAACAGGATCTTCCGGACGCTGAACGCGATCGGCTACGCCGGACCCACCAGCATCGAATGGGAAGACGCCGGCATGGACCGCCTCACCGGCGCCCCGCAGGCCCTCGCCCTCGTGAGAGGCCTCGCTGCCATCGCCCCGCCCGCCGCGGCATTCGACGCCGCCTTCGCCACCCGCTGACCACACTTCCGCCGGCCACCGCCGGCGCTCATCAAAGGAACCCCATGACAGAACGCAAGACCGCCCTGGTGGTCCGTGGCGGCTGGGACGGGCACCAGCCCTTCGAAGCCACCGAACTTTTCATTCCGTACCTTAAAGACAACGGCTATGAAGTCCGCGTCGAGGAGTCGCCCAAGATTTACGCCGACGCTGCCTTCATGGCCGGCGTCGACCTGATCCTGCAGTGCATGACCATGACCACCATCGAAAAAGAGGAGTTCGCCGGCCTGCGGACCGCCGTCGAAAACGGCACGGGACTGGCCGGCTGGCACGGCGGGATCGCCGATTCCTACCGGAATAACTCCGACTACCTGCACCTGATCGGCGGCCAGTTTGCCTGCCATCCCGGCAAGCACCCGGACGAGTGCGCCGGTGAGCAGTCCGATAACTACGTGCCCTACACCGTGAACATGCTGCCCGCCGCGGCCACTCATCCCATCACCGAGGGCATCTCCGACTTCGATCTGGTCACCGAGCAGTACTGGGTGCTCTCCGACGACTACATCGACGTCCTCGCCACCACCACCCAGAAAGCCCGCGAATGGGACCCCTGGCACCGGGAAGTCACCTCACCGGCCATCTGGACGCGGCAGTGGGGCGAAGGCCGGATCTTCGTCGCAACCCCCGGCCACCGCGTCGAAATCCTCCAAGACCAGAACGTACGCACCATCATTGAAAGGGGCCTGCTGTGGGCAAGCCGTTGAAAGTAGGAATCATTGGCTGCGGCGCCATCATCGCCCAGTACCTGACCAATTTCCGCAGACTCGACCAGATCGAGTTGGTGGCCGTCGCGGACCTGGACCCCGCACGCGCCGAGGCCGTCGCCCTGGGCTACGACGGCGTCCGTGCCGTCTCCGTGGAGGACCTGCTCGCCGCGGACGACGTCGACCTGGTACTGAACCTGACCATCCCCGCCGCGCACGCCGAGGTCGCCCTGAAGGCCATTGCCGCTGGGAAGAGCGTCTACGGCGAGAAGCCGCTGGCGGCGGCCACGGCCGAGGCGCGGCAGGTGCTGGAGGCCGCCCGCGAGGCGGGCGTAGCCGTCGGCTGCGCCCCTGACACGGTGCTCGGCACCGGGATCCAGACCGCCCGCAAGGCGATCGACGACGGCCTGATCGGCGCACCGGTTTCCGCCACCGCCACCATGGTGACCCCCGGGCACGAACGGTGGCACCCGAACCCGGACTTCTACTACCAGCCCGGCGGCGGCCCGCTGCTGGACATGGGACCCTACTACGTCACCGCCCTGGTGACCCTGCTCGGCCCCGTGGTCTCGGTCATGGGTGCCGCCAGCCATACGCGCACCGCACGCACCATCGGTTCGGGGCCGCGCCAGGGCGAACGAGTCCCCGTTGACATCGACTCCCACGTCACCGGGGTCCTGGTCCATGCCTCCGGCGCGCTCTCCACGTTGTTCATGAGCTTTGACGCCGTAAACTCCAAGTCGTCCAACATCGAGATCCACGGCGAACTCGGATCGCTGGTGGTGCCGGATCCGAACCATTTCGACGGCGAAGTCCAGCTGTTTCCGCTCGGCGCCGAGGCATGGGAGACCCTGCCGGTGTCGGCCGGCTACGTTGACTCGGGCCGCGGCTTCGGCATCGCCGACCTCGCCTCAACGCCGCCGGGCGCAGAGCCGCGGGCAGGCGGGAGGCTGGCGTACCACGTCCTCGACGTCATGGAATCGGTCCTCGAATCTGCCCGCAGCGGCGCATCGGTCATCATCCAGAGCACCGCCGAGCGGCCGGACGCCGTCGAACTGACAGTGCTCGCCAACGACGCTGTGCTCTCCAACTGACCGTGCTCGCCAACCAGAAGGAACCGCAATGACCCCTGTCCGCGTCAGCGAACGAAACTGGGCCGGAAACCTCGCCTACGGCGCCGAGCACGTGGCGCATCCGGAAACCGTTGAAGAACTGCAGGAGCTCGTAGCCGGCGCCGGCAAGATCCGGGCGCTGGGCTCCCGCCACTCCTTCAACGACATCGCCGACACCGCCGGTGTCCTGGCCGCCCTGGACAGGCTGGACCCGGAAATCGCCGTGGATGCCGCCAACCGAACGGTCACCGTCAGTGGAGGGACCCTGTACGGGACCGCTGCCGCCGAACTGCAGCGCCAGGGTTTCGCCCTCCACAACCTCGCCTCGCTGCCCCACATCTCCATCGCCGGGGCCGTGGCGACCGCCACCCACGGCTCGGGGGACACCAACGGGAACCTGGCCACCGCGGTTGCCGGCCTCGAAATGGTGACGGCCGATGGCAGCCTCCTGGCCGCGCTCCGCGGCGAGACGCCGGACTTTGAGGGCATGGTGGTCGGGCTGGGGGCCCTGGGCATTGTCACCCGGCTGACCCTGGACATCGAGCCCGCGTTCGAGGTGGCCCAGACGGTTTTCGAAAAGCCCGCCTGGGACCAGGTGCTGGCAGACTTCGATGCCGTGACGTCCTCGGCCTACAGCGTCAGCCTGTTCACGGACTGGTCCGGCGCCGCGGCCGGGCAGGCGTGGCTGAAGCGGCGGACCACGGATCCGTCCGGGCCGGCTGCTGCTGATTTCTTCGGCGGAACCCCCGCGGCGGAAGCGCAGCACCCCATTCCGGGGGTAGCCGGCAGTACCTGCAGTGAGCAGCTGGGTATTCCCGGGCCCTGGTCCGACAGGCTCGCCCACTTCCGGATGGAGCACATGCCCAGCAAGGGCGATGAGCTCCAGTCCGAATACCTGGTACCCCGGGAGCACGCGGTGGACGCCATCCGGACCATGCGCTCCCTCTCTCACCTGGTGACGCCGCTCCTGCTCATTTCAGAGATCCGTACGGTGGCTGCGGACAACCTCTGGATGAGCCCGAATTACGGGCGCGACGGGATCGCCCTCCACTTCACGTGGCAGCCCGACCAGCAGCGGGTCGAAGCATTCCTGCCGGTCATAGAGGCGGCGCTGGCACCATTCCGCGCTCGCCCGCACTGGGGCAAGCTCTTCACCAGCGACGCGTCAGGCCTTGCGCCGCTGTACCCGCGCTTTGGGGACTTCGTGGCGCTGGCCACCGCCATGGATCCGGAAGAAAAGTTCCGGAACGGCTTCCTCCGCCGCACAGTGTTCAACCACCGATAGGTTCAGCAAACGGCAGCGTCCGGCAGGCGGCGGAGGTACGTCGGCGGGCCTACTTCTTGGGCAGGCCCGCCGGGTTCAGTTCGGACTTCTGCACGGCCTCGGAGGAGAGGCCCCAGCGGTCCAGGATCTTGGCGTAGCTGCCGTCGTCGATCAGGTGGTTCAGCCCGGCCTGGGCGGCGGCCGCGAAGCCGTTGCCCTTCTTGGTGGTGGCCGCGATGCTTGCCTTCAGCGGCCAGCCGCCGTCCACCAGGCCCACGAGCTTGGTCTTGGCGTCGCTGGCGGCCTTGTAGGCTGCGGTGGCGTTCGGTCCGAACGTGAGGTCCGCCCGGCCGGACTGCAGCGCCAGGTTCGAGGCGGAGTCGTCGTCGTAGTACTGGAACTCAACCGGCTTGAGCCCCTTGGCCTTGTTCTCGTCGTCCCAGCGCAGCAGGATGGCTTCCTGGTTGGTGCCCGAGCCGACGATGATCCGCTTTCCGGCCACGTCCGCGGCGGATTCGACCTTGGTCACGCCGCTGTCGTTCTTGGCGTAGAAGCCCAGCTTGTCGTCCCGGTAGCTCGCGAAGTCGAACTTGAGCTTGCGCTCCTCGGTCACCGTGACGTTGGACAGTACGGCCTCGTACTTGCCCGATTCCACGCCAAGCGGCCAGTCCGCCCAGGCGGTCGGCACGATGTCGGCCTCCAGTCCCAGCGTCTGGGCCAGCGCGACGGCGATGTCCACCTCATTGCCCACTGGCGTCTTGTTGTCGGTGGCGTACACCGCCAGCGGCGGTGCGAACGGACTGACGGCCACGGTCAGCTTGCCGTCCTTCTTGATGGCTTCCGGAACGAGGGCGGCCGCGGCCTGGTCCACGGTGACCGGGACGCGGTCCTGCTGCGGAGACAGGTTGAAGGTCTTGGCTCCGGAAGTCTTGGCTCCCGCAGAGGACGAGGAGGCTGTGGGAGCATTTCCTGCGGCCGCGGCCCCCGGATCCGAGCAGGCGGACAGCGCCAGCAGCGCAGTGGCCGCGAGAGCCAGGCCAACGCCGGGCCTGAGCGTTCCGAGGCCGGATGTGAGAGAGTTGCGGGCCATGATTTTCCCCTTGGAAGTAGCGGCTGAGGTTCTTGTGGCAGCAACTATCCGGCAGCGGAAAAACGCCGTCAAAGCACCCTGAAACGGTGGGATACACGGCGTAACGGCGGTTCATCCTGCGTCCGCCGCCGTCATGTCCCCTGTCCGGCGGCCGGCAAACGGCTCTAGGCTCGAAACTATGAACAATCACTTTACGGACGAGCGGGACGGCTACGGCAGGCTCCTGGTGGACAGGGAAGTGTGGCGGCAGGCCACCACGCTTGCCGCCGCGGGCGAGCTGACCGCACGGTGGCTGGAAGGCAAGAGCCAGTACCAGGCGGGAACCCTCGCCCCAAGCTTCGACGCCGAAACCGGACCCATCGCCGGGCAGCTCGCCGAGATCAACCGCAGCGGGCTCTTCACGAAGGAATCCCAGCCGGGCCTGCCACCCGGGGCGAGTCACGCCCAGCGGCAGTACGTGACGGGCTTCTGCTCTGCCGAGTCGGCACGGCTTCTCCTGCAGCTCTCGACGCAGACCGAGATCGTCGCCGTCGCCCACGCCCCCGGAGAGATGAGCAGCGCGTCCATTCCGGTGACGATCGACGGCGACGAGGTGGTCACCGTCCTCGGGACCAGCGAAAGCCCCATCGAATCCGAACAGATCCGGGACTGGGCCGACGAAAGCAACGAGACGCTTGCCCTGGTCCTTGCCGACTCCTGGTACCTCGAGCTGCTCGATCCCGTGTGGGGGCGGAACGACCGCCTCCTGCCTGCCGTACTGGGCGCACTGGCGTCCGCGCCTGACGCTTTTTAACGGTTTGCGACTCAAGATGAACGTTCGCGACGCCCGGTGAATCCCTGCTACGGCGGCCGTTGTGGGCGGCCTGAGGCTCTACGTAACCTCAGTCCAACACCCCCAACACAGCCCCGAAGGAAACACCATGTCGACCTCACAGGACAACCCGGGATCCACCCGCATCGCAGCGGGTGAGACCCGCAGCCCGAAGTACTCCCGCCGGCTCAAGATCGGCATCGCCGCCGGCGTGCTGGCCGTTCTCGGCGCCGGCGCCGCCGTGGCGTCCACGGCCGCCCAAAACACGCAACCGGCAGCAGCCAACCCCGCCGCCGCCACGAGCCCGGCCGCGGAGCTGAAGCTGGGCTACTTCGGGAACATCACCCACGCCGCCGCTTTGGTGGGCGTGAAGCAGGGCTTCATTAAGGAGAACCTGGGCGGCACCAAGCTTTCCACCCAGGTGTTCAACGCCGGCCCCGCGGCGATCGAGGCGCTGAACGCCGGAGCGATCGATGCGACCTACATCGGCCCGAACCCGGCCATCAACTCCTTCGTCAAGAGCAAGGGCGAGTCCATCAGCATCATCGCCGGCGCCGCCTCGGGCGGGGCGCAGCTGGTGGTCAAGCCCGGGATCAAGACCGCGGCGGATCTGAAGGGCAAGACCCTGGCCTCGCCGCAGCTGGGCGGCACCCAGGACGTGGCGCTGCGCGCCTGGCTGGGCAAGCAGGGCTACAAGACCAACACCGACGGCGGCGGAGACGTGGCGATCAACCCCACCGAGAACGCCCAGACGCTGAAACTGTTCCAGGACGGCAAGCTCGACGGCGCGTGGCTGCCCGAGCCCTGGGCCTCCCGCCTGGTGCTCCAGGCCGGCGCGAAGGTCCTGGTGGATGAGAAGGACCTGTGGGACGGTTCGCTGACCGGGAAGCCGGGCGCGTTCCCCACCACCGTCCTGATCGTGAACAAGAAGTTCGCCGCCGAGCACCCGCAGACCGTGGAAGGACTGCTCAAGGGGCACGTCGAAGCGGTGAAGTGGCTCAACGACACCCCGGCCGCGCAGAAGGCCACCGACGTCAACGCCGCACTCAAGGAAGCCGCCGGGAAGGCGCTGCCGCAGGACGTCATCGACCGCTCGCTGCAGAACATCGTGTTCACCGTTGACCCGCTCGCCGGCGCCTTCACCAAGCTCCTGCAGGACGGCGTGGACGCCGGCACCACCAAAAAGGCCGACATCAACGGCATCTTCGACCTCACCACGCTGAACACGGTCACCGGGCAGAAGACATCCGCGGCCGGGCTCGGCAAGGAATAATCCGGCACGGCTGGTCCGGCACACTCAACAACCCACCAAACAGCAAAGGTCCGGCGGGATGAACTGGTCCCCGAAAGTTGGACTCTCAAATTTGTGAGGTCTCCACTTTAGCGGCCAGCGACCGGCTCTTCTGAGAAGGCTCCGTCCCCACGTGGGACGGAGCCTTCTTCGCGTGGCGGTAATGCCCGTCGTCAACGGGTGCTGTCGGCGGGCGTGTTGGCTGGCATATGCCTCTCTATGTGCTCAGGTCGACACGGTCCGCACCGGGTTGGCCTCACGCTGCAGCGTCGGCGATATCCAGACTTTTCATCTGCACGCCCGCGCTGTTGGTCCTCATCTTGGCGAGCAACCGGCCGGCGATCGGCAGCCGGGCGAGGCGGATCATCGCGGACCGAAGCAGCAACTCGGCGCGGTTGCCTGGGGTGAAGAAGCTGCGCATGTTCACACCGCTGCCGAGGTGGTGGGCGACGAACGGGCGCAGGTGGTCCTCCCAGTCCTGCAGCGCTCGTGGCACGTCGTGCGGGTGGCGTTCGAGCATGGTGCCGAGCAGGTCGGCCCCGGCCAGGCCGGTGGATGCCCCCATGCCGGAGTAAACGGTCAGGCACCACGCGGCATCGCCAACGAGGACGACTCGGCCACGGTGCCAATGGTCGAGGTGAACCTGCTCGGCGGAGTCGAACAGGTGGTCCGGGGCCTTCTCGAACTGATCGAGCAGCCAACCGAGCGTGGAGCCGGTGGGCTCGGGGCCGTAGGCGGCGCGCAGCGAGTCGATGGCCGGCCGGGTGAACTCGGCGTCCACGTCGTCGGTTCGGTAGGAGAGCAGCACCGTCGGCGGGCGGTCAGCGAACGGGAACACCCAGGCTGATCGGCCCTCCTCGGCCAGGATGAGCCCGTCCTGCGGGCGGTAGCCAGGTACCGCCCCGGGCAGGCTGTACGCGGCGATCATGTAGTTCATTGGACGGGTTGGGCTCTGCTCGGGTTCGAACGCAAGCCGGCGCACTGTTGAGCGCAGTCCGTCTGCCCCGACCACCAGGTCGAACCGTTCGACGGTGGCCGTCTCCGTCGTCAGGTCTCGGATTTCTACGTCCACCCCGTCGAGGTACTGCTCCAGCGCGATCGGCACGGTCGAGTACCGGATCTCCACTTCGTCGGGCAGGGCGTTGAAGGCTGCGTCTTCGATGTCGCCCCGCAAGACGAGGCGAGACCCGCCAAACACTTCGGCGTAGCTTAGACCGGGCCGGCGCCGGCCCGTGCGGTCGACTTCGTAGCTCAAGGCTTCCGGAGCGACGCGATTCGGTACGGCATCGGCGATGCCCAGTCGTTCGGCGGCGGCGACCCCGGTCCCGAACAGGGCGATGAAGTATCCGCCGCGGCGCCGCTCGGGGGCCTTCTCCAGCACTACCACGTCCCAGCCCGCGCGATGCAGTCGCAGCGCGGAGGCGGTCCCGCTGATCCCGAGGCCGACCACCAGGGCCCGCTGTCGCAATGTCATGTTCTTGTCCATGGGATTGGGCGCGTCGAACGTGTCTTCAGCAGCAATCATGGGATCTCGTACCTTTCGGGAGTGGTGGTTTCGACGCCGGCGCGTTCAGACATGGGGTGTCGGACTCGGTCCAGCCGCGTGCAGGGCCGCGTCGGTGTCCGCTATGGCCAGCATCCTGTTGATGTCGGCCCCGGCCAGTGCGCCGGCCGCTGCGGAGGCCCCGACCTGGGCGGTCAGATCAGTGGCGTTGCCGGCCACCCACACCCCTGGCACGTCGGTGATGCCGGCCGTGCCGGAGGCGAAACTGCGGCCCTTGTTCGGCAGGTCCTGCACGGGCAGGTGTAGACCTTCCAGGCCCTGGGCGCGGATCTGCAGTTGCGCAAGGACCGCGAGGATGCGGCGGGCCACAACCTGACCGTCGGCCAGGCGCACCCCGGCGAGAGCGCCCTCCTCGCCGTTGACGACCTCGGTGACCGGGGTGTCGATGACACGGATGCCGCGGGCGGCGAAGCGGGCGCGGTTGTCCTCGTCCAGCTCGGTGCCGTCCGTGAAGTAGGTCAGGTCCTCGGTCAGCTGACGGTACAGATACGCGTGGGCGATGGAGACCGGACCGGTGGCGAGGATACCGATGGGTTCGTCGCGGACCTCCCAGCCGTGGCAGTAAGGGCAGTGCACCACGCTGTGCCCCCAGTGCTCGGCGAGACCGGGCACGTCCGGCAGAACGTCGGTGAGGCCGGTGGCCACGAGGATGCGGCGGGCGGTGATGCTGCGGCCGGCGGCGAGGGTGATGGTGAACCGCAAATCCCCGTCAGCTGAGGGGGCGGCAGGCTCAGCCGTGACTACCTCGCCGAGGACGATGCGTCCGCCGTAGTGGCGCACGTGCTCCCGTCCTCGTCGAAGGATCTCGGACGGCGGAGTGCCGTCTAGGGCGAGGAGGCCGTGCACGGCTTCCGCTGGCGCGTTGCGGGGGTAGCCGCTGTCGATCACGACGACCGAGCGGCGGGAACGGGCGAGGATCAGAGCGCCGTTCAGTCCTGCGGCGCCGCCTCCGATCACCACCGTGTCGATAGTGCCTTCGGCCAGTTCGTCGCTCGTGAATGGAGGAGTCGTCTCAGTCATGGTTTGGTCAGCCTTTCGGGTTCTGGACGGCCATTGGGTTGGTTTCGCCGCGAGGGTCAGGTGAGCCACTCGCCACCCATGTCGCGATCCGTTCCGCGATCGCTTCGGGGGCTTCGATGTGCAGGAAGTGGCCGAGGTTGGGGACGATCGCGCGCACATGCGGAGCGGCGTATCGATGCCGGTCGTCGACGTTCGGGGGGAGGATGCAGTCGTCGTCTGCGCCGTGGATGTGCAGCAGGGGCACCGTGATGGGGTGGGAGAGTCGGCGTGCAGCCTTCAGCATGCCCAGGCGAGTCATCGCCCGGTAGTACTTGAGGGGCGCGGGAAAGCTCGCTCCGAGGTGCTCGTGTAGCTCCACTTGGAGAGCCGGGTCGAGCGTCAGGCTTGGTGACCATTGACGCCAGAGGCGGTCGATGAGGGCGAAGTCGCGGGCTCGGGCGATCATGCCGCTTCCGGGAAGCTGGAAGAAGGCCATGTACCAGCTCCGGCGGAGCTGGGCGGGGCGAGGCCGGCCGATGAATGTGAGGGGGTGGGGGATAGCGAGCGTGACTGCGCGTTTGATGCGCTCCGGCGCGGTGACGGTGGCGTCGTACGTGATGAAGGCGCCCCAGTCGTGGCCAATGAGGTCCACCTGGCGCCGGGGAGACCACTGGTCGATCAGTGCGACCACGTCGCCGGTCAAGGATGCGAAATCGAATGGACCCGCGGTCGGGGACGGGGCGTAACCGCGAAGCCAGGGCGCGAGGACGTAGCGACCCTGGCGGCCGAGTTCGGCGAGGAACGCCTTCGCCGTCGGCGGGTGGTCCGGGAACCCGTGCAGGAAGATCGTCGGTTGACCTGTGGGGTCACCGCCCTGCAGAGCGTGAAAAGTGCCATGCGGCAAGTCGAAAGTGACGTGTTCGAAGTCCATATGTGTTGCGCCTGTTTCGAGGTTGGGCGGACGAGAGATGCTGGTGCTGGCTTCGGTGTCAGCCGGCCAGTTGGTTGAGCTTCCGGATCTGTTTGTCGAAGGCGCGCGAGGGCACGAACCGGCGCAGGACGCTCACGCGTCCGGCCATCGAACCGGCGGTGTACCTGGGTGCGGGCTTGGAATCGGTGGAGGCCGCGACGATCACCTTTGCGACAACGTCAGGGTCGTCGGCGGTACGTAAAGCGGTGGCCAGTACGTCTCGGGAGATCTTCCGCTGTGCTGCGTAGACCGGCAGGGGTGAGTCCGGTGCAAGGCTGCTCGCCTCGAAACTCGTGCTTGTAAAGGCCGGCTCGACCAGCAGCACCCGGACGCCGTGTTCGCGAAGCTCGTGGTCGATGGACTCCGAGTAGCCCTCGACTGCGTGTTTGGTGGCGGCGTAGCTGGCCATGAAGGGGGCTGGGATCAGACCGAGTACCGAGGAGACGTTGACCACACGGCCACTGCCCTGGGCGCGCATGTGGGGCAGCACTGCCTTTGTCATCCGCATCAAGCCGAAGACGTTGATGTCGAAGACCTCCTTGGTCTGATTGATCGAGCTTTCCTCTCCGGCACCGACTGCGCCCACGCCTGCGTTGTTGACCAGGACGTCGATCCGACCAAACCGCTCGATCACCTCCTCTACCAGGGAATGGACCGATTCGTCGCTGGCTACATCGAGATCGAGGAACGACACCCCGGCAATCGGGCTGGCGTTCGCGGCGTTGCGGCTCGTACCGACCACCGCGAAGCCGGCGTCCACGAAGGCTCGCGCTGCCGCCCGTCCGATCCCAGAGGAAGCGCCCGTCACGAGGGCTACCGGGGAAGCTGTCTGCATGTTGATTCCTTCGTCTATAGGCGTGACTTCGCCTCGCCAGATGTGGGGGGAGACGTTTGTGTACTGAACAGTCAATAACGCTAGAGGGTTCTGTACTGATTTGTCAATAACGACCGTTTGGTTCTACCTTGTATGTATGGCGAGACCACGAACCTTCGACCGCGACCACGTTCTCCATGCCGCCGAGCGGCAATTTCGTGAGTCGGGCTACAACGGCACGAGCGTCGACGACATCAGCGCAGCCACGGGCCTGGGCCGTGGCAGTCTCTATGCCGCTTTCGACGGTAAACACGGTGTGCTGGTGCAAGCGATGGCCGGATACTTCGACCGGCTGGGAAACGTTGCGCCGAAGGTGCTTGCCGGCCCGGACGAGGGCGCACTCGAACGCCTCCACGGCTATCTGCTCCGCGCCGTCCACGGGGTGCCTCTTGCCGACGATGTGTCCCCAGCTTCCGACCGGGCGGCGGCTGCTTGCTTCGCGGGCAAGATGGCTCTGGAGATCGGCGCCTCCGACGCCGAGGTGCAGCGCCTTGCTGCCGAGTGTTTCGCTGTGCTCGTGATGGCGGTGGCCGAGTGTGTGCGCGCGGCGCAGCGCAACGGAGACATCGACCCGGACGCGGATGCTGAAGATCTTGCATACCTCTTGCTGACCGTTATCCGCGGGACCGACGTCGTCGGTGCGTACGGCCACGGTCCTGCCCGCTTGACCCAGATTGCCGAGAGCGCGTTCGCGTTGCTGCCACGCGTGAGCCGCCGCTGAGGAGGGCGCAGCTGAGCGGCTGAACGCAACCCGGCGTTATACCAGCGGATGTATTCGTGCAGCGCTGCTGCCAGTGCCTCCGTGCCGAGGATTTGGACACGGCGGAAGAGCTCTTCCCTGAGGTGTCCAAGGAAGTTCTCTACGACGGTTTGTGAGATCTTCACTTTAGGGGGCAGTGGATCGGCTCTTCACGGAAAGGCTCCGTCCCCAGACACACCGGAATGAGGCGACATGCTCTAGGCCACCAGGGCCTTAACGCGGTATTGAACGGGGCTTAGGCCGTTGAGCTTGGTGGAGATTCTTTCGGTGTTGTACCAGTGGATGTAGTCGTGCAGCGCGGCCGTCAGTGCGTCGGCGTTGAGGAATCGGACGCGGTTGAAGAGCTCTTCTTTGAGGTGCCCGAAGAAGTTCTCTATGACGGCGTTGTCGTAGCATTATCCGGCTAATGGCCCAGGAGTGCGGGGATTGGCCGGTTAAGGATTTAGTTGTTTCGGGAGGTCAGTTTCCGGAGTTGTTCTTCGTGGCGCCGCACGCTGGTGGCGAGGGTGTCGAGTGCGGCGCGGAGGGTGGCGATCTCGTCGGTGGGGGCGGTGAGGGTGCCGCTGGCGGCGGTGCGGTGACGGTTCTCCTCGATGACACGCCGGAGCATGGCGTCCCGGTAGAGAGTGGTGCGGCCCACGCCGGTATGGGCGGCAACGGCGGTGAAGGTGACTGCCTGTCCGTTCCGGAGGAGCTCGGCGCAGGCGCGCTCGACGCGGTTGAGGGTGTTCGTGTTGGTCATCCTGCGGTGGCCTCGTTGATCAGTCTGTCGAGTCGTGTGATGAGCTGTTTGTGTCGTTCGGCTTCGGCGATCCAGCCTTGTTGTTCGGCGTCGCGGGCGAGTGCATCGGCATCAACGCGTTGTGCGGCAAGGATCGGCAGTGAACTGGGCTCGGCGTGGAAGCTGGGGCAGTGCTCACAAATATTTGCGT